>CAIPFY010000431.1 GCA_903864435.1 uncultured Chloroflexota bacterium | reverse complement strand
GTCGCCACAATCAACCGCGCCACATATTCGGTGACATGCGTCGCCACCGGCGTATTCAGCGCCAACTGCCCCATGTGGATGATCTGTGCGCCGTCCGCCACCTTGCCCGCGTGGGGCGTACTGCTGCCCGTCGTGCGTTCCAGCACCGTGACCAGATCGCTCACCGAGGGGTACTGCACATTCACCTTGAACATGAAGCGATCCAACTGCGCTTCCGGCAACGGGTATGTGCCTTCCATCTCCAGCGGATTCTGTGTCGCCAGTACGAAAAATGGCGGTTCGAGATGATAACTGCGGTTCGCCACCGTGACCGTTTGCTCTTGCATGGCTTCCAGCAGCGCGGACTGCGTTTTGGGCGTGGCGCGATTGATCTCGTCCGCCAGCACCAGATTAGCGAACACTGGCCCCGGCTGGAACACCTTCACCTTCCGCCCCTGTTCGTCGTCCTCCAAAATGTCCGTGCCGGTGATGTCGGCAGGCATCAAATCGGGCGTGAACTGGATGCGGGCGAACTTCAAATCCAGCGCGTCCGCCAGTGACCGGATGAGCATGGTCTTACCCAGCCCCGGCACACCTTCCAGCAGCGCGTGGCGGCTTGCCAGCACGCAGATCAACACGCCGCGCACCACCGCCTTTTGCCCCACGATCACCCGTCCCACCTCGGCTTCAATCGCCTGTGCGAGACGGCTGAACTGTTCCATCGAAATCGCTTCACCTGCGTCCGTCATAGGTCTTTCGCCCTTCAATACAATTCACACCCTAGTTCGCCGCCGCTTCTCAAGGCCGCGTCCGGTTCTGCCCCGGTTCCAGTGACGAGAAATAATCGCGCACCACATCGCGCAGCCCTAACGGGATGTAATCGCTCTCCAGCGCACGGTTAGCCGCGCCGCTGTAGTCGCTGAACACCTGATTGTAAGGGACAGCCGCCTCGCCCTCCGGGTTCTGGGTGAACTCCCCTTCTTGCAGCGGCGTGTTCGCACCATTCGTGTCTAACTGCACCTGCTGATCGCCCGTGCCGCCGATGCGCTGCGGCGCATAGACCGGATCGTACTGGCTTTCGCCCTGCCCGTCCGGGTTGTTATCCTGATTCACTTCGCCCTGCGTCTGCTGAAAGCCACCCTGACTGCTCGTCTCGCCAGATTGATCGCCCGCGCCCGCCGCCGCCCCGCCGGGTTGCCCCTGCGCGTCACTTTGCTGACCGGTCTGATTGCTCTGCGCCGGTTGCCCGGACTGCTGCCCTTGCTGGCCTTGTTCGCCTTGCTGCGACTGTTGCCCCTGCTGGCCTTGTTCGCCCTGCTGACCTTGTTCGCCCTGCTGCGACTGTTGCCCCTGCTGGCCTTGCTCGCCCTGCTGCGGCTGTTGCCCCTGCTGGCCTTGCTCGCCCTGCTGCGACTGTTGCCCCTGCTGGCCTTGCTCGCCCTGTTGCGATTGCTGTCCTTGCTGACCTTGTTCGCCTTGCTGCGACTGTTGCCCCTGCTGGCCTTGTTCGCCTTGCTGCGACTGTTGCCCTTGCTGGCCTTGCTCGCCCTGCTGCGACTGTTGCCCTTGCTGGCCTTGTTCGCCCTGCTGCGACTGACTGACCGCTTCGGCGCTGCGTTCCATCGCCTGCGCCGACTGCTGCAACTGCTGACTGGCCTGCGCTTGCCCCTCGGCCTGCTGTTCGGCCTGTTGCAGCGCGTCCGCCGCCTGCTGGAGTTGCTGCTGCGCGGTGGCGGTGTCGCCCTGTCGCAGCGCATCCGCCGCCTGCTGCATGGCCTGTGCCGCCTGCGGGTTGGTCTGCTGAAGCTGCTGCGCGGCCTGTTCCAGCGCCTGCGCCAGTGCCTGTTGTTGTTCGGGGGTCATGTTCGGCAGGTTTTGCAGCGCGTTTTGCATCGCCTCCGAAGCCGTCTGGTCGCCAGACTGCGCCTCAGCATTCGCGTTCATTTGCTGTAACGCTTGCGCGGCAGCCTCCAACGCGGACTGTTGTGCGTTGCGCTGCTGTTCCAGCGCATCCGCCTGTTGTTGCAACGCGGTTTTCGCCTCCGAAAGCGTAGCGAAGGCTTCTTCGGTGGTCACATCCGGCTGTTGCAGCCGATCTAATCTGTCCTGAAGCGCCTGCAAAAGCTGTTCGCGTTCTTCTTCGCTCAACGTAGGGTCGGCGGCAACCTCGGCAGTGATCTGCTTCAATTCTTCCTGTGCAGCCTGCAACGCCGCTTGCTCCACCGTATTATCGGAGATGGCCTCGGCCTGAGGATTCGGCAGCAACAACAACGCCGCCAGCACCGCACCGGCCAGCGCCACGCCAGCCCATTCGCGCCTGCGCCAGATCAGCGGCAGATGGCTGGACGGCTGCACCGTCCCCGCCTGTGACCATGCGTCCTCAACCTGCAACTGCAACAGCCCTGAATCGCCCCGGATGCGCCCCTCCAGCAGTTCCAGCGCCGTCGAAACCCGTTCGTTCAGCCCGAACAACAGGTCGAAACGGCGGGCGGCCTGCAAAACAGCCCTCGGCCACAGCCACACTGCCAGCAGCATCAGCACCGCACCCACCACCGCGCCGAGGGCAGCCACCAGCGCGATCTGCGGGGGCAACAGCAGCGGACGGGTACGAGCGATCAGCGCCAGCACAATACCGAGCGCCAAGCCGGGTAATAACGCACGCGGCAGCCACAGGCTGACCTGCTGCCAGCGCAACCGCCGATCCCAGCGGCGCACGAAACCGAGCAAATCGGAATGACGTTCGAGGTAATCAGGGTAAACAGATGGGGCGGCCATAAGCCTCAGCCCTCGCTCTTACGCATACGCTGTACCGAAAGCACTACCAGCACCGTCGCCGCCACCAGATAGATGATGGTGAAGGTGATCCAGGGCGAAACGCGGGGGATGGTCGCGCCGGTACTCACCAGCGTGTCCGTCCAGAAGCCGATCACCTGACGGTTAATCAACAACTGCTGTGTGTTAATGGCTGTCGCAATCGGGTTCATACTGGTCAGCAAGTCGTTTAGATAGACGAAAGCCGCTTCGAGGACGGCGGGTTTGGTGCGAATGGCGGACGACAGAATGCCCAGCACCACCGACAGCACCAGCGGCACACCGAAGGTCGCCGCCAGCGTGACCATATATGAGCGAATGCTGGCGGACAGGGTGCGCTCCATGATGGCGGAGAAGAAAATGCCCACCGCACCGAGCGCGATAGCCGTCACTGTCAAAATCACGAACGACAGCAGCAACTCGGTTTCGGTCACGCCGCCGAACAAAAACGCAATACTTTGCAGCGGGATGGCCGCCAGCAGCAACAGCAGCACATACCCCAACGCGGATTCCAGCTTGCCGATCACGAAAGACGGGCTGGGGAGCAGCGTAGTTTTGAGCAGATCATAGGTCAGCCGTTCGCGTTCGCCCGTGATCGCGCCCGCCGTGAACGCCGGGGCGATGAACACAATCAGCATCAGTTCGATGCCCACCACGCCCGAAAACAGCAAGCGCCCGACCTCACCCGCCGCCGACCCCAGTGTGCGACTGGTGGCCGCCACCGTCAAATATAGCAGCACCGTGAAGCCACTCATCAGCCCCAGATACACCGTCAGTACCACGAACGCCCGCATCCCGCGCATCCGTCCGCGCAGTTCTTTCAGCATGACCGGATTCATGCGGAAAGCGCGTACATCACGGCTGATCGTCAGCCCCGCCCACAGCGCGAAAACGAGCGTGAGCAGCGCAGGGGTGAACCCCAGCAGCGCCAGCGCCGCCCCGTTCGCCGCCGCCAGCAACCACACGCCCGCCAGCGCCCATGTCTCCCTCGCCTGTATGCCCACCATCATCACCAGCAGCAGGCTCAAATTGACTTGCGTCAGCAGAATGACCGCCGCCACCGCCGCGTCATCTCCGCCGCCAGCCTGCGCCCACAATAGCGGACGCAAACTGCCGAACAGCCCCGGCACGAGGCCGATTCCGCCGAGGATCGCCAACAGCAGCACCACGCCGGAAAGGATGCCGTTGGCAACCGCACCCCGACGCAAAATGAGCGCGGCGCGTTCCAGACGCGCTTCACGCGGACTCACCGCTTCCTCGATACCCGCAGCACTCGGCAGAGATGCTTCTGCGCTCATCGTTCAGTCCTCATCTGGTGCGCCCTGTTCGTCTGAAATCCACCCTCACCCTGTAGTCCCTCCGCATTCGCGTCATGGCGAGGGACTTCAAAACTGTGTAACCCTCTTGCACCCCTTCGCTCTGAGGGAGAAGGGGGCGGGGGTTGAGGGTCAGGTGACGATGCCTTTGGTCACGCGCATGAACATGGCTTCGAGGTCTTTCGTCTCCTCGGTGAAGCCTAGAATCGCCACCCCGCCGGTACTGATGACCGTATTCACCGCCGCCACCCCATCGTCATCCCCCGTGAAATCAATCCTCACCCGTGACCGTCCGGCCTTCGGCTCGATCACCACCGCATGAATCACGCCCGCAATCCCGCTGACCAGCCCGGCCACCTTCTGCGCCGAGTCGTCGTCGCGCACCGTCACCATAATCTCGCGGTGCGGCATGAGTTGGGCGCGCATCTCCTGCATACTGCCCTGCGCCACCATCTTGCCGCCTTCGATGATGCCGATGTGCGTGCAAATCTCGCTCACGTCCGCGAGGATGTGCGACGAGAAGAAGATGGTCTTGCCCATCTTAGCCAGTTCCACCAGCAGCTCACGGATTTCCACGCGAGCGCGGGGGTCGAGTCCCGAAGCCGGCTCATCGAGGATCAGCACCGCCGGGTCATGCGCCAGCGTCCGCGCCAGCGACAGGCGCTGCTTCATGCCCCGACTGAGCTTATCCACCATATCATCGCGGCGGTGGGTCAGGTCAACCAGTTCCAGCAGATCATCAATCAGCTTCTTGCGGTTAATTTCGGGAATGTCGTAGCAGGCCGCAAAAAAATCGAGGTATTCCCACACGCGCATATCGTCATACACGCCGAACTCGTCCGGCATATAGCCGATGGCGCGGCGCACCGCACGCGGTTCGGCCTGTACCGAATGCCCCGCCACCCACGCCTCGCCAGAGCTAGGCCGCGTGAGCGTGGTCAGCATCCGCATGGTGGTGGTCTTGCCCGCGCCGTTCGGCCCCACAAAACCGTAGATCGAACCGGCAGGCACTTCCAGCGACAGGCCATTCACCGCATCGAACTTGCCGTACTTCTTGCGTAAATCTCTGGTTTCGATGATGAAGCTCATCCCGCGACTCCTGCCTGATATTCGTAGAAACACATTTCACAGCCGCCCTAAAAACGCCCGCGCTGCTCGATGCTCAAATCATCAAAGCGCGGGTAGCCGCCCGCCGTATCCGCTGTCACCCGCAGCAACACCGCGTTCTGCGGGCCGAGGTAGCGCCCCGGTTGCCGGATTTGCACGCTGTTCCCGTCGCTGATGCGCTGATCTTCCCACACGCGCTGTTCCCAATTCCACAGTTGAAAATCCAGCGTCAGGCCGAATCCCCGTGTACGGTTCAGCACGACCGAAAGCTCGCTGACGGTATTTAGCACCGCGTCCGGCAGCGGGGTGAAGCGGAACACCACTTCTTCCCCCGGTTGCAGCGCGAAATCAATCGGCCCCACCTCATTCAACCCCGTCTGACTCGGCACTGTCCATGTAAAACGATCCGCCGTAATCAGCACATCGCCCGATGGTTGCACCACTTCCACCGGAATCTGCGCGATCACCAGCAGGGTATCCAGCGTCCGCGAAGCCGCGCCCGTCAGGTCAACGCCCAGTGGCGAACCGTCCACCCAACCGGCAAGATAGGCGAAATCGCCCCGGCGCGTCACCACACGGTAAGGGTCGTCCACAATGGCCTGAAGGTACAGGTAGCGACGATAGGTTTCCTGTTCAGCATACGAGGCATCCCCACTCCAATACCGCTGTTCGTTCTTGTCCAGCAGCGGATTTTGCAGCAGGTCATTGATAGTCGGTTGCGTCCCCTGTGACCGGAAAGTGCGATTGAACCCTGACCGCAAAATAGCGTCTTCATACGACATAACCGACGGGGACGGCAGGCCCTCGCCGGAGAGCGTCGCCGTGAATGGAAGAACATCACCGGGGGCAAGTGCCTTTTCCAGCGCCACCGACTGCCCGCGCACGAGGATGACCGGATTGTTGAGCGTCCACTGACTATCGTTGCGCACCGAGCCGCGCATTTCCTGCAAGCCCGTCTGCACATCGTAGGAAAGCGCCGCCTGCCCGCTGATGTCCGGCTTGGGCAGAGTCGTCTCGGCGCGAAAACCCACGATAAAACTGGCATCTACCGGAAACTCGGCAGCGCGGAAATCCCCGTCCTGCTCAATGGTGGTGTTGTCTTGCACGCTGCTGCCGAACATGCTCACACCCGTGTAGGGCTGTGTCAGCGGGCGCAACAGGCTACTATCGGACACCTGCAAACTGTACAGCGCACGGCGCGGCGAGAGCATCCCCACCAACTGCCCCACCCGCGCCCGTTCCTGATCGGGCCATGTTTCCACCAGCGTCAAGCGGCCAATCGTGACCTCGTTGCCGCGCAGGTTGAACCCCAAGAACCACGCCAACGCGCTGAATAGCCCGATAAACAGCGGGATTGTCACCCACGCCCATTCGCGGCGGTTGATGCGGTTCAAAATCAAATAGTTCAACGGGCCGATGAGGGCGATATACAACGCGAGGAAACCGCACAGCGGCAGCGCATCCACCAGCATATCCACACCGGGCAGGATGCTCACCGCATCCACCGCCGACGACGGGCTGGATAGGCCATACGCCCAGCTGGGCGGCGGCGGCACCGAAGTCACCAGCGCCAACCACAGATCGTTCAAGCCGCCCCAACCGCGCAGCGGGGTAGCGTTCGGGTTCATCGTCAGGTAATCCACTGTGCCAGCGCCCACCGTGCGCCGCGCCAGCAGCGGCTTGCCGTCCGCATCCTGCACCAGCACCCGCGCCACAGGCGAGAGCGTGCCGGTGGCGATCACCGTCGCCCCTTGCAGGCGGTCATCGCCCCAGTGCAGCCAGTCCGCCAGCGGAGTGAGGCTGTCCACTGTGACACTGGCGGAAGGCAGCAGCGGCAGCAAGTCCGCCAAGCCAACCGCCGTACTCTGCCAGCTCGTCCCGCCCGTCACGATCAAATGCCCACCGCCCGCCACCCAATCGGCTATCGCGGCGCGTTGGGCGCTGCTCAACGCGCCGCTGTCAATATCGCTGAACACCATGCGGTTGACCGAAGTCAGCGCCGCCGCACGGTCAGGTAAATCATCAACTTGCCAGTTGGCCTGCGACGCAACAAACGCGCCATCATGCACACCGGTCATGTCCAGTGTGCCACTGGCGGACTGGCTGAACACCACAGCCAACTGATCGCGGGGCTGAAGCGCATGAACAATCGCAGTAGTGGAAGTCACCAAGCCACCGGACGAATCCATCAAATCCACGCGGAATTCGGTGGCGAAACTGCTCAGGCCGATATACAAAAAGAGGGATTTACGCGCTCCGGCGGGCAGGCTGACGGGGGTACTGAAGGTGCTGCTCACTGCATCGGGCGACGTTTCGGGGCGCACCACCAGATGCCCCTCGATGGCCGCGCCGTCATTACTCACCTGAATCGCAACCGGAGTCCAATCGTTTTCGCGGAAACTGCCATCAAATCCGGGGCGGACGGTCAACGTGACGGCTGAGGACTGCGCCCCTAGCGGAAGCGTCGCCCCCATCAGGCACAGCATCAGGAGGATTCCCGCCAACCGCTTGACCATGCGCATACTCCACACGTTTCAACCACTCCGCTACAGTACACCCAGTCCCGCCGGAAGGTTCACTATACAACGGCAAGAAACGGGCTACCCAAAAACACAGCGCCGTCCGGTCTGTGTAGCGTAGCACAGTCCGGCGGCGCTGCAAAATCACACTCATGTACGAACGAAGCCGATACGGGATAGAGCGCCCGCGCTCATTCTGCTTTAGGGCAGTTCATACGCCCGAAAATTTCGGGGAAGTGATCTCATCGCTAAGATCACCTCGATCCGCCACTACCGTTTGCCTTTACCGCTGGAGGCTTCGTAAATCCGCAGATTGTCGAACGACACGTCGGTGGGTTTCACGTTGCCGTTGCTATCTGCCAAAGCCGAAACACTTAATCCGGCATAGCCTTCGCTGTAGGTGCTGTCATTGGCTTCCGCCACCAACTCCCCATTCACATACAGCGCCAGATAATCACCCACACACACGGCGGTGATGTGATTGCTATTCTGCCCCTGATTAACCACAGGGGTCTGCGTCCATTCGACCAGTGGAACCATCTCGGTCTTTTCGCCACGAACGATGCTGTAATAGCCATCCCCGCTGATGCGGAAGTAATACCCCGTACCGTTATTATCCACATCTGAACGGCAAATCACGCCGTAGGCATTGTTGAGTTCTTCCGAATTTTGCAGCGTATCGGCCTCGATAACCACATCCGTATGCAACTGACTGTTCAACCCCCACATGACATTATTCAGTTGGTTGAACATGCGGTAAACGCCATCCTCCACCCGCAGATTGACATCACTATCTTTCTGATAGGCTTCCCAAGCATCCGCACTGTCGAAAGGTTCATCCAACAGCAGATTGCCCACCGTCACCGTTTGCTGTGCTGCGTCCGACAGAACCGGAGTCAGTACGCTAGTGCCGCTGGAGGCTTCGTAAATCCGCACATTGTCAAACGACACATCAGTGGGTTTCAGGTTGCCTTTGCTATCTGCCAAAGCCGAAACACTCAACCCGGCATAGCCTTCGCTGTAGGTGCTGTCATTGGCTTCCGCCACCAACTCCCCATTCACATACAGCGCCAGATAATCACCCACACACACGGCGGTGATGTGATTGCTTTTCTGCCCCTGATTGACCACAGGAGACTGCGTCCACTCGACCAGCGCAACCATCTCGGTCTTTTCGGCACGAACGATGCTGTAATAGCCATCCCCGCTGATGCGGAAGTAATACCCCGTCCCACTATTATCCACATCAGAACGGCAAATCACGCCGTAGGCATTGTTGAGTTCTGCCGAATTTTGCAGCGTATCGGCTTCAATGACTACATCCGTATGCAACTGACTGTTCATCCCCCACATGACGCTACTCAGTTGGCTGAACATGCGGTAAACACCATCCTCCACCCGCAGATTGACATCGCTATCTTGCTGATAGCTTTCCCACACATCCGGGCTATCGAAAGGTTCATCCAACAGCAGATTGCCCACCGTCACTGTCTGCGTCCCTGCGCCCAACATGGATTGCACATCCTCCACTTGGGCAGAGGCCGTCAACATCCCGAAGCCCAAAACGCCTACAACAACCAGAAGCCAGAGTACCTTACGCATGAGCTATTCCTTTGCTACCACCACTCAATAAATAGTTACCGCAAACAAATCAGCCTAATGCCATTTATTATATATAATTATGCGTAATCATTTTCGATCCATAGCATACCAAGAAAGATTTTTACAAATAATTAAAATTTGCTTTCACCGATGCAAAAAGGGTATGCGAACTATCGGGTTGCGTACAGATGCCGTTGTGTTATCTGCAAAAATGAAGATGAGGAAACCATAATCAGAGGTTGCTAGGGACGGGTGCAAACAGGCATCCGCTGGCGCGTTAAGATCGCATCCCTCCGCGCCAGCAGATCATCATCACCGACGGACTGCGCGATCCAGTCGTCCGCGCAGCCCGCGCTCATTCTGCTTTAGGGCAGTTCATACGCCCAGATGTCACGGCCTTCGCAGCGGGCATCCTTGCCTTCGCCAACCAGCGAAATACCGTAGCTACCCGAACGCCGTCCCACCTCGAAATCCTGAATGACCAACTGCCCATCCATGAACAGCGAAGCGCGGCCATCCACCAGCACCAGAATGACGTGGTGGGTGTACTCCAGATCATACGTGCCATTGGCGACGATGTAATTAGAATCCTGATTTTCGGAGAAGCGATCTAGCACGAACGCCTCACCCGCATTCGACAGGCCGAAGTCCACATAGCGAACCGCCGTGCCGTTGTTATTCGTCTGGATGCCCACCGAGAAGGTACACTGTTCCCATACGTCCAGATTGCCCACCCTGAAGCTCAGCTCGCCGGCAAAGACCACATTGGTACGCGGCATACGGCTCGCCAACGGCTGGAACCAGTTCCCCTGCCCGGTGAAATAGGCGTAGTCTTCGGTGAACAGCAGATTGGAGTTGCGCGGGATAAAGTTTAGATCACGCAGTTGGCGGATGGCCGAATCCGGTGAGTAATAGTCATCCAGCACGACCGACGCAACCGACCCGTTGTTGCCACTGCTGCCGTTGCCGCTGAAGGCCGAGTAGATGCGCACATTGTCGAACGACACATCGGTGGGGTTCACATTGCCGTTATCAGCTGCGAAGGCCGTAATGCTCAACGCCGCAAAGCCTTCGGTATAAGTGCTGTCGTTGGTTTCCGCCACCAGTTCATCGTTCACATACAGCGCCAGATAATCGCCCACGCAGACGGCGGTGATGTGGTTGCGGTTTTGCCCCTGCTTAACCGCCTCGGTCTGCGTCCAGTCGACCAGTTTAACGATCTCGTCCTTATCAACGCGGGAGATATTGTAATAGCCATCCCCGCTGATGCGGAAGTAATAGCCCGTCCCGTCATTATCCACACCAGCGCGGCAGGCTACGCCGTAGGCATTGTTGAGTTCTTCCGAATTTTGCAGCGTGTCCGCCTCAATCACCACATCCGAATGCGTCAAGCTGTTGACGCCCCATACGATGCCATCAATCTTGGTGAACATGCGGTAAACGCCCTTCGCCACCTTCAGATTGATGTCGCTATCTTGCTGATAGGCTTCCCACGCATCCGCGCTGTCGAAAGTTTCATCCAACAACAGGTCGCCCACTGTCACGGTTTGCTGTCCTGCGCCCAACAGGGACTGCACCGCACCAGCATCGCCACTTTGAGCAGAAACGGTCGCTATCCCCAGCCCCAAAGTCCCCAAGACAACCAGAAACAGGAGTGCTATTCGCATGAGTCATTCCTTTGGCGTCACTAAATAAATAATGAGCCATACCATCCGGGAATGGCTCAACAATCTCTATTATAGGCAATTTTCTTGCCCGCACACGTCGAATTTCTTAGCGATTTTAAGATGGGCGGAACACATACCCCACGCCCGGTTGGGTGTGGATATAACGCGGGCTGTCCGGCGTGGGTTCCAGCTTTTTACGCAGGCGGCTCACATTCACCCACAAATACTGCGTTTCGGCTTGATACTCCGGCCCCCACACTTTTTCCAGAAGCTGCTTATGGGTTAGCACCTGCCCCTGATTGACCGAGAGCGTGTGTAGCAAATCATACTCAATGCGGGTCAGTTCCAGCGGCTTATTGTTTAGGAACACTTCACGGCGGGCGAAATCAATGTACAGGTTGCCAAGATCAAGCGGTTCGCGGGTGCGGTCTGGTATCCGGCGGCGCTTGAAAATCACATTCACCCGCGCAATCAACTCGTCATCCCCGATGGGCTGCGCGATGTAATCATCCGCGCCAATCATCAGCGCCCGCACTTTTTCCGCCTCCGATGGCTCGTCTGCCAGCATAATAATCGGCACTTCGGTGCGCTTACACATCCGTTCACAAATATCCAAACCGTTCGCGTCCGTCAGTGTGACATCGAGGAAAATCAGGTCGAGGCGCACGCTGGATACATCGCGCAAAGCCTCCTCGCCAGAACGGTAATGAATCAGTTCGTAGCCCTGATCCTGCATTTTGGCTTTCAGCCGCGCTACCAGAGTGGAGCGCCCTTCCACCAGCATAATCGTTTGCATCGGACGTTCGGATACCCGCCGCCCCGCAGAAGCGGGTGTGCGCAGTTCTGGCACAACCGCAGGAACAGCATCGGCCCGACGGACAGCTGGTGCGCTGGACGGGATGGCGTTAATCGGTTGCAACGCCTCCGCACCGCTGATCGGCAGCGCCATCACCACCGATGTTCCCTGCCCTGCATGGCTCTCAATCCACATCTCACCACCATGTCGGCGTAAAATCTCGCGTGACACATACAGCCCCAGCCCCGCGCCGTCCTCATTGGTGTTGTTATTAGCCTGATAGAACGGCTCGAAAACCAGCGCCTGCTGGTCAGCCGGAATCCCGATTCCTTGATCGTGAACGATCATCCGCACTTCATCCGCGGTGGTCAGGAATTTCACCGTGATCTGTGCGCCACGCGGGGAATAGCTGGCGGCGTTGTGCAAAACATTCGCCAACGCGATTTCGATGCGCGTCTCATCCAATAGAAGCGTGGGCAACCGCGCCGGTGCATCCACCAAAACCTGCCGCCGCATCTCTGTGAACGCCCGACTTTCCAGCACCCGCTGCACAATGTCGTACAAATCCACTTCATCGCGGTTGAGCGTAGTACCGGACACTTCGAGGTTATACATCTCGAAGAAGTTCTCCCACTGGTGTCCCAGCCCTTCGATGCTCTCCTCAAGCTGACGCAGCACACGACTGCGTTCGCGGTGGCTGAAGCGGCTGTGCTGCTCGTTCAGCATTGCCAGCAAACCGCGAATCTGAGCATACGGCACACGAATACGCTCGGACATGACAGTGAGCAGTTCGCTGTGACCGCCGTGCATCTGCTGTCCCGATGTGGCCTCGCGGATAATGCCTGCCCACCCCTGCCGCCGTCCATCCGATTCGCCGAAGGCCATGAACTCCACCAGAATATCGCGCTCCGGGTTGCGCATCTGGATTTGCACGATGGGGTATTCCTCATGCACTTCCGGGTTCAAATCCAGTACGCGGTGAATGGCGTCGTACAGTTCGCGGTAAACCCGTTCCGGCGCATCACTTTGGTGCGACAGCACCCGCAGCAGCACTTCGGGAGTTTGTAACAGCACTTCGGAAGGACTGATGCCGCTTAGTTCAGTGAATTGCGGGTTGCAGAACGCGATATGATCGCCATCATCCACAAAGAAAATACCCTGCGGCGTACTGCGCAGCAGCGCCTCCAGACGGCTACTTTTTTCCAGAATGTCCTGAATGATGGTGGTGCGTTCCACCGCCAAACCCGCCGCGTGCGCAAGGCTGGCGGCCAGCAGTTTCGCGTCCTCGCTGCTATACTGGCGGCTGTTCACCACGCTGGCGATAATCCCGCCGATAAACCGCGCCGAGTCCATGATCGGAATCAGCATTAAGTGCTGCCCACGCAACGACTTGAACAGCGGCCCCAACGGGTCTTTCTGTGGTCCCAACTGGAGCGTGACGGGCTGCATCCGCCGATCATCAATCTGCTGGAGCAGCAGTTCCATCTGCCCGTTCTGTTCAATCTGCTCGAAAGCCGCCACCGCATCTTCGCCCCGCGCCCGCACCACCGTCGGCGCAGAAGG
>CAIPFY010000430.1 GCA_903864435.1 uncultured Chloroflexota bacterium | reverse complement strand
GGTGTTCGTGATGAGCAACGATGAGGAGAAGGCTGTCGAAGCATGGCGCTATCTGGTGGCGGATAGCGTGGTGAACGTGTACATCATGGACGGCGGGGTGAATAAGTGGCTGGATACGTTCGGGGAGGCGGATTTCAAGACCGCCGCCGCTATAGAGTCCAGCGGGTCGGATATGCTGCGCTACATTTTCCCGATGGCTTATGGCGAGAAGCATCCTGCCTCTGCGCCGCATGAAGATCGCTTTGAGGTGGCCTTCGAGCCGCATGTGGTGTTGGCGATCAAACGCGGGGCGGTTGCGGGCGGCTGCGGATAGATAAGAACCTCACCCCGCTGCGCTACGCTTAGCTTCCCCTCTCCGAGCGGAGAGGGGATAAGAGGGGTGAGGTTGATCTAAAAAGCGCATCCGTCAGGGTGCGCTTTTTGCATTGGAAATGGGGACGGGAATGGCTTACTGCCCGGTCACGATTTTGTGGATGGTTTCCAGCGGCAGTTTGGGACGGCGGTCATAGGTCAGCAGGCCGTTGATTTCCTGCTCGACATCGGTCAACTGGGTGTAGCAGAAGCCCTGCACCAGCGGCGACCGGTACATCGGGCGGAATACGCCTTCCAACTGGCGGGCGAAGCTGTCGCTGTCGGTGGCGCTGGTGTAGCCCCAACCTTCCTGTTCGCTCACGCGGTAGGCGATGCCGCCGAACTCGGTGACAAGGATGGGTTCACCCGAATAGGTGACTGTCGGCACGTACAACGCCTTGCCCGCAGGCCGCCATGCCAACGTGGAGTCTAGCTTCTGGTAGCGTTCGTACAGGGTTGGCTCGTCGCCGGTGTAGTCGTGGATTGTGAGCAGGTCGGACTTGGCGTGTTCCCAACCGTCGTTGGAGATGACGAGGCGAGTGCTGTCTAACGCTTTGGTCAGGTAGTAGAGCGTTTTGAGATAGTCGGTCTGACGCGGGTCGTTGGGAATATCCGGCACGCCCCAGCTTTCGTTCAGCGGAACCCACGCCACGATGCAGGGGTGGTTGTAGTCGCGCAGGACGGCTTCCTGCCACTCTTTGGTGAGCATGGCAACGCTCTTGTCCGTGTAGACGTAGCTGTTCGCCATCTCGCCCCACACCATCAGCCCCAAGTGGTCTGCCCAGTACAGGTAGCGCGGGTCTTCGACCTTCTGATGCTTACGCGCACCGTTGAAGCCCATCGCCTTCGTCAGTTCCACATCCTGCTTCAGCGCCTCATCGTCCGGGTAGGCGAGGATGCTCTGCGGGAAATAGCCCTGATCGAGGATCAAGCGCAGCATGTAGGGCTGGTTGTTCAGGCACACCTTACCGTTCTGCACATCGAGTTTACGCATCCCGAAATAGCTCTCGACGGCATCTACCACCTGCCCGCCCTGAACCACGCGCACGGTCATCTCGTACAGGTTGGGCGTTTCGGGCGACCACAGATGCAGGGCAGTGCCTTCGAGGGCGAAGGTTTGTGCTTCGGCCTTGTGGTGGCGCTGGTGGATGACCTGCCCGTTGTAGCGGATTTCGGTTTCCAGTTCGGCTTCGACTTTCGCTTTGTTCAACTCGTAGCCGACGATCAATTCCTGCCCGTCAATGTCGGGCGTGAACTTGATGCGCGAGAGATGCACGGCGCTCACGGCTTCCAGCCATGCCGTTTGCCACAGCCCCGTCGTGCGGGTATAGAAGATGCTGGCAGATTTCGGCTCCCAGTATTGCTTGCCACGCGGTTGTGACAGATCGCGTGAGTCGTCCTCAACCCGCAGGGTGATGCGCTGCTCACCCGCCGACGACAGGAAATCGGTGATGTCTAGCGAGAAGGGGGTGTGACCGCCTTCGTGAGAACCAGCCAGCTTGCCGTTCACCCACACCTGCGCGGCATAGTCGGCAGCGCCGATGTTCAGCCGCACGCGCTTGCCCGCCCATGCTGCGGGGATGCTGACGGTGCGCGTGTACCACACCACATCATGAAAGTCGGTGTCCTGAATGCCGCTGAGCTGGCTCTGGAACGGGTAGGGGACGGTGATCGTCAGCGGGAAGGACTGCGCTTTCTCCGGTTGCGACCAGCCTTCGTGCAGACCTGCGTTAGCATCGTCAAAGGCGAACCCCCATTGACCGTTGAGGTTCAGCCAGTCGGCGCGTTGAAGTTGCGAGCGTGGATATTCGGGATGCGGTGTGGGCATGGTTGCGCCTCCAATGGCTGTAGACCGGATGTTATGTCATCATGCGCGGTCGCTGTGAGCAGGCGATTCTGGCAAGAATTTATGTCACCGACGGGTATGATTTGAGCGAGGATCACGGATCGGGTGTCGTTTCTCCAGAAAGAAATACGGTCAGGAGCATCTTTAGGATGCAATTGTATACCGTGCTGGATACGCTTGACTACGTGATTGGTATGGTCGTTTCCCGGAATAAATCCTCCGGTTTGGTGGTTGGCGATCAGCGGGCTATGATAAGCGTTTTGCACGGTTTCGACAGCCGATACCAGAAAGAGTCTTACGATGAATGCAGCGAATTTTGCGAGACAGGCGGCGCTGCTGCCTTCGGTGCTTGGCGCGATTGGCTGCACCCCGCTGGTGGAACTGGCGCGGATCACACGCGGCGTGGAAGGGCGCATCCTCGCCAAACTGGAATACCTGAACCCCGGCTTTTCTAAGAAAGACCGGATTGCACTGCAAATGATCGAAGAAGCCGAAGCGGACGGTTCGCTAGAGCCGGGGCAAACAGTGGTCGAGCTGACCAGCGGCAATACCGGAACGGGACTCTCGATTGTGTGCGCGGTGAAGGGCTATCCGTTCGTGGCGGTTATGTCGAAGGGCAACTCCACCGAACGGGCGCGGATGATGCGGGCGCTGGGTGCGGAAGTGGTGCTGGTAGACCAGTTGCCCGGTTCGCAGACGGGGCAGGTGTCCGGCGGCGATCTGGCGCTGGTGGAGGAAGCCGCGCAGCGCATCACCCGCGAGCTCAATGCGTTTCGCGCTGACCAGTTCCACCTTCCCGGTAGTTCGCGGGCGCATTACCTGAACACCGTGCCGGAGATTTTGCAGCAGGTGGTGGGGACGCGCATTGATGCGTTTTGCGATTTTGCCGGCACAGGTAGCTCGTTCGGGGGCTGTGCGGCGGCCTTCAAGGAGCATGACGCGGCGATTGCCTGCTATCTGGTCGAGCCGGAGGGCGCGGCGGTGCTGGCGGGGCAGGCTGTGACTGCGCCTAATCACCGGATACAGGGCGGCGGCTATTCAATCGCTGACCTCCCGTTGATTCCCCGCGAATTGATTGACGGCTACCTTCAGATTGGCGACGAGGAGGCCATGCAGGTGACGCGGCGGCTGGCACGTGAGGAGGGCATCTTCGCCGGTTTCTCGTCCGGGGCGAACGTGGCGGCGGCGCTGCACCTGCTGGCGACCACGCACGTCGGGCAAACGATTGTGGTGCTGCTGTGCGATTCCGGCCTGAAGTACCTCAGCACCGATCTGTGGACGTGAATTGAGGGTTAGCACTCAAGCCGAAATGAAGGCGGCGCGATAAGCTAACTTTGGCGGGCGGGACTTCACCCACCGTTTTTGAGCGTGGAGCAGTTGTGTTCCCCGTCTGTCAAAGGAAAAGCACGCGATGAACACCAAATTCCTGCTGGTTGCCCAGTCTGTTCTGCTGTTTATGCTGATTCTGGTGGTGATGATGGGGATTGGCTTGCTGTATTTTGCTCCTCCCCGGCCTGCAAAGACGCTCGATACTGTAAGCACCGCTATCCCTACCGCCACGCCAGCACCCGCGCCGCAGAGCGCCACAGCGCAGTGGGAGTATCTGGGTGTGGATTATGGTCAGTATTCGATTCTTGGCACTGAGTACGATTTTGATGCCGAGGTTACACGCTATGAACTGGTTGATGTGGCAGATCCTTACGGCAGCATGTTTCTCGATTTGCTGACTAAAGGTTGCACCATTACAGATAGTATTGTTTTTGACATCCCGGCTCAGACCTGCATTGGCAAGAATTTCATCGGACGCGAATTTGTCCTCAGCGTGCTGGGGAAGGATGGGTGGGAATTGGTGGCGTTCGATAATCACAGCTCGGAGTCCGCTTATCAGGTGGATATGGTGTTCAAGCGCCCGTTGAATCCTTGCGATGACACCACCCCCTGCACCTAAGCCGAACCCCTCACCTCACTCTGCTGGCTTCGCAAATACCCCGCTTGTTTGCCAGCAGAGTGAGGTTTCGACTCCTCGCCCCTGCGGACTAAAAGCCCATCACGTATCTTGAATGCGGTCATTTCCCCGTGTAATTGTTTTTGTATGAATTGACGATTTTTTTGATATGGAATAAGTTGACAAATTCTACAAAAGACTCTATGCTACCTGTATGAGCAAATGTGAGTTACTAACTCACATTTGTGCAGAAGCGTATTTGTCTGTTAGGTATCTCTTGAATCTTGTTTAGCTAAAAGGGGACTTTTACATGACTGGTATCACTCGCCGTAAATTTCTTCAGTCGTCAGCCGTTGGTGCTGCTGGGTTGGGCCTGATGGGGACGAACATTAATCGTTCGCTGGCTTCGATCAAGCGCAATTTCTCGCATGTGAGCAGCCTGCCCCGTCGTCAGTCCAGCTTGACGGTGGCGCACATTGCCCAGCAGATGTCTGCTCAGAGCGACCAGCGCACGCTGAAGGGCTGGGAAGACTGGTTGGCGGCTGCGGGTCTGTCGTGGGACGTGACGGTTTCCAACGCTGAAGGCAGCCCGGAAACGCTGTCGGCCATGATCGAAGATGCCGTTTCGCGCAAAGTGGATGCGATCGTTGTGACATTCGGCACGCTGACCGCTGCTCAGGGCGCGTTGCAGTCGGTTGCCGCCGCTGGCATTCCGCTGATTACGGTGGACTCGGGCTACTATCCTCCGGCGCTGTGCGATATTGCCTCGAACAACTACACGATGGGCGCACAGATGACTTCGTACATGGTTCAGAGCCTGCTCGGCGCAGGCAAGACCGAACCGAACATCTGCACCATCACCGCCAACTTCCATCACGGCACGCGCAAACGCGGCAAGGTGCGTGATGCCGTTCTGAGCGAGAACGAGAACATCAAGGTTGCTGGCGATCAGGTCATCCAGTACGACGGTTTCTTTGAAACCACCCTCAACACCGTCAACGACTGGCTGAACCGCTTCGGTGGCGAAATTGACGCGATTTGGTGCCCGTGGGACGAACCCGCGATGGCCGCTTCGCAGGCGCTGCTGAGCTTCGGCAAGACCGTGAAGGACACCATTGTGGTTGCTGCTGACGGTCATCCGCCGGCGGTGGAACTGATGGCGGATGCGGACTACACGATGGTCGCCACCTGCGCACAGGCTTTCGAGCTGTGGGGCGCGCTGGCTGCCTCGTTCATTGACGAAATCGTGGGCAAGGGTCGTCCGGCGGCGGAAGTTGTACCGGTTCCGCAGATTGACTTCCCCGCACCGTTCATCGTCAAGGGTGTCAACCTGCCTGAAACCGGCAAGATGCCGTGGGATACGGTGGACTTCTACACCCAGTTCATGAATCAGGCCAAAGGTCAGGTCGGGGCGTAACTGATCTGATTTGCTGGAGGATGGGGCGATTAAGCAGTCTCGCTCTATCCTCCTGTTTGTAAACTCCCTAACGCTGCTTCTCATTCCTTTACAACGGATTATTTACTGTTGTGGAAACCTTACTTGAACTCCAAGGCATTTCTAAAATCTACCCCGGCGTTACCGCGCTCAACAACGTAGATTTTACGCTTCGCAGCGGCGAAGTTCATGCGCTTCTGGGCGTGAACGGCGCGGGCAAAAGCACGCTAGTCAAGATTATCTGCGGCGCACAACCGCCGGACAGCGGCACGATCAAACTCCAGCACAATCTTCTTCAGATCAATAATACTGCCGACGCGATGCGTAACGGTATCGTGGTCGTCTATCAAGAGCGAACGCTCATTCCGCATTTCACTATCGCGGAAAACATCATGTTAGGGCTGGAACCCGGCAGAGGCCAACTGATTAACCGCCGTAAACTCAACGAACGAGCCGATCAATTGCTCAAGCGGTTGGGTGTAGAACTTGACCTGAATAAGGAAGTGATCCAACTGGGCGCGGGGCAGCAGCAGTTGGTGGACATCGTGCGGGCGCTGCGTACTGAACCGAAGGTGATGGTTCTGGACGAACCGACTGCGGCGCTGTCGCAGGCCGAAACCAAGCATCTATTTGACCTGCTGCGCCAATTCAAGAAACAGGGGATCGGCATCATCTTCGTCTCGCATCGTCTGGACGAGGTGTTTGAGATTTCCGACTCGATGACCATTCTTCGAGATGGTCATGTGGTGAGTAGTGGCCCGATTAGCGAATATACGCCTGCGCGGGTCACTCAGGACATTGTGGGGCGTAGTGTGGCGAAACTGGAAACGACGCCGACTCTGAATATAGGCGCCGTGCTGCTGGAGACTCAAAACCTATCCTCAGCGGAGTTTCAGGGCGTAAACCTGAAAATCAACAGCGGGGAAGTGGTGGGTTTGGCGGGTATGGTTGGCGCAGGGCGCACCGAACTTCTGGAAACACTGGTTGGGTTCCGGCGTGCCACCAGCGGCAAGATTCTGCTGGAGGGCAAACCCACGCAGATTACTTCACCTGAGAACGCAATCCGGCATGGCATCGTGCTGGTTCCTGATAAGCGCATCGAGAAGGGGTTGCTGAACCGCATGAATGTGCTGGAGAACCTGACGGTGGCTTCGCTCAAGCGGTACAGCGGGCGGTTGGGATGGCTTCAGCAAAAGAAGATGCAAGAAGCTGCGACCAAGGCGATGGATCGGCTGCGGATTATGCCACCTTCGCTGAATACACCGGTGCAATCCCTGAGTGGCGGTAACAAGCAGAAAGTGGTTTTCGGCAAGTGGCTGGCATCCTCGGACGATGTGCGCGGCTTGATCTTTATGTTCGATGAGCCAACCGAAGGCGTGGATGTGGGCGCACGCGCCGATATGTGGGTGATTATCCGCAATCTGGCGGCGCAGGGGGCGGCTGTCCTCATCACCTCGTCCGATCTGGATGAGCTGATGGCGATTTCGGATCGGCTGTACGTCATGCGCCGGGGGCAGATTATCAATGAAGGGTTGAAGCAGGAATTCACCCACGACTCCATCTTGCAACAGATGATGGGCGGCTAGGTGAACTGCATCGCAACGTGTTGACTTCTTAGAATCTAGTAAAAAGTGGATAATTCGATGGCTCAAATTTCCAACTCCAAGTCCAATGAACCGCGAGGGTTTGATGTCGGCAACTTTGTAAATCGGTTCGGAACCGTACTTGCCCTCATCGTCATTTTCGTGTTGTTCTCCGTGCTGTCGTCCTTTCAGGGTGGTCGCTTCCTGACCAGCCAGAACCTGATTAACATTCTGCGCCAAGTGGCAACACTGGCTATCGTGGCAAGCGGGTTGACCATCGCGGTCGCCGCTGGCGAGTTTGATCTGTCCGTCGGGCAGGTCGCCAGTTTGACGGGTATTTTGATGGCGGGGTTGATCGTCCGGCAGGAATTGCCGTGGGGCGTGGCGGCAATTGGTGCGCTGGGGACGGGTATGCTGGCTGGCCTGATTACCGGTATGCTGGTGACGCGCTTCAAAATTCCGTCGTTGATTACCACCCTCGGTATGGGGCTAATCGCAGTGGGCGTGAACTACGCCTATGCACGCGGCGACTCGATTTACGGGCGTATGCCGGAAGAATACACCTTCATCGGCACGGGTACGATTGGCCCGATTCCGTTCGTGGTGATCGTGTCGGCAGCGGTGGTGGCGGTTCTGTACGTGTTCCTGAACTACACCCGCACCGGGCGCTACATTCTGGCGACAGGTGGCAACCCGACGGCGACGCGCCTGAGTGGTATCAACATCAATAAGTATCGCCTGATCGCGTTGATGATTAGCGGTTTCTGCGCGGCGATGGGCGGCAGCATCCTCGTGTCGTACCTCGGTTCGGCACAGCCTTCCGGCGCAGACAATTATGCGATGGACAGCCTCGCAGCAGTGTTCATTGGCATGACCACTATTCGGCGCGGGCAGGCCAATATCCTCGGCACCATTGTCGGTGTGCTCATTCTCGGTATCATCAATAACGGTTTGAACCTTGTGGGTGCGCCGTTTTTCCTTCAGACCATCGTCAAGGGTTCCGTACTTATTCTCGCGGTATCACTGGCGGTACGGCGCGAAGAAATTCGCTTCTTCTAAAGCGAGAAGGGGTTGATGATGAGCATGTCTGACGTATATGTGCTGGGCATAGATTTTGGAACGGAAAGTGTTCGAGCCGGTGTGTTCACGCCGACGGGCACGTTAGTCGGTTCACACGCGCACGGGTACGCGCTGCGGCATCCGCGTCCGTCGTGGGCGGAGCAGAGTCCCGATGAGTGGTGGACGGCGATGGTGGTGGCGGTGCGCGGGGCGGTCGCGGTTGCGAAGGTCGCGCCGGAGGCGATCAAGGGCATCAGCAGCGATACGACTTCGTGTACCGTCGTGATGATGGACGAGAACTTCCAGCCCGTGCGTCCGGCGATCATCTGGATGGACGTGCGTGCTGCCGAACAGTCGAGCCGCATCGCGGCCAGCGGGTATCCGGCGCTGAAGTACAACGGGTTCGGGAACGTTTCGGCGGAGTGGATGCCGTGTAAGGCGCTGTGGGTGAAGGAGAACGAACCGGAGGTTTACCAGAAGTCGCGCTATGTGGGCGATTTTAACGACTGGGTTACGTACCGGCTGACGGGCGAATGGACGGGCAGCATCAATAACACCAGTTTGCGCTGGTACTATGACCGGAACGCGGGCGGCTGGCCGACGGATTTTTACGAGGGGATCGGACTCGGTGATTTGATCGAGAAGTTCCCGCAGCGCATCCTCGATCTGGGGCAGGTGGCGGGCGGACTGTCTGCGGCGGCGGCCTCTGAACTGGGGCTGGTGGCCGGTACGCCGGTGGCGGAAGGCGGCGCGGATGCGCTGGTCGCCATGATCGGCCTCGATGTGGTGGAACCGGGTAAGATCGCGTTCATCGTGGGGTCGTCCCATCTGTTGCTCGGTCAGTCAGCCACGCAGTTTCACGGCAAGGGGATTTTCGGTGCGTATACCGACTGCCTGATCCCCGGACAGTACACGGTGGAAGGCGGACAGATTTCTACCGGCTCGATCATGCGCTGGTTCAAGGATAATTTCATCGGCGGGCGCTGGTTGCGCGAAGCCGATCAAAGCGGGGCGAACCTGTATGACCTGATGACGCCGGAAGCGGCGAAAATTCGCCCCGGTTCGGATGGACTGGTCGTGCTGGACTACTGGCAGGGCAACCGCACACCGCTGGTTGATCCGCGTGCGCGTGGGATGATGTGGGGCTTCACGCTCAGTCACACGCCGGCGCATGTGTTCCGCGCCATCATGGAAGGCGTGGCTTACGGCACAGAGCATATCCTGCGCGTGTTCAGCCAGAACGGGTACGCCGCCAAACAGATTGTGGCGGCGGGTGGGCCGGTCAAGAGCAAGCTGTGGATGCAGATTCACGCCGATGTGAGCAACGTGCCGATCAACATCACCGAAGCGGGGGATGCGGCGGCGATGCTCGGTTCGGCGGCGCTGGCAGCGATTGGCGCGGGGATTTACAAAACGCCGGGGGAAGCGTCTAAGCAGATGGTTCGCATTGTGAACTGCTTTGAACCCAACCTCGAAGCCCATGAAGCCTATCGCTTCTATGTAGATCAATACATTGCGACCTATCCGCAAATGCGTGATCTGATGCACACGATGGCGGATCATGTGGCGAAACAGCAATAACGGAGAAATACAGTGGAACTCGATCTAACGAAGTCACTTTACCACAGTATGCTGCTCATCCGTCGTTCGGAGGAGCGCATCCTTGAGGAGATGATGAAGGGCAACCTTGCCAGTACGATGTGTCATGTGAGCATCGGGCAGGAAGCGGTGGCGGCGGGCGTGTGCAGCGCCATGCAACCGCAGGACTATTTGACCAGCACCCATCGCGGTCACGGGCATTTTATTGCTCGTGGCGGCGGGCTTAGTCGGATGATGGCAGAACTGTTCGGCAAGGAAACCGGCTACTGCAAAGGGCGCGGCGGTTCGATGCACATCACGGATGTTAGCATCGGGCATCTGGGCGCGAACGGGATTGTGGGCGGGCATCTGGGCATCGCCACCGGTGCGGCGCTGTGGACAAGCCTGAACAAGAGCGACGCGGTGACGGTATGCTTCTTCGGTGAAGGCGCGGTGAACGAAGGAATCACGCACGAATCGATCAACATGGCGGCGCTGTGGAAGCTGCCGGTCATCTTCGTGGTGGAAAACAACCATTACGCGATGTCGCTGGCATGGGAACGCTCCACGCCGCAGCTGAGCTTTACGGAACGCGCCCGCGCTTACGGCATTCCGGGCGTGGATGTGGATGGACAGGACGTGCTGGCGGTGCGCGAAGTGGCTCTGGAAGCGATTGAACGGGCGCGGCGCGGTGAAGGCCCCACGTTGATCGGGGCGCACACGTATCGCTTCCTCGGTCATTCCCGCGCCGACCCTTCCAAGTATCGCCCTGCCGAAGAAGAAGAACGCGAACGCGCCCGTGATCCGCTGACGATTATGCGTGCCAAAGTGGGCGCAGAAATGATCTCGGATCAGGATGTCGAGGCGTATGAACAGCAGGTCAAAGAGGTGCTGGATGCAGCGGTGAAGTTCGCTGAGGATAGCCCGCTGGCGCAACCTTCCACCTTGTTTGAAGACATTTACGCCTGAGAAGCTGTAGAGGAGTTCCACTCATGTCTGTGATGATGTACCGCGACGCACTGCGTCGTGCGTTGTATGAAGAAATGAAAGCCGATCCTCGTGTGTTTGTCCTCGGTGAGGATGTGGGTGCTTATGGTGGCGCTTACGCGGTCACGAAAGGGCTGTCGGCGGAGTTCGGTACGGAACGAGTGCGCGATACCCCGATGTCCGAAGCGATGATCGTGGGCGCTGCGGTGGGCGCTGCGATGGTCGGTGGTCGTCCTGTGGCTGAAATTATGTATGTGGATTTCATCACGCTGGCGATGGATCAGATCGTGAATCAGGCGGCGAAGATTCATTATATGTTCGGTGGGCAGATCAAAGTGCCGTGCGTCATCCGCACCCAACAGGGGACGGGGCGCGGCGCAGGGGCGCAGCATTCGCAAAGCCTCGAATCATGGTTCATTCACACGCCGGGGCTGAAAGTGGTGGCACCTGCCACACCTGCCGATGCTTACGGGTTGCTGCGGGCTTCGATACAGGACGACAATCCGGTGATCTTCCTCGAACACAAGGGGCTGTACGCCGTGAAGGACGAAGTGCCGGATGAGCCGTATGTCACCCCGATTGGCGTGGCGGATGTGAAGCGCGAAGGCAGCGATGTGACGTTGATTACCTACTCGCGCATGTTGCATGTGGCGCTGGATGCGGCGAAGCAACTGGCGGAGCAGAATGTCAGCGTAGAAGTGATTGACCTGCGTAGCCTGCTGCCGCTGGATATGGATACGGTGCTGCGTTCGGTTGCCAAAACCCGCCGCGCTGTGGTGCTGCATGAAGCGGTGCTGACGGGCGGGCTGGGCGGCGAACTGAGCGCCCGCATCAACGAGGCGCTGTTCAGCGAACTGCTGGCGCCAGTGCAGCGTGTGACCGCGCCGGATGTGCCGCTGCCCGCCAATGTGACACTCGAAAAGTACCTTGTTCCGAACGCGGAGCAGGTCAAAAAGGCGATTGAGAAAACGCTCGAATCCAAGCAGAAAGTGCATTGAGGAAGAACACCTATGGCAAATCGTGTCACCATGCCCCCACTGGGCGATTCGTCTGACGAGGCAAACGTCCTCAAATGGTTGAAAAGCGTAGGCGATCCGGTTCAGAAGGGCGAGAAGCTGCTGGAGATCGAAACCGATAAGACGACGGTGGAACTGGAAGCCCTGTCTTCCGGCACGCTGCGTAAAATCGTGATTGAAGAAGGGCAAACGGCAACCGTTGGCGATTTGCTGGCGATTATCGGCACGCCCGACGAGGACATTTCGGGAATTAACTGACGGAGAGGGACATGAGCGATCAATCGAATCCGGTGACACCAATGGAAACGCGGCAAGTTCCGCTGTCGAAAATGCGCAAAGCGATTGCGCGTATGACGACGGCTAGTATGCAAACGGCGCCGCATTTCTATAGCCAGATCGAGATTGACATGCTGCCCGCAAAGAACGCCGTTAATCAGTTGCGCGAACGCTATCCCGACATCAAGATTTCACTGCTGCACCTGCTGGTTAAGGTGTGTGCTGCCACGTTGCACGCGCATCCCCGGCTTAATGCTTCGCTAGATGGCGAAACAATTGTGTATAATGGCGAGGTCAACATCGGGATTGTGGTTGCGCTTGAAGATGGGATGCTAATCCCTGTTGTCCATGCCGCCGATTTAACGCCCCTCCCGGAATTGGCGGCACGGACAATTGATCTGGTAGACCGCGCACGACGCCAGCGCACGACGGCTGATGACCTGCTGAATGGGACGTTCACAATTTCCAATATGGGCAAGGAAGGGCCGGATAGTTTTACATCTATTATCCGATCTCCTCAGTCAGCCATTCTGTCGTTGGGAACGGTGAGTGAGCGTCCATTTGTGCGTCAGGGTCAGCTGGTGGTTGCTCCGACGATGATTGCCACGTTGGGCGTGGATCATCGGGTGGTGGACGGCGCCCATGCGGCCGGGTTCTTGCTCACCTTCAAGCAGCTTCTTGAGAATCCTGAGTTGGCTACCTTGTACGGTTAGTTCAACACGGGTTGAATCTCATGGAAAATGAACGTGCCATTTTACTAGCACGAGTCTCCAGACTGTATTATTTGGATAATCTTAGTCAAAACGAAATAGCGGATGTGGTCGGTGTATCCCGGTCTGCAATCAGCCGTATTCTGACGGAAGCGCGGAAAGCGGGGATTGTTCGCATAGAGGTACACCAACCGCTGCTGCGCGATGAGGCGCTGGAAAGGGCGCTGCAAACCCGTTTCGGGCTGTTGCAAGCCGCAGTCGTGGATACAGGCGGCACCGTTTCCACCAGCGAGGCGCTCTATATGGTGGGGCAAATGGCGGCGGCATTGATTGCACGCCATCTGCCGAATATCAGCGTGCTAGGCATTTCGTGGGGGACGGCGGTGGCCGCCACCGTTGAAGCTCTACCTTCGATGGAACTTCCGCAATTGCTGGTGGTGCAGGTGATCGGTGCGGCGGGTTCGGCCTCCAACCTGACGGATACACCTGATCTGGCGGTGCGAACGGCGCAAAAGTTGGGCAGCCAGTTCCGGGTGCTTTCCGCGCCGATGCTGGTGGAGAACGCGGCGGTTGCCACTTCGCTCCTCAGTATCCCGACGGTGGCGGACGCGCTCCGTCTGGCGGAGAGTTCGGATATTGCGCTGGTGGGCATCGGTAGCACTGATTTGTCGGTGAGCAGCGTGATTCGCGCTGGCTACGTCGAGCAGTCGTATGTGGAAAAGCTGCGCGAACAGGGCGCAGTCGGGGATATTTGCGGGCTGTACTTCGACCAGAATGGTAACTATCTGGATATTGAGCTTCACCATCGCCGGATAGGGATCAGCCGGGAATGGCTGACCCACCACCGCCAGCAAGTGATTGGCGTGGCGGTTGGCAAACCGAAAGTTCCGGCGCTGTACGGTGTGCTGTCCGGGCAGCTGGTGGGAACAATGGTGATGGATAAACCCACCGCCGAACATTTGCTGGCCTATGTGCCAAACAGCGTGAGTGCATAGAAGAACCTGACTCAGCCAAGTGTGTCAGGTCTATGATGGAATTGGAGATTAGAATCATGACTGACGCAATTTTAACTGCCCGTCCGATACTGGAACGGTTTAGTCTGGTGGGACGCACGGCGCTAGTGACGGGCGGTGGACAAGGGATTGGTCGCGCCTATGCTCATGCGCTAGGCGAGGCTGGCGCGGCGGTCGCGGTAGTGGATTTGTCGCTGTCACATGCGAACGATGTGGTGGACGAACTGAAGGCCAAGCATATCGAGTGTTTCGCGGTGCAGGCGGATGTGTCGAAAGCGGATGACGTGCAGGCGATGGTGGATGCCGTCGTGCAGAAGTGGGGCAAGCTGACGATTGGCGTGAACAACGCCGGCATTGCACGCTGGTCGGCGGCGGAAACCATGACCGAGGCGGAATGGGATCAAATGCTCGACCTGAATTTGAAGGGCGTGTTCCTGTGCGCACAGGCCGAGGCGCGGGTGATGCTGAAGGCCGGTTACGGCAAGATTATCAACACGGCTTCGATGGCGGGGACGATTGCGGTCACGCCACAGAATCAGGTTCACTACAATGCGTCCAAAGCGGGCGTGATTCACCTGTCGCGCAGCATGGCGGCTGAATGGGCGCCGCGCCACATCCGCGTGAACACCATCAGTCCCGGCTATACGCGCACCAAACTGGTTGACGATCTGCTCCTGACCCCGGAAGGGCAGGCTATCCTGCCGCGATGGATGGGGATGACCCCGATGGCGCGGATGGGCGAAGTGACCGATTTGCAGGGCGCGGTGGTCTATCTGGCCTGCGAAGCGTCAGATTTTATGACGGGCAGCGACCTTATCATTGATGGCGGTTACTGCGCGTGGTGATGCGCCACAGACCGGATTTTTTATCCATCCTTTGACAACAGAGGTCAGGTCTTGAGACGGGCGGGAACACTCCCGCCCGTCATGTTGATGAATGATTAGGGACGGTGTTTTCTCGCCCCCGTTTTCCCGAACATCAGCCGTACTACAGGTGAAAGGCAGCAGAATGGCATACAGCGCAAAACGACTTGACGGCAAAATCGCTATTGTGACCGGTTCAGGGCAGGGGATCGGCTATGGCATCGCCAAACGGTTCGCCGAAGAAGGCGCGCATGTGGTGGTCGCCGAAATCAACCCGACGACGGCGGCACAGGCGGCGCAGGACTTCTCAAAAATTGGCCCCGAGTCGCTATCTTATCCGATTGATATTGGCGATCCTGACCGCACCCCGCAGATGGTTGCCGATGTGGTGGCACATTTTGGTCGGATTGATATTCTGGTCAACAACGCGGGCATTTCGGACAAGATGACCCTGATGGAGATGACACCCAAAGATTGGGATGCCATGATGTATGTGAATGTGCGCGGGCTGCTGTTCACCACGCAGGCGGTTGCCCGTCAGATGATCGAGCAGGTTCCGCCGGAGATTCGACAGGCGGGGCGCTCGGATGCCTGTCAGGGCAAGATTATCAACATTGCCTCGATTGCCGGACGACGCGGACGTTCGGATGCCATTCACTACTCCACGTCCAAATCGTCGGTGATTACCATCACACAGGCGACGGCGATGGAACTAGCACCGTACCACATCAACGTAAACGCCATCTGTCCGGCGGCGATCTGGACGGCGCTCTACGAAAATCTGGATAACCGCATGGCTGAGAAGCTACATCTGGCTCCCGGCGAGTTCTTTAAGCAGCGCATCCAGAAAATCCCGTTGAAAAGCCCCGGAACGATTCCTGAAGTAGCCTCGCTGGCGGCGTTCTTGTGTTCGGATGAGGCCGACTATATCACTGCCCAATCCTACAATTTGGATGGCGGCAGCGAGATGAACTAATTCGTTGCCTGCGGAGATAGCCACGCGCCCCTTCCTTGTAAGGCTAGGAAGGGGCGCTGCAAAATCTGGTCTAGCGGGTCGCCGTCCACATGGGGCGATTCCATCGGTGCGGGCTGACCGGACGTTCCGGGGACTGATTCGCAGGCGGCGCTACCGTTTGCGGGTACTGACCGAACTCGGACTCCGGCACGAACAGGAAGAAGTCATCCACTAAGGCGGGCGCATAGACCGATGTGCCGTCCGCAGTTGTTCCGACTGCGCCGAGCGTGATCTGTGCGCTACCGGGTGGCAGCGGCGCCGGGTCGAGCGCCACGATCATTTCTACATTATCCACCGCCACGCGCAGCGTTCCCTGTATCGCGGACAGGCGCAGCGTGTGCCAGCCTGCCTGCGTGGGGGTGTTGACCAGTGCGCTACCCAGCGCTGTGTTACCCCTTAAGAGCGTGATGATTCCGTTGGCGTTCATCTCGGCGGTGTAACTGCTCACGGTGCTGGCACGCAGGCTCAGACGTGCTGTGCCAGACATCAGGTTAAACCGCGCCTGTGCCGCCGCGTTAAAGAACACGCCGTTCGTGCGTAACGCCGGTTCGTTCGTTGCGCCACTGAGCGCACCGCCCCCATCGCTAGGCACCACTGACCAACCCCCGCCAATTTGCCACTGTTCTACATCGCCCCCGTTGAGGAGTGCCCGCGCCAGCAGGCGTACCGGCGGTTCAGCCGGCGGCGGCGCGATGGCCTGCGGGATGGCAGGCGCAACAGGCAGACTGGTGATCGGCACGACGGGCAGATTGGCTGATGTGTTGTCCGGTGGGGTGTTCGATTCGTCCACCGGCGCAACCGAGGGCTGATTGTCTTTGGAGGGAAGCTCGGCGGTATTGATGGTATACGACTCGGTGGTCAGCGCCCTTGTTAGCGTCCCTGTGGGGAGCGAAATGGTGATGTTGCTAGATTGCGTATCGGGCAAGAGTGAACCGGTCACGGTGCGTGTGGCCTGTCCCCGTACCCGAATGGTCAAGGTGTAAGTCACCGTGCTGAGGGTGCATGAGGGATAGTGCATGAGGTTGATGGTGTAAGTTCCGCTTGGTGCGGCACCCGGCCAAGCGATGGTTTCCTGCGGTGCGCCGCCATAGCAACTGTTTGAATCGGCATTGAGGAAACCGCCTGTTGAGGAGACTTTGTTCGCATAGTAGATATGGTTCCCGCTTGGCTCCCACAGGTGCAGGTCAAAATCGGCCATTTCGTTCCATTGCAGAGACACGTTGAACTGCGAAGCACTGACGATCAGGCTGCGCGTTGCACTCCAATCGCCTATGATGGTGGAACCCACCTGACCGCGCACGCGCCAATAGTAGGTGCCACTGGCGAGATTCTGGGTAGGCGTGTAGGTGGCTGTCGTGACCGAATTTACCACCGCACCTGTGAAGTTCGGGTTGGTGGCACGTTGTATCTGATAAGCGGTGGCACCGGTTACTCGTTGCCATGTGAAGGTCGGACGCAGGGATTGCAGTTCATTGTCGCTCGGCGTGAGCAGCGTGGGCGCCGGGGTACTCAACGTGACACTGAACACCCCGCTATAGCTTTGCCATACCTTGCTGACGTAGGCACGCACGCGCCAATAGTAAGTGCCTTTAGCGAGATTGCTGCTCCATGTCGCGGATGTGGTGGTGAGTGAGCGCGTGGTTGGCGTGGTGAACGCTGCGTTATTTGCCACTTGAAGTTCATATTTTGTCGCCCCGGTGACTCTGCCCCAACTAAAGGTCGGGCGGTTCACAAAGTTCAGCGTGCTGCCATTGACCGGGGATACCAATGCGGGTACTCCGGTAGGCGGGGCGGTCGGTGACGGGGTGACTGTGGGCGTGCGGGTGGGTGTGGGCACGACCGTTCCATTTTGCGCCGCCGCCAGCGCATTAATGCGCGGGAAGGTGAGGCCATTGCGCGTATCCAGTATCGAGACACCCGTAGATTTCATCTTGGCGACGAGCTGGGCTACGGTGAGATTGGGGTTTTGCTGGAACAGCAGCGCCGCCACACCTGCCGCCATCGGGGTTGCCATTGAAGTCCCTTCCAATGTGGCGCTGCCACTGGGGGTTGAGGATGTTACGTATGAACCGGGAGCGAGCAAGTCCAGCGTGCTATTGCCATTCGAGTAGCTTGTGACCCGCCCGGTCGAAGCGCCGGAGTCATAGACCGCGCCGATGGAAATGGCGTTCTGAAGGCAACCGGGTGAGCTGACCTGCGTGGAAGAACCGTCGTTGCCGCTGGCGACAAACACGGCGACCCCGGCGCTCGTCAGGCGGTTGACGACACTCGCGCCAGCCGCATCCGAAGCGTCGCAATAGCCGCTGTACAAGCCGCCGCCGAGACTCATGTTAATCACGCGGATATTGTAGGTGGCGCGGTTGGTGTAGACCCACTCCAGACCCTTCAGAATATCTGACCAACTGCCGCTGCCTGCATCACTGAGAATCTTGACCGCCACGATACCCGCGCCATTGGCGACGCCGCGATTGGTGGCATTGTTGGAGGTGATGATGCCGGCCACATGCGTCCCGTGACCTTGCCCATCCGCTGCGTTGCTGCCGGTCGTGCCGCCGCCGGGGCAGCCCGTTGACAGGAAGCATCGCTGCGCCACCACACTATCCGACAGCCACGAGTGAGAAGCCGAGATACCCGTGTCGAGTATGGCGACGTTCACGCCGGCTCCGGTCAGGCCGTAGGTGGTTTCCACTGCGGGCACATTCATCAGTGTGCGGCTTTGCGCAAGCGCGACATGCACTTCGCGGTCGGTCTGAATCGCGCTCACCCGTGCATCTTCCTGAAGGGCGACTAGCGCGTTATCGGTAATTTCGGCAGCAAGGGCGGGAATATATTGGAACTGCGCGTTTACGTCAACCTGATTTTCGGGCAGGGCTTCCACGATGGCGTCGCTGCTGGCATCAATGCGTGCTGCCACCACGCTATCAGGAACGGACGCGCCGACAGAGGCGGTTGTGTTGAAGTAGACGATTACATTAGCTGTTCCGTCTTCGCGCAGATCGGAAAAGACTTCGGACGCTATGCCGACCGTATCGGTCAGGGAGGCCAGCGGGTTAGCCGCCGCGATCACACGGATGCTATCCACAACCGGAATGCCAACGGGCGCTTCGATACGTAATTTGTGCGCCCCTGCGCCCAAGCCGGTTAAGCTGGTGGGTTCAATCACGCTTGTCGGGGCACGCACACTCACCCATGTGCGCAGCGGGGTGTCGTCCAGTGTGAGGGTTACGGTGGAATCGGTCAGGCCGTTGATGAAGTTCACAGTGACGGCAGCGCCCCGGAAGAAGAATTCCAGCGCCGCGCCGCTGCCTTCGGTTCCCATCAGGTAGCGCCCACCGCTGGCGGACGCATCCACGACTTCCTGCCAGTCCCCGAAACGGCTGACATCCGAACTTTCGGCTTCGATCACCACCGGCAGGGCGTTGGTGACAGGCGGGATGGTCGGCACGAGTGTGGGGACGGTGGTCGGGGCTTCGGTGGGCATCAACGTGGGCAGCGGCACATCGGTCGGTTGGGGATACAGGCTGTATTCGGCTTCCGGGACGAACAGGAACACCTCATCTGCCAGCATGGGGGCGATGATGGGAGAACCGTCCGCATTAGCGCCTGCCGCGCCTGCCATAATTTCGGCTTCACCCGGAGGCAGCGGAGCCGTATCCTGTGCCACAATCCATTCAGTCGCATCCAGCATAACGCGCACGGTATCGTTCACGGCGGACAAGCGCAGGGTGCGCCATGTGCCGGGTGCGGTAGGGGCGACGGCTGCCGACCCCAGAAGCGCATCGCCCCTGAACAGCAGCAGCGCGCCGCTGGCATCCAGCGAGGCGGTGTAGCGGCCTGCGCTACTCACACGCAGGCTGAGTTTGGCGGTGCCGCCGGTTAGGGCGAAGCGCATTTGCACGGCGGCGTTGTAGTATGCGCCTTTGTTGAGCTTGGCGGCGTCCGGGCTGTTGGCTTGCAGAGCGAATCCGGTTTCGCTGGGGACAATCGCCCAGCCTGCACCCAGTAGCCAGTGCGATAGATCGCCACTGTCGAACAGGTCGCGCACCAGCAAGCGCATGGGCGGTTCCGGGATCAGCAGCGGCGCGAGGGTCATGGTCGGCGCAAGGGTGGGTTCAACTGGCGGTGTGTTGGATAGTGTGGGCGTTTCAGCCAGCAGTTCGGTGGGCGTAGGCAGCACCCCGGTCGGGGACTCGGTTGGAGCCGGGGGCGCTTCAGCCGGGGACTCGGTCGGAGCGGGGGGCGCTGCGGTCGGCAGTTCAGCCGGCGTCGTGGGCGCTGTGGTGGGCATTTCCACAACGACCGGGGGTGCTTCGAGGGTGTCCCCGGTCGGCGCAGGCACGACATCCTGTGCAACGGCAGAGGTTCCGCTGATTCCAAGCACCAGCACGAGAAGCCCAATCGCAATTGCTGAAACCAGAACCGACGAGTTCTTTTTGAACATTGCATATCCTTACGACGAGCTATTGTGTTGCTATAATTCGCAATGCAATATAAATGTTGAAAGTGATTATTAGTGGAAATACACCATAATGGCATCATAGTCTGTTTCTTGTTCCAGCGTCAACAGATTTGACCTTAATTAAGCCTGTTTTCACTCGGTTTTCGGAAATGTGAAATTTGTGAGGTGGCGCAACCGAGGCGATGGGGTCGGCGCGTGAATAATGTATGATGGGCGCTACAGGGTGCGAACGCTCCGCAGCAGAGCGTTACGAGGCGTATGCTCTGGTTTTGGTACGCGCTTGTAGATCGGTTTCGATGGGGTGGGCGCGGGCAGCTTTAGAACTTCGCTCGCAACGGCTTGGGCATCGGCGTAGCGGGTTTCGCGCACGATGGCTTTGATGCGGGCGCATTTATGCTTAGTTCGTTTACGTCCAACCAGCAAGGGCAGGGGTGTTTAAAACGGCGTATCCTGATTAGTAGTTCGTTCGCGTTTTGGCCTTCTGACCAACTTGGAACGCTTTACCCTGATTATCCGAAAACTCGGTTACAATCATTTTTATAATGGTGCTTGAAATAAAAAGATTGATACCCTGATGAACTCATTGCCGCTTGATTCTGATCTGGTCAGTCGCCTGCATCATCGCGCCCAGCAAGAAGGCTGTTCGGCAGACGACCTGTTAAGGCAGTTTTTGGACGCGGTTCCCCCCACCTACTCGGTCAGTTTCCCCGACCATCTTTTTAATACCATCAATGAAGCGTTAATGATCTATCGGGATACCGGTCAATTCTTGAACTGTAACCCTGTCATTCTCAACTTGCTGGGTTATACCCGCGACGAATTGCTCGACCTGCGTTTTGCTGATATCGTTCCCCCCGATTTTCACACGATGATGGAGGCCAATCAGGAATATTTGCTGGCAGGCGAAACAGGCATCTCGGAATTGGAACTCCTGTGTAAAGATGGTCGGGTGATTCCGGTGGAACTGAACGCACATCGCATCGAATATAACGGCAAGCCGGCTATCGTGGCAACGGCTCGTGATATTACAGAACGTCAGCAAATCAAGGAAACCCTGCGCCAAAGTGAGGAAAAATTTCGCTTGATCGCAGAGAACACGTCGGATGGCATCATGATTATTGATGCGGTGACTAGCACAATGGTCTACGCCTCTCCCGGTTACAACCGGATGATGGGACGCGATAAGGACTATTCGGAACCCCGCGACCGCAGCAGCATCTTTGAAACCATTCACCCGGATGATCGCGTGGCAATCTTTGCTTTGATTGAAGCCGCGATGGAAGAAAAACTGGAGAACCTGACCTATACGTTTCGCGTGAGACACCGTGATGGGCACTATATCTGGCGGGAAGATCATGCCCACTTTCGTTATGATGCGAAGGGTGTGCGCCTCGATACCTATGTGATTGCCCGTGATGTCACTGAACGCAAAATGGTTGAGATGGCTCTGGAAGCCAGCGAAAAACGCTTCCGGCAGGTCGTGGAAAATATTAGTGAGATGTTCGGGCTGCAAGATGCCCTCAGCGGGAATATCCTTTATGTCAGCCCGGCCTATGAAACGATTTGGGGGCGAACCTGTCAGAGTCTATACGAGTCTCCCGAATCGCTCATTGCCAGCATTCATCCCGATGATCTAGCTCGCGTTCAGGCCGCAATGCAGCGACTCCAAGAAAATGAGCCTCTTGACGAGGAATACCGTATCTTGCGTCCTGATAACACGGTGCGTTGGGTTCATACGCGCACCTATCCGGTTCTTAACCCGCAGGGCAGGGTGTATCGTTACGCGGGTGTGGCGGAGGACATCACGGAGCGCAAGCAGGCTGAAATGAATTTGCAGGCGAATGAGGCGCGGCTTCGCTCTTTGATTGACTCCCAGACAACCTATGTAATCCGCACCGATCTTTTTGGCAATTATACCTATGTGAACCAAGCGTTCTCGCACAAATTTGGCTGGATGATAGAGGATGGTAGTTTTATCGGCACTCCCAGTCTGGATACCATCATCACGGACGATCATCGCAAGACGGTTGAAACGATTATGGCTTGCGCCCGGACGCCCGGTATGCCGGTACAGGTGATGCTGCATAAGCCCAGTCGTGATGGGGGATTCTTCTGGACGCTGTGGGAATTTGTAGGACTCACCGATTGGGCGGGTCAGATCAGCGAGTTTCAGTGTGTTGGTATTGATATTACGGAACTGATGAAAGCCCGCGACCAGCTTCAGCTTCAGGAAGAAGCCCTGCAAGCCACCGCGAATGCGATTGTCATCACCAGCCCGGATGGGGTTATCGAATGGGTCAACCCAGCCTTCACGACCCTCACCGGCTATCGGTTAGAAGAAGCGCGAAATCAAAAAACGAATTTGCTTAAATCAGGTATTCAAGATCGTGGAACTTACAAATCCCTGTGGAACACGATCTTAGCCGGCGCATCGTGGCAGGGGCGTTTGGTCAATAGGCGCAAGGATGGCAGCCTTTATACCGAAGAACAGACCATTACTCCTGTGCGGGATAAAAGCGGCGTGATTCGTCATTTCATCGCCATCAAGCAGGATGTGACGGCGATTGAACAAGCCGAACAACTGCGCCTAGAACAGGAACGGTTGACCGCTACACTGAAGAAAGAACACGATCATAACCTGCTCATTCAGCGCATCATTGCGGCGCTTTCACATGATTTGCGCACCCCGCTGGCGGTTATTTCAACCTCTAAAGACATCTTGATGAACTTTTACGACCGTTTGAGCGATGAAAAGCGCAAGGAAAAGCTGGAAGCCATCGGCAAGCAGACACTATTCGCCATTGAACTGCTGGAAGACACCGTTCACATGGCGCGGGGCAATGTGGAGGAGATGCGCTTCCGTGCCGAGGCGATCAACCTTGCCGCGTTGTGCCAGATCAGTATCAACGAAATCCAGCAGACCAGTGGTAGCCACCATCAGATGCGTTTTGTGACGGATGGGTTCATCACCACCGCCAGCGTAGATGAAACGCTCATCACTCGTATCCTCCTCAACCTGCTGTCGAATGCGGTGAAGTTTTCGCCGACGGCAAGCGAAATCCGACTTGAACTTAACCGGCGTGATGATTGGATTGTGTTGAAGGTGATTGATAGCGGAATGGGAATCAGCCAGACCGACCTTGAACACATCTTTGATCCGTTCTTCCGCAGCGAGTCCGTGTATCATATTAAAGGCACGGGGCTAGGGTTGAGCATCGTCAAAGATTGTGTGGAACGGCATGGCGGCACGATCCGCATAGACAGCCAGATTGGAAGCGGAACGACCTTCACAATCGAAATGCCTCTGATTGCTCCCTCTCAACCGGAGTAGCCCAAATTTCCGGTTTCGGGTGAAGCGTGTGGTTAGCGGATCGCCCTGAGTTGGGACTTATGGCGAGGGGTGGATTCAACCTGAACGAATCGGGGACATTCCCGCCGCGTTGTAGAAGCGTAATGCCCCCAAGAAATGCCCCGACATTTGCCCGTATGACCTTGCTGATTAGAAGGAAACGGTGAGATGATGCACCTTTCCATCACGCAGGAAGATGTGCTGGCTGTTCGCCGCGTCCAACACGTTTCCTTCGATCTGTTCCTGCGTCCCATCTGCATGATGGACGGTCAGCGACTTGCTGCCATCTGACTTCATGACAATCGGTGTCTGACAGATGGAATAGGCCAGAGAACCGGCCTCCAGTTCGATTGTTTGCCGAGTGTTTTGAACATCCTGATAGGCATACAGCGAAGGTGCAGTCATGATTTCGGCGCGATCTAACAGAACCGTGTCAAACATGATTCGTCCCGCGTCAATGAAGATGCCCAATTCAGATTGCCGCGTCAGGATTTCCTCTTTGACCATGCCGGTCATGCCCGGTTGTTTGGCGCCCTGACCTTTGGGGGTGTGCGAGTAGGGATCGGTTGGGAATGCCCCGTAGTTTTCGGGCGTTTTGTTGAAGCCTAAGCCTTGCCGAATATCCAGATAGCATTCTCGCAGCGCAGCGGCGTTCGGGTCGTCCTTAAACCGGATGACCGTTTCTTGTGCCGCCAGCAGGAGCTTGGCAACCATGTGCCAGTAGATGCTGCCCAAACCTTCGTAGGCGAAAAATGTTCCTGAGCGTCCGGTGAACTCGTTGTGGTGGAAGGTGGCTTCAAATAGGGCTTTGATCTTCTCGATGTCTGCTTCGACCTGCGTTGCGTACTCCGGTTGCTGTTTGAGGGCGTCCAAAGCCTGTTGAACATCGTGAAAGTTGCGGATGTGACCGCTGAAGTGATACATGCCATTGGCATCGCGCACGATGATGGATTTATCCTGTGTGGTTACGAGCATTTCAAACAGGGCTATATCGCCCACCTGAGCGTGCGTCAAGCTGTTCTTTTCCAGAAAACCCGGTAGGTTTCGATCTGGGTAAAGGATGTAAGTCTGCTGTTCCGGTTGGTAGAGGGCGCTACCCCGAAGGCTCTGAAGCAGCGCCAACGATTCGTGGCTGGAGAGTAATCCTGACGACAGGATAGACACCTGACCTTCGAGCATCACATAGAGGTGACTGATGGAGGCGCGATTGTTGTCCAGATGCAGGATATTGTAGGCGTGATAGAGATGATCGCTGCGTTTGTTGGCACGCAGGGCATGTTCAATATACTGCTGTGCCAGATCGAGAAACGCGACCAGTTCCGTGACTGGCGAGGCGATTAGTTCACCGGAGAACCCTTTTTGATAGACCGTCCAGCGATAGTTGCTGCCGGCTTCACCTAGCGCATCCATGAAGAGTCGGCGCTGTGTATCGTCAAAAGAGGCTTGCAAAGCGGGTTGGAAGCGGCTGAGGATGGTGGATACCTGTGCGTAGAACGCCTGCACTTCCGCGTTGATCGGGACGGTGGCGAGCGTATCACTGGCGATGAGTTCGCGGAAGAACGAGATGTAGCGCCGCAGATAGCCCAACGTGACGACGGATAATCCCTTGCCGACGAGCGCGTTGTTGGCGTCGTTCCATTCGGGGCGCTGGGTATTCATCCAGATGCCGCCTTCAGGAACGAGGTTGACCAGTTTGGCGAGGAGCAGGGTGAGCAGTTTTTCGGTCAGTGAGACTTGTAGCACCTGTTGATGCGGGGCATACACCAGTTTTCCGTCGGTGCCGCGCTCCGTCAGGCTTGCCCCGATTTGCTCATTGAGTGCCCAGTCGAAACGTATCGTGTTATAGGGGTCTTTCAACAAGTCTGCGTAAGGCTTGATTTGATAAGGCACATTCGCATAGCTGAACAGCGGTTGCGACAGGAATTCCCGGAGTTTGCCGGGATGGAACATGCTGCTGATTTCCAGCAACCGTTGCAGATAGATGATCTGATGATCGCTCCAGTAGCCGATGTTCGCCCAGGGATTGTTGGGTTCTGGCGTTTCCCAATCAATTCCGTAATAGGTGATGCGGTAGGGATTGTAGCCATCGGCGGTGGTGGCATTCAAGAAGGTGGCGATCATGCTCTCGATAAATTCGGGATAGGCATACGCGAGCGCCTCCCAGTTCTGGAAGATGTCGCGCCAGTTGCCTTCATAGTCCAGCTTGATCGAGCCGTCGGGTTTTCTCACGTTGATGGCGAATCGATTCCAGGGGCGGCTGGGATCGCCGTGCCGCCGGCTGAACGTCAACGGCAGGTAGGCATAGCTCAGGCGCATGAGATCAGCCGAACCGTGTGCTGCTGCCTGCGATTGTAGATCAGACACCTGAATGCGATCCGGCAACGCGGCGAAGAAACCCGCGTGGGCTTGCAGTAGGGCGGGGCTGCGGACGGATACAAAGTCCCTGAAGTCCGCCGCCTGAATCCAGTATTGATTGGCGAAAATGCCGCCGCGCATCACGTTGAACATGACGTTGGCAAAATGGTGCGCCGTGTAGATGGGATTTTGGGAAAGCTGGATGCCATCGGCGCTGGCTACAATGTCCCACAAACGGGATTGGTTGGCTGCAATATCCTGTTCCAACTCCCGTTCCAGCGTGGGCTGATCCTTCTGTAGCCACCGCATCGTTTGGGCAACCGCAGCATTGTCCTGATCTAGGTCGGCGATCAGATGCCAGACTTTGCTTTCGGAGGGCGACAGATTGAACGCCGCATGTACAAAATAAGCGCCGCGCTGACCCCGCACTTCCGTTTCTGTGACCACCGGTTTCCCTCTGCGGAAACGGTTGATCTGGGTTGACGAGAGCAGATAGCCGGCCTGCGGGAGGCCGATTTGTGCGACGGTGGTGGCGAGGAGTGATTCGCTCGGTTCAGCCAGATCGCTAAGTTGGGAGTTCAAAGCGAAGATGCCCAAGCCGGTTTGGGGTTCTAGCTCCGCACGTTTGTAAGCGTCCAGAAGGCAGCTAAACACATTCTGCGTCCACGTTGCTACATTAGCAGGCAGGATATTTTGCAATCCGTCCACAATCTCAATCTGGCAAGGTGACTCGGCTGTGTTTTTGAGCCACGTTGTTTTGACGAATCCGAAACGCTCACTGGTGCGCCATGCGTACTGGTAGGTTAAACCCAGATCGGCATTGATCTCCTCAAAGACCAGCGCCGTTCCGGTCACGTTCTTATACAGATTCCGCTGGATGGCATAGCTGCCGTGATGCCGGTTTGAAAATGGCTCCCACAGACTCGTCCGGTCAGAGCGTGTGACCAGCAAGACGGCCTTGTTGCCGCTGTTTTCACTGTTTTCGGTCAGTTTGTCTACCGTGTAGTAGGGGAACAGCGCGTGTTCAGCATTCACCCGGCCTGCCGAAAGCCCCCCGGTTGATGCGACAAACAACCAGTGATCTGAATTGCTGACGAGACTTATGAAAAATGGCTCCATCCCGTCAAAATTCTGTATCCGGTAAAACGGCTCTCCCATCAGCGTGACATAATCGCCCTGAAGGGGGGCATCGGGTTGCTTTTGGAGGGTGTCACCAATGAAAATTGTCATGGTCTACGTTCTTTCACTTCAGAAGATTGATTGCCTAGAGTAGAGTATCCCTCGAATAGCGTTTTCTGGTTTCGAGGGATCTGCGAGTTACGACTGTTTTTGCTGGAAAACGCGCACGTAATCTACCAAGAGATGCTTCGGAAAGACAGTATCGAGTCCAACCGGGCCGGCGAGTTGTCCGCCGACGGCAAGGTTGAGGCAGAAGCAAACGTCCACCACGCAACATGGGTATCACAAGACCTTCCTAATGTAGGCCAACACATCTCGATCTTTGCCCCCGCTGCCATGCAGGGAATGTGTGCTGCTGTGAAAGTCTCGTAAGGGCTGGTACGTCGAAATTCTGGGAGCATATTGTCCGATTTCCTTGTGGGTCAGAATTATATTGTGGGAGTATGTGTTGTGCCCATAAGCTGAAAGACGGATCAGCGTGTGCGCATGAAAAGCGGGCAGGCAAATTAATGAGTCGTGTGTTCGGCAATGACCGTCACCCCTCCAACTTTTTAATTTTTCAACTCGACAGACTTGACTTCGATTCAAAATCGCTCTATAGTTAAATCGGTTTACTAAACCGATTTTATGCATGAAAGTTGAGGTGTTTTCAATGTCCCGTACACTTCGTCTGAGTCTGTTGGTTGTTTGCCTGATGCTGCTTTCCGCTGTTTCGGTTTCTGCTCAAGACCCGGTGCATCTGAAGTTCTGGAACTACTGGGATGGCAATAACGGGGAAGCGATTCAGGGGTTGGTTGACCAGTTCAATGCTGACCATCCTAACATTCAAGTTGAAAATGTCTTTTATGGTTGGGGCGAATTGCTGCCCCGTCTGCAAACCGCAATTGCGGGTGGCGAAGCTCCCGGTATTGCCGCTGTAGATATGGCGTGGATGCCTTTGCTCGCCAATTCGGGCAAGGTGGCGGCGCTGGATGCCTACATCGAGAGTGCAGGCGTTGATCTGGCGGACTTCTATCCGGCGCTGCTCAACGTCAACCGCTACAACGATCAGTTGTTCGGCCTGCCTGTCAGCACGAACAACCTCGAACTGTTCATCAACAACGATCTGTTCACTGCCGCTGGACTCGACCCGGCTGCACCGCCGACCACATGGGACGAACTGACGGCGGCGGCGCAGGCCTGCGCGAATCCCGATCAGGGTGTTGTGGGCATGGAACTGTTCACCCAACCCGGCGAAGGTCTGACGTGGCAGTTTCAGGTGTATCTGTGGCAGTCGGGTGGCGAATTCCTGAATGCCGATAACACGGCAGCGGCGTTCAATACACCGGCTGGTTTGCAGGCGGTGAACTACTGGAAGTCGCTGATTGACAGCGGTGCCAGCAGCTTGTCGCCGTGGGGCTTGTTCGATCAGGGCAAGGCCTGTATGCGCATGGATGGCTCGTGGATGGTCAGCGGCCTCGCGTCGCAATCGGCCTTTACGTTTAGCGTTGCTTCGATGCCCATTCCTGCGGATGGCAAGCCGGCCACCAATATGGGCGGCGAACACATCGCCATCTTCAGCAGTGATGAGGCCACCCAACAGGCAGCATTCACGTTTGTGGAATGGCTGACCAGCACGGCAACGCAGGCCGTGTGGGATCAAAAGACGGCCTTTATGCCCGTGCGTGCATCGGTTGCGGCGGATGCCGGTTTCCAGACATGGTTGAAGGACACCGAACCGCGCTTGATCCCGTTCGTGGAAAATCAGCAGTACGCGATTAACCGCCCGTCTGTGCAGGTTTATCCCGAATTGTCGGATGTGTTCAGCGGTTTCATCGAGAAGGCGCTATACGGGCAGATTACTCCCGAAGACGCGCTGGCCGGTGCAGAAACGGCTGTGAACGCGCTGTTGCGGTAACATTGGGGTAGCAAGTCGCTTCCGTTCGGTGATTAGTCGCCGGACGGAAGCGATGATTTGCACGGGCAATATCGGGAGTACATCCTATGACCGTAAAAGCGGGATCGGCAGCCCGCCGACAGTCGCGTAGTACATGGTTGACTGCATTCATCGCTTTGCTGCCCGCCATACTGGTACTCGGAATTTTCAGCATCTACCCTATCCTATACTCCGGCTACTTGAGCCTGCATGACTGGGATGGTTTTTCATCCAACCGAAATTTCGTCGGGCTGCAAAATTATATTGATCTGTTTAATTCCACACAGTTCTGGCATTCCCTACAAATTACGCTGATTTATGTGGTGAGCATCACCCTGCTAAGTTCGGTGGGGGGCTTGTTCATCGCATTGCTCCTCAATTCGGGCATTCGCGGCGTGACCTTCTACCGCATTCTTTACTTCATCCCGGTGGTGACGGCAACGGTTGCCGCGGCAACCGTGTGGCGCTATCTGCTCGATCCGGGGTCAGGTCTGGTCAACACCTTGCTGCGACAGATCGGCGTCAAAGGGCCTGCGTGGTTGACCGATCCACGCTTTGCGCTGCTGGCTGTGATTCTGGTGGGCGTGTGGAAACGGGTCGGCTTCAACATGGTGATTTTTCTGGCGGGGTTGCAAACCATACCGCGTACCTACTATGAAGCGGCGATGGTGGATGGCGCGAATACACGCGCACAGTTCCGCTATATCACTCTGCCGATGCTGGCTCCTACAACGCTGCTGGTCGCCATCATGTCCTTGATTGATGCGTTTCTGGTGTTCGATACGGTATTCGTGATGTCCAATGGGACGGGCGGCCCGGTGGGTTCGACGGAAGTGCTAGGGTTCATCCTGTGGCGTGAGGCGTTCCGGTATTTCAATCTGGGTGATGCCTCGGCGGTGGGATGGGTTCTGTTCTTCATCGTACTACTGGTGACGGTGATTCAATGGCGGGTGTTCGGCACATCCGGGCGGAGCAGTGTATGACGACTGAACACTTGTCTGCACGAACGCCTCAAACGGCTTCTGCGCCGAACTGGAAACGCTGGATACCGCGCCGCTGGTACATCCATCTGATTTTGATAACGGGTGCAATTGTGATGATTGCGCCGCTTTTGTGGATGATTACGCTGTCGCTCAAGCCTGCCCGCTTGACGTACTCGCCGCCCTACCTATTCCCGGATACGTTTGAGTGGCAGAATTATGTGCAGGCGTGGGATGCCGCGCCGTTTGCCCGCTACTACCTGAACACGGCGATCATGGCGCTAGGGATTACCCTCGGTCAATTGCTGTTCTCGTCTCTAGCGGCCTATGCGTTTGCGCGATTGAAGTTTCCGGGGCGTGAGGTGTTGTTCCTGATTCTGCTCGGCACGATGATGCTGCCTATCCAAGTTCTGATTATCCCGTCGTATTTGACGGTGTTGAGCTTGGGGTGGAAGAACTCGTTTTTGGCCTTGATTGTGCCGCGTATGGTGAGTGCTTTCGGGATTTTTCTGCTGCGGCAGTTCTACCTGAGCATCCCGCGTGATCTGGACGAAGCCGCGTTCATTGATGGTGCGTCGCATTTCGATGTGTGGTGGCGTATTATTCTACCGCTGTCGCGCCCTGCGCTGGCAACGCTGGCGATTTTCGCCTTTCTCTTTGCGTGGAATGACTTTTTGTGGCCGCTGATCGTGACGGATGACCCGAATATGCGCACGATTCAGCTCGGTCTGGTGATGTTTCAGGGACGCTATTCGACAAATTGGACGCTGCTGATGGCTGGCACGGTCACGGCGACGATTCCGACGGTCATTGTGTTCTTGCTAGGCCAACGCCAATTTATCGAAAGTATCGCTCTGTCTGGAGTCAAAGAATGACCGAACCTGTGTGGGTACGCGATGCGGTGTTTTATCAGATATTTCCGGAACGGTTCGCTAACGGCGATCCGTCGAATGATCCGGCGGGCGTGGCGGATTGGGAACGGGACTTGCCCACCCGCGAAAACTTTTTTGGTGGCGATCTCGCTGGTATTCGCGCACATTGCGACCATCTGATTCGGGTGGGGGCGACGGCGCTGTATACAACGCCGATTTTTGCCGCGTTGAGCAACCATAAATACGACACCACCGACTATATGCGGATTGAACCTGCGTTCGGGACGATGGACACCTTTCATGAGCTTGTCCAAACGCTGCATGAGCGTGGGATTCGTTGGGTGCTGGATTCGGTATTCAATCACTGTGGGGATAGTTTCTGGGCGTTTCAAGATGTGGTCGCTAAAGGGCGACAGTCCCCGTACTGGGATTGGTTCTACATCGAGAACTATCCGGTTCAGAGCGACCCGCCGGGTTATCAGACGTGTGGCGGTGCGCCGTTCCTGCCCAAGTTGAACACATCTAACCCGGAGGTACAGGCGCATTTGCTCGATGTGGCGGCCTACTGGATTGAACAGGGCGCAGATGGCTGGCGTTTGGACGTGCCCTGGAAAGCTGATATGGCGCTGTGGCCTAAAGTGCGGGAACGGGTGCTGGCGGCGAAACCGGATGCGTATCTGGTGAGCGAAGTTTGGCGGGGCGCAGGGGATTGGCTGGATGGGAAACGGGTGCATGGCGTGATGAACTATCGCCTGCGTGCAAACATCCTAGATTATGCTATATTCGACCACATGGATGCTGAGGATTTCTCCTACGAAGTGGATTATCTACTGCGCGAGTATGGCGATACGGCCTACTTTCACCTCAATTTGCTCGGTAGCCATGACACGCCGCGCCTGCTGACCTTAAGCCGCCGGAATGTGCAACGCGCCGCGATTGCTATCACGCTGCAATTGACGTTGCCGGGTGCGCCGATGATTTACTACGGGGATGAGATTGGCATGGAAGGGGAAAACGATCCCGATTGCCGCCGCCCGATGATCTGGGACGAAAGCCGGTGGAATCCGGTGATCTGGCAAACGACCACGCGCTTGACCGCTGCCCGACATGCCCATCCGGCGCTGCGTTCGCTGCATGTTGAGCCGCTTAAGCTGTGGAACGGGGTGTTCGCGTATGCTCGCCGCGCTGGTGATGATGTGGTGATGGTAGTCACGAATCCCCGCGGGGCACAGCCGCGCTTAGGCGTTCCGGTGCCGGATGGCATTCATGCGCCGTATTGGCGGGATGTGTTGTCAGAGACGATTGTTCCCGTGAAGGACGGTCAAATCCACTTTGAACCGTTGCCGGCACAGTCGGCATTCGTCCTTGTGCCTGAATACGGCAGCGGCAATGGCTAGACTGACGATCAGCGATATTGCGAAAGGAGCCGGTGTCAGCAAGACCACCGTTTCTTTTGCCTTCAACACCCCGGAACGCTTGCCGGCTGAAACGGTGCAGCGCATTTTGAAGGTGGCTGAAGAACTTGGCTATGTGCCGAATCCGATTGCACGCAGCATGACCAGCAACCATACTGGCAACATCGGGCTACTTTTCCCGCAGCCCGTACAGACGATTCTCAATAACCCGTATACGCTGGAATTGTTGCAGGGGATCGGGCAGGTGTGCGACGCGCACGGCTTGAATATCGTGCTGGTTTCGCCGCGCTTGGGGAACATGCGTCAGGCCGTATCCGCCGCTGTCGTGGATGGCTTTCTCACCATCGGGCTAGAGCACTATAAATCAACGATTCGCTTGCTGGAACAGCGCGAGATTCCCTACGTCATGGTAGATAGCGACCCACACCCCGGCGCGATTTGCGTCAATGTGGACGATCAGACCGGCGCGTATGAAGCCATGCGGCATGTGCTGCAACAAGGGCATCGGGAGATCGTTATTCTGGGGATCGAGTCGGGGAAGCACGGTCGCTTTGAGGAGTACGTCGGCACGATTCGTAACCGTATGCAGGGGTATCAGCGCGCATTAGCGGAGTTTGGCCTAGCGGTTGACGGACAGCATGTACGCCTGATTGAGTGTCCGTGTACTGCTGGGGGGGGGGCGCTTGCTTTTGAGCATTTGCTACGAGATCAGCAGATGCCGACGGCTTTTGTGGCAATGGCGGACATCCTCGCTGTGGGGCTATTGGAGGCGGCTGTCCGGCACGGACTATCTGCACCCAAGCATTTCTCGATTGTTGGCTTTGATGACCTGCCGATTGCCCGCTGGTTGCAGCCGCCGCTGACCACCGTCGTACAGCCCATCCATGAGAAAGGGCAGTTAGCCGCTGAACTGTTGCGGCATCACATGGCTGGCGAAGCGCCCATTCAGGAACATGTGCTGCCCACCCGCTTGATTGAGCGGCGCAGCGTTAATCCGATTTCCCATTATCAGGATATTTAACCCGAGTTTTGGAAAGGTTCCAGAAGCGGGTACTGCTCACGATAGCAAAAGGTAAACCGTCCGCGCCGATATAATCGGTGCGGACGGTTTGTGTTTACGGACTACGGGCTAGTAGGGCTAACGTTGATCTGGAACACACCGACGCCGGTTGACCACGTTCCCCATGTGCTATCGGCCTTCTGTGCGCGCACGCGCCAGTAGTAGGTGCCGTTAGGCAGGGTGGTGGGCAAGTCGAACGAGGTGCTGGTGGAAAGAAGGGTTGCATCCTGATAAGCCAGCGTGCCTACGAAAGTGGCAATGCGGCTGATCTGAATCTCGTAGGCTTCAGCCCATGTAATCGGCGTCCACGTGAGCGAAGTGCTGCTGGTGTAGTAGTTGAGTACAGGCACCGCAGTCGTCGCCGAGGTGACTTTGACCTCGAAGGCGTTGCTCCAGTCGCCGCTGTTTCCTGCCGCATCCTGTACACGCACGCGCCAGTAGTAGGTGGTATACAGCAGTGGGCCGGGCGGCGTGAAGCTGGTGGTTGTGACCACGAAACTGAACGGTAGGGCGGTGGTGAAATCGCTGCTGTTGCCCAGCTCAATTTCGTAGAACTTGGCTCCTGTGATCGGTTTCCATGTGAAGCGCGGTTGCGAGCCAGCGAACGACGAGTGATTGATCGGTTCGAGCAGATCAACCATTCCTGTTGGTGGGTCTGTGTCCATCACGAAGGTGTTTACGCTGCTCCACGCGCCCCAAGCACCCTCGTCGTTGACAGCCCGGACGCGCCACCAGTAGGTGCCATCACTCAACGGGGATACCGGCAGGTAGGACGGTGTATCCATCGGGATTGAAAATGGCGCATCAGGAATGAGCGTGGCGAACAGGCTGTCGGTTGCGATCTGCAATTCGTAGTTCGCAAGCACGCCGGTTGGGGCGCTCCAGTTGAGCGTGGGCAATTCGTTGAACGCTGCGCCGTTGACCGGACTGGTCAGGCGGGGCGCACCGGGCAAAGCGGTGGTGGTCAGGGCGAAACTGCGGACAGGGACTGTTTCAGTTTGCGGTGTGCCAGAGATACCCCCGGTGAGAACCAGCAGTCGCCAGTAGTAAATCCCAGCGGTGGGGAGTTCTTGCCCGACGGGCAACCGACAGTTGGTGCCGGTTCCGGTGCAGGAGGCAACGGGTGCGCTGAAGTCATCCGCGCTGGTGGAAACATCTACCTGATAGGCTGCGCCGGTAAAGCCTGCCGCTGTCCAGCTGAAGGTTGGGCGACCTGCGAGGGGGGTCATCATCAGCGAGGTGCTGTCGGCGGGTAGGTTCATCAAGTTGATAGTGAACGCCCATGTATCACTCGCCGCACTTGCGTTTTTCGCTGCGTCCAGCGCGACCACGTTCCATTCGTAAGTAACGCCATGCTGTAGAGGGGCTGTCATAACAGCCGCACTGAGCGCCAACGGCGGCTTCGTTGCCGTTTCTTTGCCGGAAATTAGCAGTTGATCGGTCGTTCCCTTAACCTGCAACTGCACGCGGTAACTTGCAGCGCCCGTGACTGCATTCCATGTGAGGGTGGGACGGACGACCGCAGAACTGCTGTTGTTGAGGGGTGTTTTGAGGGTGGGTGCAGCGGGCGGGGTGCGATCCACCGTCAGGCTCCATGCGGCACTCCATACGCCCGGTACGCTATCGGTATTCAGCGCACGCACGCGCCAGTAGTACAACAGGCCATCAGACAAGTTGGCGACTGAAGCTGTTGCTTCTTCAATGGTGATGTCCGCGACCGGAATCAGTCCCGTTGAGAAGGTGCTGTCGGTAGCCATCTGCATCTCATAGGTGAAGGGGCTGCCCGGCAGCGTATCTGCTAGAGGTCGCCATGTAAGACCGACTGGTTCGGCGCTCACGGTGGCTTTGGTCACGGGGGTTAGCGGTGTGACGGTCGGCGGCGCAGCGGCGGCCCAGAAAAAGGAGCGCGGTGTGATGTTGGTAGATTCTCCACCTTCGGGGTTGAGTACGCGCAGCCGCCAGTAGTAGTGCGGGGGCGTGGCATCGGGCAGCGCGGTGGCGATTTTGTGCGAGGTGGTGGTGAGTTCAGGAGAAGTATACGCGAGTTCACCTGAAAAATCTTCCGTAGTGCTGATTTCGAGGATATATTGCACCCCCGTAAACCCTGCCGCGGCCCATGTGAAGGTGGGGCGCTTATCGGCAACGGTGATCGTGATATTGTCGGCGAGTGCCGTCAACAAGTTGACAGTGAAGGATCGCTGCGGGCTGTCATCCCCCCAGTTGCCTGCTGCATCCCGCGCCGCGATAGACCATTTATAGGTCTTGCCATGTTGCAACGGTTGCGCCAACACAGCGGCGCTCAACGCGAACGAGACGGCATTGGTTTCGGTCTTCGTGAGTTCGACTGCAACCGGCGGGTCTTGACTGTTATCCAGCAGCGTAATCCGGTACGCAGCCGCGCCAGTCACCGCTTTCCATGTCAGTGAGGGACGGGTCGCAGTGAAGACGGCGTTATCCAGCGGGGTGTTCAGAACAGGCGTGGCCGGGCCAATCGTGTCGAGCGTGAGCTTCCATACCGCTGACCATGCACCACCTACTTTGTTGGCGTTCAAAGCACGCACGCGCCAGAAGTAAATACCATCGGTTTCCAGCGTAAATGGATGAGAGAGTTCATCAGCAGTGGTTGTGGCACTGTGAATGAGTGTGGCGAACGTGCTGACGGCGCTGATCTGAATTTCGTAGGAATCGGGTGTCGCGCCAGTGGCGGGCGCCAGCCACTCAAAGGTCTGATCGCCGCTGTTGCTGGTCAGGTTGTTCGTTGGGCTGGATGGGCGCGGCGCAGCAGGAACGGGAAGGGTGGAATCCTGAACGGTGAAGGTGTATTCACCGTGTGCGCCATTGTACCCCCCTAACCGTATCCAGTATGTTTGGCCTGCGGTGAGGATGATTTCCAAACGGGAGGTAAAGTCGGTCTTGCTGAAATCATCATTGCAACCGAGCGCATTGGTCGGAAGTTCGGCAGGCACATCGCTGTTGTTCGGATAGACAACCAGAATGGTATCAAATGCGCTGCCGCTAGTGGTCAGGATATATTTCTTGGTGACTTCCGGTATGAACCGATACCATGTGGTAGCGGTGATGTTAAAGCCGCAAGGCAGCGCGAGATTGTCTTCGCCGGTGGTGTCGTTGCCGGTCGTGCTGTCTGCGCTGGAGAATGGCAGCGGCATAAAGACTTCTTGTGCATCGGTGGGCTGGTTATAGGCTGCAATACCGATGCCGGATGGGGGGATATACGGTATGAGCGATTGTGATTTACCGGTTTGGGGATTGATAACCGGAGATGTTGTGGGGGACGGGGTGATTGTCGGCTCAAGGGTCGCCGTCGCGGTGCTGGTCGCAGTGGGCGACGGAACATCCGTTGGCACCAGAGTCGCGGTGGGCTGTGCCGGTTCCTCGGTCGGTGTCAGTGTGGGCGGCACCTCGGTCGGGAGGAGCGCAACTTCTGTAGGCACTGGCGAGGGGGGTAGTTCGGTGGGGACTGCTGTGACCGGAACCGCAGTCGGCGGTGTGTAGGATTCATAGTCGGCTTCCGGAACCCACAGGAAGAAGTTGTCCATCTGCGCTATAAAGGGAGCGCCGTCTTGCGGGGGAGCGACCACCAATCCAGCCGTGCCGGGAGGGAGTTGCGCGCTATCCTGCCACACGATCATTTCTATCCCGTTGAGGGCGACCCGCACAACCCCGTCAATGACTGCGAGGCGCAGATCGTACCAGTACGGCAATAGCAGGGAGACGGGCACGGACTGTACCGGCACATTGGCGCGGTACAGCGTCAGGCTGCCGCTGGCATCGAGGCCGACACTGTATGCACCGGCTTCGCTCTGCCGCAGGTTGAGGAGGACAGTGCCTCCGGTGATCTGAACGCTCACCTGCGCCACGACATTTGTGAACGGGCCGCGTACCAGTTGCAGGGTTGCTCCCGCATTGGTCGTCTGGATACCCAGACCTGTTTCGTGCGGCACGAGCGTCCAGTTGGTGACAGCCAACCAACCGGAGAGATCACCTGTGTCGAACAAATCTCTTGCCAGCAACCGCAGCGGCGGCAGATCGGGAATCACAGGCGTGGATGTCGGAAGGACAACCGGGGGTTCTGTTGCGGCAAGGGTGGGCTGCTCACCCACTGTCGCTACCGCAGTCGGCACCTCAACCGTCGCTTCTGCGGTCGGCACGACCGTTGCTTCCAGCGTGGGCGGTTCCAGCGTGGGTACGGCAGACGGCTCGATTGTGGGCTGCTCTGCTGTGACTTCCACGATAGCTGGCGGCGTGCTTTCCTGCGCTTGGACGGAGGTGAGTACCGCCGGGAGCAGCAGACCGATAACAAG
>CAIPFY010000429.1 GCA_903864435.1 uncultured Chloroflexota bacterium | reverse complement strand
GCGTCAGAATCTGGCTGCGAAGGAATTCGCGCCGGATGTGATCGAAGCGGCTGTCGAACGGCTGCAAGCGATGGGCTTTGTGGACGATGCGGCTTTCGCCCGTTACTGGGCGCAAAACCGCAGCGAGTTTAAGCCTCTCAGCCGCCGGGCGCTGAAAGTGGAACTGCGCCGCAAAGGTGTGGCCGATTATGCGATTAGCGCGGCACTGGCGGATGTAGATGAAACGTCCGGCGCTTATCAAGCCGCGTCCAAGCAGGTTCGCAAGCTGCGCGGCCTGACCAAACGCGAGTTCAAGGTCAAGCTGTCGGCGTTTCTTCAGCGGCGGGGATTCTCTTTTGACACCACACAGGACACCGTTTTGCGCTTGATGGATGAGTTAGAGGCGCAAGACGCGATGTTTTTTCAACCCTTGAATCAACCAACAGATGAGGAATAAACCATTATGGAAGGAGTCGGAGGGGTTCTTGCCCTGCTGCTGGCAGTCTTGATGGGCGCCGCTGCGGGCGTTGGAGTTCTGTATGCCTACCAGAACTCGCGTGGCAAGAGCCGGATTGAACAGGGCGAGGCCGAAGCGAAACGGGTCATTGGAGAGGCCGAGACGCGGGCGCGCAGCGTCGTCAAAGAAGCCGAGGACAAATCCAAGAGCGCGTTGGACGAAGTGGAACAAACCAGCCTGCGCCGTCGGCGCGAACTGGATAAGGAAGACGAACGCTTGCAGCGCCGCCGCGAGGACTTGGACAAGCGGCTGGAAAAGCTGGAACTGCGCGAACAGACGTTGAACAAACGTCAGAGCCGCATGGACAAGCAGCAGAATGATTTGCAGAAGCTAGAATCCGACAAGTTGGCAGAGCTTCAGCGCGTGGCGCAGATGACCGAAGGCGAAGCCCGCGCCGAACTGCTGGCCGCCGTCGAACGCGATGCCCGCAGCGACATGGCACGGACGATCCGGCAGGTGGAAGCGGAAGCCCGCGAAGAAGCCGACACTCGCGCCCGCGATGTGATCGCGTTGGCGGTACAACGGCTGGCGAGCGAACACGTCAGCGAAATCTCGGTCAGCGTGGTGCAGCTGCCTAGCGACGAAATGAAGGGGCGCATCATCGGGCGTAATGGCCGCAACATCCGCGCCTTTGAACTGGCGACGGGTGTGGATGTGGTCGTGGACGACACCCCCGAAGCCGTGACCATCAGCAGTTTCGATCCGGTGCGCCGCGAAGTCGCCAAACGCGCCCTCGCCAAGCTGGTTGTGGACGGGCGCATTCACCCCGCCCGCATCGAAAAGCTGGTTGAAGACTCGAAGGCCGAAGTGGAAGCTGCCATCCGCGAGGAAGGCGAACGCGCCGCTTACGAAACCGGCATTCCGGGGCTGCATCCCGAAGTCATCAAGCTGTTGGGACGGCTGAAGTTCCGCACCAGCTACGGGCAGAACCAGCACACGCACGCCATCGAAACCGCGCACATCGCCGGCATGATTGCGGCGGAACTGGGCGCAGATGTGACGCTGGCGAAGGCGGGCGGCCTGCTGCATGACATCGGCAAGGCGATTGACCACGAAGTGGAAGGCACACATGCCCTGATCGGCGCAGATTTCGCCAAACGCTATGGCGTGAATGCCAGAGTGGTGAACTGCATCGCCGCCCACCATCATGAGGTGGAGCAGGAATGCGTGGAAGCCTACATCGTGGAAGCGGCAGATGCCATCAGTGGTGCGCGCCCCGGTGCGCGGCGTGAAAGCCTCGAAACCTACATCAAGCGCGTCAAGACGTTGGAAGAAATCGCCAACAGCTTCGACGGTGTGGAACAAAGCTACGCGCTGCAAGCGGGGCGCGAAGTCCGCATCATCGTGCGCCCGGACTCGCTGGACGAGTTCGCGTCGCTCAAGCTGGCGCGGGATGTGGCACGCAAGATCGAGGAAACCATGCAGTACCCCGGTCAGATCAAGGTGCAGGTCATCCGCGAAACCCGCGCAGTGGATTACGCCAAGTAACCCGCTGTCGCAGTCGGTTGCACATAGGCGGGGCGTTCCCACAACGGGAGCGCCCCGTTTTTATTGGGGACGCTTCCCCGATGCAGGCAATGGCATACAGCATTACAATACCTCTAACGAATAGGGGGTATCACCATGAAGCCCGTCCAATGCCTGCTGCTGAGTGTGCTGCTGCTGTGCGTCGTTACCACTGCCGCCGCGCAAACCGACTGCCCGACCCTCGTCCGTGCCGCGCTGTCTGCTGTGGACGTAAGCTGTACCGATACCGGACGCAATCAGGTGTGCTATGGCAACGTGCAGTTGGTGGCAACCCCGCGTGAGGGCGCAACGCTGGCCTTCGACACAGCGGGCGACAGGGCAGATGTGACCGATATACAGGCGCTACAACTCAGTTCGATGAGCCTTGCCGATCGTTCGTGGGGCGTGGCGCTGATGCAGGTGCAAGCCAATTTGCCGGATACCCTGCCGGGGCAAAATGTCACCTTCCTGTTGTTCGGCAACGTGGAGATCGAAAACCGTGCCAGCGCGACCCACACCCTGAACATGACCGCCCTGCGCGGCGTGAACGTCCGCCTGCGCCCCACCACCACCGCCAACAACATAATCGCCTCGCTGCGGCAGGGCGATAGCGTGAGCGCCGATGGTCGCCTTGCGGATAGCTCGTGGGTGCGGGTGCAAATCAATGGCAGCACCGGTTGGGTAGCCGCTGATTTTTTGAGCGCCGAGGACGACCTGCACAACCTGCCCGTTGTGGAGGCTGGCGAACCGTCTTTCGGCCCGATGCAGGCGTTCGCCTTCCGCACCGGACTCGCAGATCGCCCCTGCGCCGAAGCGCCGGATAGCGGCATCCTGATTCAAACACCGGCAGGCAGCGGCAAAATCACGATCAATGCCAACGGTGTGCAAATCCGGCTCGGTTCGACGGTGTATCTGCAAGCGCAGCCGAATAACCTGATGACGGTGAGCGTGGTGGAGGGCGAGGCCGTGCTGGAGGTGTTCGGGCAGACGCAGACCGTCCCCGCCGGAACGTATTCGCAAATTCCTATGGATAACGCGGGACAGGCGGCGGGCACACCCTCCTACCCGCGCCCCTACGATGCCGCCGCGCTGGCAACGCTCCCGCTGGGGATTGCCGCCTTCGCGTCAATCACGGTAGCCGCCCCGCTGACTCCGGCGCAGATCGAGACCGCCTTAGCCACGCCCACCCCGCAACCACAGATCGTACAGGCCGCCCCCGCTGGCAGTAGTGACGATTCGAGTCACAGCGAATCAGAGACAGGGGCGGGCGGCACACCCCGCAGCGGCACATGGAACCAGAGCCAAAGGCTCACCACCAACACCTGTGATCCGAGCGCATCCGGCCAGAGTGTGGGGACGATGAGTTACACCACGCCGACCATCACGTTCAGCGACAGCGGCGATTCGCTGGTGTGGGATGCTCCCGGCTGGATGACGCTGGGCATGGGACGAACGGGGGATGGGGTGTATCAGAGCGTGACCGATTATGACCACCTGACTATCACCATCGCCTTCACTTCTACCACCAGCTATAACTTCACATGGTCGGGCATCTACCCGGAATGGCAGGGTGCGCCAGCCTGCGAATACATTATGCAGGGCAGCGGCACGTTTCAGGGCTGATCTTTGCTTGGCGGTGCGGGTTCAGCGACAAAATAAGGATAGGCGCAATCTAGCGGGCGGCGTTACACTTGCAACGCGATCAGGGCAAGCGAACGGGCGAACAAGATGCGTGAGATGGTGTACTGTCCGGTATGCGGAGCGAAATTAGGACGACGCGAAGATGGCGGGCGGCTGCGGCAGGCCTGTGACTCGTGTGGTTACGTGCATTACGTGAATCCGGTGCCGGCGGTGGGCATCCTGATCGAACATGAAGGCGGCGTGGTGCTGATCCAGCGCGGGCAACCGCCGCATCAAGGCGAATGGACGCTGCCCAGCGGGTTTATCGAAGCGGACGAAAGTGCCGAAGATGCGGCTGTCCGCGAGGCCGAAGAAGAAACCGGCCTGAAGGTGGAAATCCTCGAACTGGCTGGCATTAACTCGTTTCCAGAAGGCCCTCCAACCAGCGGAATTATGATTTTCTTTCGCGCCCGTCCGGTAGGGGGGCAGTTGCAAGGCGGAGATGATGCGCTTCAAGCGCGGGTCTTTCAGCCGGAGGACATGCCGCTGCTGCCCTTTCGCACCCACCGCGAAATCATGGCGGAATGGCTGGCGCGGCGCGGCGGGTTGCCTGAGGTGCCCTCTTCAGGGGAGAGTGAACGCGCCGATTTCATCATTCGCCCCGCCGAAAGTACCGACTTTGACGAGATTATGGCGCTGCTGGCGCTCATCCCCGCCAACCGCGATTTGAACCCCGACGACTGGCGCGAGGTCAACCTGCGTTTCCGCGAGTCTGCTGGCTTCGAGGTGTTTGTGGCGCAAACCCGCCAGCCGCCGCCCATCCTGATCGGATTCACGGTGCTGTCCATCGTGCGGACGCTGACCGGCGGGCGCGGCTTCATCAACGATATGGCGGTGCTGCCCAGTTACCAGCGGCGCGGCGTGGGCGCGGCGTTGCTGGAAGCGGTGGTACGGCGGGCGGGGTGGCTGAATCTGCGTTCTATCCTTGTGAACGTGCAGCGGGCGAACGAACGAGCCCGCGCTTTTTACGCGGCGTCCGGCTTCGATGAAGAGTCCACCATGCGCGTGAAAATCCGGTGACATCTGCCCGCCGCTACCCTTGCCAACATAGGTTACAATTAGATTAATCAATTTATGGGAGGTGGGGTATGCGAATTTACTTTTTCCGTCACGCCCATGCCGAAGATGCACAGGGGCCGGAATTTGACGATTTCACCCGCCCCCTTAGCACTCGTGGCAACGAACGCACGCAAGCCGCCGCCGGTGCGCTGGAACGGCTGGGGTTGAAGCCCGTGCGGGTGTTCAGCAGCCCCCGCCTGCGGGCGCGGCAGACTGCCGACATTCTGGCGAAAGCCTTTGCCACGCCAGTGATCGTGCGCGAAGAACTGAACTTCGGCTTCAACCCGGCCTTCATCAGCACGCTGGTCGAAGGGCTGGAAACCGAGGATGAAGTGCTGCTGATCGGGCATGAGCCGGACTTCAGCACGACCATCGCCGCCATCACCGGCGGTTCGGATGTGATGATGAAAAAAGGCAGCGCGGCGCGGGTGGACTTGATCGCCCAGCAGCCGCCGCGTGGGACACTGGTCTGGTTGCTCACCCCGCGCACGCTGGATTTGATGACGGGTGAAGGTTAGTCCACCGCTTGCGGCACTGGCACAGCCCATGCCAGTGCTTCCGGCAGAATGCTGCGGAATCCCACCAGCCCGTGACCGCTGCCAATCTCATAGTAGCGATAATCCACTTCGGGGCGCGACCGCAGAATGTCGCGCAGCGCCTCGGCGGGGCGCAGGAAGCGGTTGCGGGCTTCGTAGCGCCCGACTGATTGGGAGATGCGCGAGGGCAGCACACGGGCGTTCCGAAAGCGGGTCGAATAGGTCTGGAGCAAATCCTCGTCTGCCCCTTTGCCCATCGGCGGCGAGATCAAAATCAAGCTACTGAACACGGCTGGATTGAGCAGCGCGGCATGAGCAGCAGCCACCGCCCCCACATCCACCCCGCCCAACCCTAAACGGGTCGGGTCAATCCGGTAGCTGACCTGTACCAGCGGTAGCACCTCTAGCAGCAGCGATCCATACTGGCGGTCATTCCCCACATACTCGCGGATGCGGTGCTGCGGTTCGGCGCTTTGCACCATTGCGATCAAAGCCGGTGCCATGCGCCCGTGTTTGATGAGCGCGTCCGCGATGTGCGGCACTTGCAGCGGGCCGTTCGCCCACTGACCGTCCATCAGGATCAGCAGCGGATAAATCGCATCGGACTCATCGTACCCCGGCGGCGTATACACCCACAGCTTGCGCCCGTTCACGCCCAGTTGTGCGCTGCTGAAGGTATGCTCCAACACGCGCCCGCGTGGCACCCCCGGCATGGCTGTCCAGTCGGCAAACGGGCGGGCGTTTGGCATCCGCAACACCGATACCGACTGCCCCGGCACGGTCATCCGCAGGGGGTTCAGGCCGTCCGGTTGCCAGTGTTCCGCCACGCGGCTGACCACATCCGCTTCCTGTGCCAGCGGCGTCATCGGGTCATCAATCGCCAGCAAATAATCCAGCAGGTCGTCGTCCTCAAACGTGCGAGTGACGAACCACAGCGACGTGTCTTCGAGGTTGGTAAGGGGGTCGAAAGGCGGGTCGGACTTGATGGTGTCCAGATTGAGCGCCACCCCATGTTTGACATCAGTGCCGTTATAGATGAACGTGGCTTTGCGGCCTTCCACCCACGGCCACTGGGGACGCTCTTGCAACAGGCTGTCCACCAGCGTTTGCCGGCTGCCGTCATTGGCGGCGGCGCGGGCTTCGTTCAGGAACGAGGTGAAGGAATTCCAACGGGGCATGGCACGGCTCCTGCCTAAGGTGGACGATTGCGACATACTTTCTATTCTAACATCAGCCTCTATTCTGCACGACTTAACGATTGGGCGCGGGGGTGTTTTGCCGATGATCGGAAGCGGCAGATTGCCACACAATACAAAAAATCGCTGTCTTTCGACAACGATTTGTTCATCACCCAAGCGGTGGTAGAAAAACGCCGCGCCTCTCAAACGGGCGTGCGCGGCGGGGCTACTTCCACTCCCACACTTCTTCGCCGGAAAGCAGGCGGCGAATCTGAAGCGGGAAACGGTCGGCATCCAGCGGTTTGCCGAGGAACCCGTTAAAACCGGCTTTCTTGGCGCGGCGCATCTGCTCGTCGCTGGCTTCCGCCGTGACCGCACAAACCACCGTGTCGCGCAGGCGGGGGTGCGCCCGCACCTTTTGCAACGCCTGATAGCCGTCCTCGTAAGGCAGGCGAATATCCATCAGGATCAAATCCACACGGGGGAGGGTATCGGCAAACTGAACCACCTGCCAGCCGGAGGTTTTCCACTCGCAGCGTTGCACGCCCATGAAGGCCAGCATACGGGCGATGAGGACAAAGTTCGGCACATTGTCTTCCACCACCAACACATGCGCTTCGCCGGGTTCAATCGCTTTACGCGGAGTGCTGCTTACGGCTTCGTTCATTGTTGGCGACTCCTCAGATAGTTCCAGATTTCATCAGGTAGTTTGTCCACATCAATCGGTTTGGCGATATATCCATTACACCCGGCTTCGAGGGTGCGTTCACGATCGCCGTGCATGGCGTTCGCGGTCATCGCCACAATGGGGATGTGTGCCAGCTCCGGGATGGTGCGCAGAACCCGCGTGGCGGTCAGGCCATCCATGTCCGGCATACTCACGTCCATCAAAATCAAATCAGGCGGATTCTGCTGCGCCATCGTAATTCCGATTGCTGCGCTTTCGGCTTCTTCCACCCAATAATCGTAATCGCAAGCCAACAACACTCTCCGCACCAGTGTGCGGTTGTCGCGGTTATCCTCGATATAGAGAATGCGCGGCATCGTTTTTCGCTCCCGCACGGGGCAGCATACCAACGCTGGTATTCACCCCACACATCATTAATTCAGTATAACATAACGTACTCATGCTCTATTGTGTATTGTATGACACCTATCGTCAATCATATCTCACACAAACCCAATATTAACTCAAAATTCGGTAGATTCCTACAGGTGATGCCCCGCTGTCGGAAAATGATTCCGCATTCCGATTCCCGTAAAACAGGGGCGCAAGGGAGAATAAAAACGGGGTGTGCTTGCGGGCATTTTGAGGCGGTTGCTCTGCGTCAGTTATCACCGCTAAAGTACAGAAAATCTTACTTTGATCCAACATGGTACTTTCGTACTGTATCACACACCGCCGTTTAGCGGACGCGCCACGCCCGCCGCAGCGCCGCCGCACTCACCTGTCCATCCAGCGGCAGGTTGATGATTCGCGCTGCCAGATGGTCGGCATGAGGGGTGGGCGGCTGCGGCACATCCGGCAGCAGCGCGGCGGTCATCGCGCCCAGCGCCGGATACCAGCGAGTGACGGCGTGCTGTCCATCGTCCCAGAGCGCCGCCAGCAGCGCGTCCCGTTGGTGGTCAGGCGTCAGCAGCGGGTAGCGCCAGAGCATTGTCCCCGGCGGGCGCGGCAATGTTTCTGCGTCCGGCAACCGCGCCAGCAGCGCATCGTACCGTGCCGCCGCCATTTCGCGGCGGGTGCGTTCGGCGGGGAGCGCCTGTATACGCGCCACCAGCCCGCCCCAGTGGGACTCCGGCACACGATGAACTGTCAGATCGCCGTACCAAGCGTACAGGTCGGGGTAGAGTGTGGGTAGGCGTGGGTTGGCGGCTTCGTGCTGATGCAGCGCCCAGTACAGCCCTGCCCACTGTTCAGCGTGGGCGGCGTGGTCGGCGCTCCAGACGGGCGTTGACCGCAGCAGGCGTTCGGCTTCACGAGCAAAGGCCGGGTCGTTGGTGAGCAGCGCCCCGCCCATCCCCTGATCGAGGATTTTGCCTGCGCCGAAGCTGTAGACTGCCGCATCGCCCCACGCGCCCGCAGGCCGCCCGTCCACCATGCCGCCCACCGCTTGCGCCGCGTCCTCGATCAGCAGCACGCCCCGCGCTTGCGCCCAGCGGGTGAGCGCCGCCATTGGTGCGGGCAGCCCGTACAGATGGCAGGGGATGACGGCGGCAGGGCGTTCGACCTGCGCCGCCTCCAGCGCGGCGGGAGTCAGGTTGCCGGTTTGCGCGTCTATATCCACCAGATGCGGACGACAGCCGGCGCGTTGTACCGCCCACAGCACGATGTAGCAGGTGTTGGCGGGTAGTAGCACGGTGCGACCCGCCAGCCCCCACACCGTCAGCGCCGCCCAGATGCCCGCCGCCGCCCGTCCGGTTAAGACGGCTTCTGACCGTTGAGCGAGCGCAATCAGGGCCTTTCGTGCCAGCCGCGCCTGTGTAGAAATGACCTTTTGAGAGGGCATAATGCGCCTATTCCCGACTCTGGATTAAGACCACTAACCAATTACCTTGTTTCGTTTGATTGATTCCCTCCATCTCGTTATAATACACTCCTTGTACCCATGTGCGCGGAGAGTAAGCCATGAATGCCAATGTCACCGGGCAGAGCGATACCCCTAATATGATGCCTGTCGCCGAGCCTCAGTCCGAACCGGAAATTGTCCCTGTGGCTGCCGAAAGCAGCACCGAGGCGTTACCGCCGGAGGCATCAGACACTCCCGCCACTGAGGATCATACCGAAAGTGCGGATGCCGCCCCTGCGGACGCATCCGATCCGAAGGGCTTAAAGCGGGGTGATGTGCTGGAAGGCAAAGTCACCAACACATCTCCAACGGCAGTCTCTGTGGATGTCGGCGCAAAGGCCGACGGCATCATCCCCGGTCGTGAACTGGAACGGATGAACCGCGAGACGCTAGATATGCTCAAAGCAGGGGAAACGGTTCGCGTCTATGTCGTGAATCCTCACGACCACAACGGCGACCTCATCCTGTCTCTGAACCGCGCCCTTGAGGAAATGGACTGGCAACGTGCTGAGGAGTACCGTGTCAGTCAGGACGTGTATGAGAGTCAGGTGGCGGGTTATAACAAGGGCGGATTGATCGTCCGCTTTGGCCGTCTGCGTGGATTCGTCCCGCAGAGTCAGATCGGCGCAGATCGGCGCCGGACGAGTGAAACCGAAACCCCTGAAGAACGTTGGGGCAAGATGGTCAACGAGAAGATCGCCGTGAAGGTGATGGAAGTAGACCGCGCCCGCAACCGCCTGATCCTGTCCGAACGCGCCGCCGCCAAAGAAAGCCGCGAAGCGCGTAAGGAATCGCTCATCAACCGTTTGAGCGTGGGGCAGGTGTTGAAGGGTAAAGTGGTCAGCATCGTAGATTTCGGCGCGTTCGTAGATGTGGGCGGCGCTGAAGGTCTGGTGCATCTCACTGAAATGTCGTGGAAGCACATCACCCACCCGCGTGACTTCTTGCAGATCGGGCAGGAAGTGAAGGTCGAGGTCATCAGCATTGACCCGGATGCCAAGCGCATTGGCCTGAGCATGAAGCGTCAGGAAGCCGATCCTTGGGATACCATCGCCATCAACTATCAGGACGGTCAGCTGGTGCGCGGCGTGGTCACGAAGATGACCAAGTTCGGCGCGTTTGTCCGTCTGGCGGATATGGAGGAAATCGAAGGGCTGATCCACATTTCGGAACTGTCCGATACCCGTGTGAACCACCCCCGCGAAGTACTGGCTGAAGGCGACACGCTCACCCTGCGCGTGGTGAAGGTGGACATCGAGAACCGTCGGTTGGGGTTGAGCCTGAAGAAGGTGAACTCGCCCGAATATCTGGATATGGACTGGGGCAACACCTAGTCTGAACGCCGTGTTTGTGGAATCTGCGGGGGCGCTCATCAGCGCCCCCGTTTTGTTTTGGCGTCAGGGGCGAAGGGAGTAAGAGTCCCCACCCCTAGCCCCTACCCCATACAGGGGGTTGAGGGAAAAAGAGGGTTCACATCTTTGTATTCTCCCCCCTTGCCCCACGTATGGGGATAAGGGGACGGGGGTTCGCGCTATACTGAATCTAATGGCCTTATCTACGGGGGTTCCCGATGTCCGATTTGCTCATTCGTAACTGCGGCGTGTTGAATGTCACTTTCGACGCTCGCGCTTTCGTCCTGCATGAACACGATATTCTGATTGGTGGCGGACGCATCGAAGCGGTGCAGCCCACCGGACAGGCCGACCCGTCGCACTTCCGTGAGGTAATTGACGGCACGGGACTGCTCGCCATGCCGGGACTCATCAACTGCCACGCGCATGTGCCGATGGTGATTTTTCGCGGGCTGGCGGAGGATGTCTCCATCGAACGCTGGTTCAACGATTACATGTGGCCGCTGGAAAGCAACCTGCAACCGGATGATGTCTACTGGGGGATGCAGTTAGGGCTGGCGGAGATGATCCGTGCTGGCGTGACTTCGGTAGCCGATCACTACTTTTTCATGGACGAAGCCGCGAAAGCAGTCGAAAAAGCTGGCACGCGGGCGCTGCTCGGTTGGGCGATTTTCGGCAGCGGCGGGCGGGAGATGGTGGAGCGTAGCGCGGAGTTCGTGGCCGACTGGCAGGGCGCGGCGGATGGGCGCATCCGCACATTGATGGCTCCCCACGCGCCTTACACCTGCGATGATGATTACCTACGCGCCTGCCTGAAAGAAGCGCAGCGGTTGGGCGTGGGAATCCACATTCATGTCTCGGAAGAAATGGGGCAAACCCGCGCCAGTTTGGAAAAACGCGGCCTGACGCCGATTCAGGTGTGCGAGCAGGTGGGGCTGTTCAGCCAACCCACGATTATCGCCCACGCCTGCGGTGCGCTGCCGGAGGACATGCCCATCCTCGCCAAGCACGGCGTGGGCATCGCCCACGCGCCCAAAACCTACCTTAAACTGGCGATGGGAACCGCGCCGGTGCTGGAATTTCGGCGCAACGGGATTCCGGTGGGGCTGGCGACGGATGGCGCGGTGAGCAACAACACGCTGGACATCTGGGAGTCGTTGCGGCTGATGGCGATGACGCAGAAGCAAGCCGCCGCTTCGCCGGAAGTGCTGACCATTCCAGAGGCGCTCACCATCGCCACCCGCGAGAGCGCCCGCGTGATCGGTCTGCCGGATGAACTGGGGGCGCTGGAACCGGGCTACTTGGCGGATGTGATTCTGGTGGACTTGAAGGGCATCCACCACCAACCGCTGCACAGCCAGACCGCCAGCCTAGTGTATAATACCGCCGCCAGTGATGTGCGCACGACCATCGTCAACGGGCGTGTGCTGATGCGTGACCGCCAACTGCTGACGCTGGATGAAGCGGAAATCGTGGTGCGGGTACGGGCGAATATGGCGCGGTTGGCGCAACGTGTACCCAATCAGCGCATACAGGTCTATAATCCATAAGTAATGTATATTATGGATAGCACGTCTTATCTCACCTGCTCCCCCTCTATTCCACTGGAGACGCGATGCGGGGTGCGGTTGAGGGGGAAATGGCGTATCTATAGCGGATGTTTGATGCGTAGTCGAAACGTCAATCCTTCTCGTTTGACCCTGCGCGTGAAATGACGTTACAATACATACGAACGAGTCGTTCAAAGTAGTCTTCATCCACCGGGAGGACACCGTGGGTCGTTGGGCAAATAAATACGTGATTGGCCTCACGGGAAACATAGCGACAGGCAAAAGTGTGGTGCGCCAGATGCTTCAACATCTGGATGCGTACACGGTTGATGCCGACAGCTTGAGTCACCGTGCGATGGCGCCCGGCGCCCCGGCCTACAAACCGATCATTGACGCCTTCGGGCAGTTCATTCTGGACGCGGATAAGAATATTGACCGCAATTTGCTGGGCAGTATTGTCTTTTCCCGCCCGGAGGCACTCGCCAAGCTGGAGGCACTGGTACATCCGATTGTGATGCAGGCGGTGGGGACGCTCATCAGCCGCGCCCCGCAGCGCGTGGTGGTCATCGAGGCCATCAAGCTGCTGGAAACCGATCTGTCGCAGAGTGTGGACGCGATCTGGGTGGTGGACGCCTCGCCCGAAACGCAGTTCAAGCGTCTGGTTGGCCCGCGCAAGATGAGCGAAACCGAAGCGCGTCAGCGCATCGCGGTACAGCAGGCGCAGGCTGACAAGCTCAGTCAGGCGCATGTGGTCATCAAGAATGATGGCAGCGCCGAAGAAACATGGAAACAGGTGCAGGCCGCATGGGGCGCGATTGCCGCCAAAACAGGTGGCGCACCGGCTGCCCCGCCCGTCGCGGTGGCACCCCCCGCCGCGCCGCCCGCCCGTCCTGCTGCGCCACCGCCCGCTGCCCCGCCCGCCCGTCCTGTTGCGCCGCCGCCTGCTGCGGTGACACAGCCCGCCGCGCCGCCGACAACGGCTCCCCCCATCGGGGATTTGAAGGTGTCGGTCAAGCGCGGGATGCCTAGCAACGCCGACGGAATCGCCAGTTTCATGAACGCCTCGGCTGCCAAGAACGTTAGCCGCATGGACATCATGATGGCCTTCGGACAAAAGAGTTATCTGCTGGCGCACGACCAGACCGACCGTATTCTGGGCGTGATGGGCTGGCAGGTGGAAAACCTGATAACCCGCGTGGACGAGTTCTATATCACCACCGCCGCCCCTGCCACCCCGATTGTGGATGCGCTGGTGGCCGCTGTGGAAGAAGCGTCGAAGGCGCTGCAAAGCGAAGTGTCGTACATCTTCCTGACCGGAAACGTCACCCCCGAAGCCGGACAGAGCTTCCTGAAGAACGGGTACGAAGCCACCGCCATCGAGCAGATCAAAATTCCAGCGTGGCGCGAATCGGTTCAGGAAGTGCTGACCGAAAACAAGGGCGCGCGCATCCTGTCCAAGCGCCTGCGCGAAGATCGCGTACTCAAGCCGATTTAGCCGGCACAGCGCATTGTTCGGGGCGTGGCGCAAACAACCCATGCCCCGTTTTTATTCACGCCGCACCTGACCGGATTCCCCGTTGATGTCTGACCCGACGCACTACCTGACCCCCGCCGAAATTTATGCTCTCGCGCAAGACGCGCTAGGCCGCGAACCGGACGTTCGGGATCGCCATTTGCTGCGTTCGGCGGCGGCGCGCCCCATGCTGCGGGCGTTCGGTGAGGACGCTTACCCGACCCTGCTGGACAAAGCCGCCGCGCTCATGCACTCGCTGGCGGCGCATCACCTGTTTTTTGACGGCAACAAACGCGCCGCCACGCGGGTGACGCAGGTGTTCTTGGAGCGCAACGGGCTGCAACCGCTGTGGAGCGCCGACGAGGTACAGGCGTTCGTCCTCGAAATCGCGCAGAACCTGCACGACGTTCCGGCCATTGCGGACTGGCTGGCGCGGCATACGGACACCCGACCATGACCCGTTTTATCACGGTAGACGAACTGGTATACATCAACGATCTGCTGATTCACGGCGCGGGGATTCACAGCATTGTGGAAGGCAAGCGTGCGGTGCGGGATATGAACCTGCTGGAATCCGCCGCCGCCCGCCCGATGCAGAGCGTCTTTGGCGAGGATGCCTATCCCACGCTGTCCGAGAAAGCCGCCGCGCTGCTGCATTCGCTGGCGCGCAACCATCCCTTTGCCGATGGCAACAAGCGTACCGCGCTGCTGGCGGCGCTGCTCATGCTGGCGGTGAACGGTCAGCGTCCGCGCTGGGAGGCGGCAGAGGCGCTGCAACAGGTGGTGGCGGTGGCGGAAGGCCATGCGGACGCGCCCGCGTTCGCGGCGTGGTTGCCGCTGGAAGCGGGTTCCGCCGCGCCTGACCCGGACGCAGCGGCGGACATGCAGCTCATCCAGCAGTTGATGGACGAACATCACTGGCTACTGGCGGAACTGGCGAAGATTTAGCGCCCCTCATTCCCCTGACGAATCACAAGTTGATAAACGCGCCCCCAACGAGCGCCCTCCCCGAAGGGCTGTTGCTTGGTCGCAACATGAAAGGGGGTACGCAAAGGTGTACGATTTTTGGTTTCAGTGCCCCGAAGGGCTGTTGCTTGGTCGCAACGTATCTCAACCCGCCGTTCTCGCAGTCCCTTTGGGAGTTTCAGTGCCCCGAAGGACTGTTGCTTGGTCGCAACGCGGGTTAGCTGTAGGGTGTAGTCAATCTGACTGAAAGTTTCAGTGCCCCGAAGGGCTGTTGCTTGGTC
>CAIPFY010000428.1 GCA_903864435.1 uncultured Chloroflexota bacterium | reverse complement strand
GGGACTCTGTGCACCCCTTCGCCATGACGCGCACTCGGCAGGGAACGGGGGATGAGGGTGTTTGTAGACCGGGACAATGTCCTGCACCGCCAGCGCGAAACCGGGCAGCACAGCGCCACCCGTCAGCGTGTCGCCTTCACCAAGCAGATCAAATCCGGCGGGCGTGTGCGCTTCTACAAGGTGCTTTTCGGGGTAGACCAACCATACCAGACGCGAACCATTCGCCAGATAGAAATCGGCTTTTTCGCGCATCAAGCGGTAGGTGTCATCGGGCGATTTCACTTCCACCGCCAGATCGGGCAGGCGTGGCACCGCGCCGCGTTCCACAATCGGACGGGAAGAATCCGCAAAATACGAAATATCCGGCTGACGGGCATTGTGGTCATCACCGGGTAGCCGGTTGCGAATTTCAGCACCGACCCGCCCCATCCCCGCCTGTTTCACAAAAATCCAGAGCGCGGCAAGCAGATTCGCCACAATCAAGCCGTGTTCTTCAGTCGGCATAGCTTTCTCAACCAGTTCCCCGTGTACCAGTTCAAACGCCCGATCCGCATTTTCGGGCTGCGCCAGAAATGTTTCAAACGCATCAACAGTGTAGAGACGCAACTGGTTAAACATGCGCGGTTCTCGCTATTAAGCGGTCATCTCCATTATACGACCGATATACGACCGATGGGTGCGCCTCACTTCCGCAAACGCGGGTCGAGGATGTCGCGCACGCCATCGCCGATGAAGTTGAAGGCCATCACCAGCAGCGCAATCGCCATGCCGGGGTACAGCCACATCCACCACTGGTCGAAGAAATCAATGCCGATGGACACCATGCGCCCCCATTCCGGCGAGGACGGGTCGGGGCCGAGGCCGAGGAAACTGAGTCCGGCGAAGGTGAGGATGGCGTTGCCAATGTCCAGCGTCGCCAGCACCACCACCGGAGACAGGCAGTTGGGCAGCACCGTGCGGAACAGGATGTAAAAGTCGGGAGCGCCCACGCTGCGCGCCCCTTCCACGAACTCTTTGGATTTCACATCCAGCACCAGCCCGCGAATCAGGCGGGCATAACTGGGCCACCACACCACCACCAGCGCCAGAATCGCGTTGCGAATATCCGGCCCCAGCGCAGCCGTGACCGCCATCGCCAGAATGATCGTGGGGAAGGCCATGAACAACTCGGTCACGCGCATGATGATCTCGTCCCACACGCCGCCCACGTAGCCAGCCACCGCGCCGACCAACGTGCCGAGTGCGCTACCGATGACCACCACCACCACGCCCGCCGGAATGGTGATGCGCGACCCGACCAGCACACGGCTGAAGATGTCGCGCCCTAGCTCGTCGGTGCCAAACGAAAAATCCGCCGAAGGGGGCTTCAGACGGTTGCTCACATCCTGCTTCATCGGGTCACGCGGGATGATGGACGGCGAGACCAACGACACCAGCACATAGCCGATAATCATCAGCAGGCCGATCAGCACCAGCGGGTTGCGGCTCAACATCCGCCCTGTATCCCGCAGGAAACTACGCGAGGCGGATTCGCGGGTCAAGGAAGTAGTAAAGGATGTCAACGATGAAATTCACTCCCACATAAATAGCGGCGATCAGGATGCTCACGCCCATGATGGCGGGGAAATCCTGCGAGGTGGAGGCGCGGAACATATAACGTCCGATGCCCGGCCACGCGAAAATGGATTCGGTCAGCACCGCGCCCGACAGCAAATTACCATACGACAGACCGATGACCGTGACCACCGGAATGAGCGCGTTGCGAAGCGCATGTCGTCCCACGACCAACCGTTCGCTCAAGCCTTTCGCCCGCGCCGTGCGAATGTAATCCGCCCCCAACACTTCCAGCAGCGAGGAGCGCGTGATGCGGGCGATGATGCCCGAACTATACAGGCCGAGGATGATGCTAGGCAGGATAATGTGCGACAGCGCGTCCCCCAAAACGCTGAACTGTCCGGCGAGCAGCGCATCCACTGTGAACCAACCGGTCACAGCGGGGGGGTCATCCAGCTTAACGCCCAAACGTCCCGGCCCTGCCGTAATCCCCAGATTGACGTAGAACACTTGCAGCGCCAGTAGCGCCAGCAAAAACACCGGGAAACTCACGCCAATAAGCGACAGAATACGCACCAGATAATCGGGAAAACTGTTGCGCCAGACCGCTGAGATGATGCCGAAGCCCACGCCAATTGCGATGCCGAACAGCGTGCCATAGGTCGCCAGTTCAGCCGTGGCCGGCAGGAAACGGCGAATGTCGTCCGCCACCGGCTTGTGAGTCTTGATGGAGGTTCCCAGATCGCCCTGCACCAGATTAGACAGATAGGTGAAATAGCGTTCGACGGGCGGCTTATCCAGCCCCCAGCGTTCGCGGAAGGCGGCGATCATTTCGGGGTTATTCAGGGCGCTCTGCGGCAGGTTGGTATTGATCGGATCGGACGGGATGGCGTTGGCGATGAAAAATGCCGCCGCCGTGATGCCGATCAGGGTGGGAATCACGAACAACAACCGCCGCAGAAAATACAGATAAAAAGGCATAACGGTCTATTGATCTCACTGAGGAATTAATGAGGGGCGCACACAACGGCACGCCCCTCCAGTCAATAACGATTAGGCAGACGCTACTCGCTCAACAGCGCCAGATCGAGCAACCACTGCGGATGCCACACATAGCCCTTCAGGGTAGCGGCAAACGCGGTCTGGATGTCGGGCTGGTTGAACGGCGCGAACGCACCGCTTTCCTGCGCGATGACCTGAAGCTGACCGTACAGGTCAATGCGCTTGGCAGGGTCGAGTTCGCCCTTCGCCTGCGCGATCAGGTCGAGCAAGCTCTGGTCAGCCCCTTCAGCCAACCACTTGGTACGATCCGACGCCACCTTGCCACCGGGCAGGAAGGCGAGGAAATCTTCGGGGTCGAGCTTGTCCGGGCCCCAGAACCAGTAGGCGAAGCCCTGCGTACCGTTGCGGTAGCCGTCCAGCGCCGTACCCAGATCGCCGGGGTTGAGCGTGACCACGATGCCCACTTCAGCCAGATCGGCCTGAATCTTCTGGGCGTTGGTGTTCATATTCACGCCCTGAAACGAGAAGTCGGGGTAATCGAGGGTGATTTCAAACCCGTCGGGGTAGCCGGCTTCCGCCAGCAGCGCCTTCGCCTTGTCCAGATCGCGCTGGATGGCCTTGTCTTCGCCGAACGCGCCGGCCAGACCGACAGCCAGATTCGTGCCGGGAGCCACGCCGCCCCACAGCGCCTTGTATCCTTCATAGTCCAGCGCGTAGCGGATGGCCTGCGCGACCTGCGGATTGCTGACCGGGCCGCCGATGCTCTCATCGCGGTTCATCAGCAGGAAGTGGATGATGTTGGCCGGGCCGCTGGCAATCGCAATATCCGCGTTGCCTTTCAGCGCACTAATCTGATCGCTGGTCAAATCCAGCGCCAGACCGATGTCGCCGGCTTCCAGAGCCGTCTTCTGGGTGGCGGGTTCGGGGATGTTCTGGATGATGATACGGTCAAAGTGCGGGGCAGCGCCCTTGTAAGCTGCGTTGCGAACCAGCACGGTTTCCACCTGCGGTTCCCAGCTTTCCAGAATGTACGCGCCCGAACCCGCCGATGTGCCGTTCAGGTAGGCTTCTGCGGCATCATCTTCGCCGTCCGTGCCGCCGTTGGCCTTCACAGCTTCCGAGTCGACAACCGAGAAGGCGCTGTTGGGCAGCAGCGACAGGAACGACGGGCTGGCCGCCGTCAGGGTGATCGCTACCGTGCTGGCATCCACTGCGCTCACGCTGGCGATACCATCGGCGAGGAAGGCCGGGTTGCCCTTGATGGCCTTCAGGCGGTTGATCGAGAACACCACATCATCGGCGGTCACAGGATGACCATCGGCGAAGGCCGCGTCCGCGCTCAACATAAAGGTATAAGTCAAACCATCTTCCGAAACAGTCCACGATTCGGCCAGTTCCGGCTCAATCGAGCTGGCATCGGCAGCCGGGAATGTCACCAATGTCTGATAGGTCGCCTTGAGGACGATCCCCGTCGTCTGAGTGTACCCACGCGCCGGATCGAGCGAATCGGTGCTTTCGGCATGACCGATGACCAGCACCTTCTCGTCCTGAGCGAACGCGGTTGTGGAGATCAGCAGCGCCAATACCAGCGCCAGCAGCAGCGCGGGTAACTTCCTCAAAAATGAACCACGCATATACCCTGTCCTCTCTATTCAATAACGTTGACAAAGACCAATAAGGAATGACCCCAACGCGCCGTTCCTCAAGGTTCTCACATTGTAGGCTTGCAATGCGATTCAGGCAACGGCAGTTCAACCATCCAATAACAAATCGCATTACCAATTCACAACAGGCCATAAGCACTTAGAAAACGTCATAACGGTTACACTCTATCTGCCAAGAACCCTTCTAGACCCTTTATGAACCTTAAGGGTTCTCATATTATTGCCCTTACAAAAAATGGCAAACATGCAAATTCTACACTTTGCATGTTATAGTTTGGGCGATTTGCTCAATCGAACCTTCTATGTCGCCTAAAGGCATCATTCATAACAGGGAAAACTATGAACTTCAGCGAACGTATCCAGCGTTTTCAAGCCAGTCTGGCGGATCAAGTTGATCTGGTCTTTCTGCCTGTCTCGACTGATCTGGAATATCTGGCAGGTGTCCCGCGTGACATCCCCAACTTCGGGCGCACCATGCACCCCGGCGCATGGGCGGAAGGCGCGTGGATGAGCGCGAGTCATGCACCGATTCTGCTGCTACCGCGCATGACGGCGGAGTTCGGCGGGTTGGGCGCGTTGAAGGGCATCGAAATCCGCGTGATGGGCGACTGGGACAGCCCGGAAGCACAGGTGCGCGATCTGCTCAAGCCGTTCGGCCTACCGGCTGCGCCGCGTGTGGCGATCAGCGACCAGACGACGGGCGAGAGCATCCCCAACATTCAGCGCATCCTGCCCGATGCGCGTTTCTCGTCTGCCACCGATCTGCTGCGCCCGATGCGCGTCATCAAATCGCCCGAAGAAATCGAGGCCATGCGCCACGCCGGAACCATCACCGAGGCGGCTTTCGCGGACGTGCTGAAGAATCTGCGCCTCGGCATGACCGAGTTGGAAGTGGTCAGCGAAGTGGATTTCCAGATGCGGCGGCACGGCGCGATTGGCCCGTCTTTCACCACATCGCTCTACAATTCGGGACCGAACCACCCCACGCTGTTCGGGGATCGCCTAAACACATGGCCGCGTGTCCTCACCCCGCCCGTTTCGGTGCTGTTCGATTTCGGCGCGGCGGTGGATGGCATCTGCTATGACTACGGGCGCACCGTGTCGTTCGGCGCACCGTCCGCCGAGCAGATCAAGGTACACCGGTTGATTATGGACTCGCAGCGGGCGGGGATTGCCGCGCTGAAGGCCGGCGAGAACACCACCACGCAGGCTGACGCTGCCGCCCGCAAGGTGATCGAAGACGCGGGTTACGGCGCGATGTTCCGCCACCGCCTCGGTCACGGCATCGGCTGGGATGTGCATGAGCCGCCGTTCCTGACCAAAGGCGACGAAACCCCGCTGCGCGAAGGGATGTTGTTCACCATCGAACCGAGCGTGATCCAGTTCAACAGCTTCAGCGCCCGCGTGGAAGATGTGGTCGTGGCACGTCCCGGCGGCGGCGAACCGCTGACGAAGGGCTATCAGGACTTGCTGGTGATCGAGTAACAGGGAAACAAAAAGGGACGGCACGCAGGCCGTCCCCTACAACCCCGGGTTTTCGTCTTCGTAGGGGCTGGCCGACGTGCCAGCCCGCTTTGTCTAAAAACCCCTACGAACGCAAGAACGCCTCCAGTTGCGGCAACGTGGGGATGCCAGCCCGTCCCCCTGCCCGCGTGGCCTTCAGCGCCGCCGCACCGGAAGCGTAACGCACCCGTTCCGCCAGCGGCAGCCCCCGCGCCAGCGCCCACGCATACGCGCCATGAAACACATCGCCGCAGCCCGTCGTGTCCACCGTTTGCACCCGGAACGCCGGTTGATGACCCACCACGCCGCCCTCGCTGTACCAGCAGCCTTCTACGCCAGCCGTCACCACCACTGCCGAGCGCCCTTCTGCCCACAACGCCCGCACTGCCGCCGCAGGATCGCTCTGCCCGGTCATGCGCTGCGCATAGGCTGCCGACACAATCAGGTGATTGACCAGTGCCAGCAGGTCGGGCGCATCGGTGAACTCGAAATCCGCCACGACGGGAACGCCCGCCGCCCGCGCAATGGCGGCTGCGCGGCGGTTGCCTTCCAGCCCGAAGTCATCCAGAAACAGCACCCGCGCCGCCTGTATGACGGCGGCTTCCGGCAGCGTGTCATCCGCGCCAGTCTTGCCGTTCATCTCGTACAGGATGGTGCGGGTCTGCGCTTGCGTATCTACCACGATCACGGCATGAACCGGTTGCGCCTCTGCACGGCGTGGAAGGTAAGCGGTATCCACACCTTCGGCCTGCAAATCCGCCGCGATCCAATCCGAAATCGGGTCATCGCCCAGCACACCCGCATACGCGCAATGTGCGCCCAAGCGCGCCGCCGCCACCAGCGCCGTCGCAGTCAAGCCGCCGCCGTGCCGTTCGGAGCGCAGGATTTGCATCTTGGTATCCGGCGCAGGGAAAAACGGCACGAACAGCAGATCATCTACGGTTGCAATTCCCAGACCGAGTATATCTATGGTCATGCCATTCTCCCTCATCCTCATCCCCTATACCCCGCCCCTTTCCCCATAGCGATAGAGAAAGGGGAGAAAAGGCAACCCTCACCCCCGTCCCTTCCGCTGCGCGTCAGGGCGAAGGGTGCAAAATGCGACACTTCCCCTCTCTATAGCGGTACTCCGCGTGATGGAGAGGGGACTGAGGGGTGAGGTTCTTCTCCCCGCGTTGTGTTGTCGTTAGCCCGTAACCAGCTTGACCGCCTCGGCAGGCGCTACGCCATCATGGATGACCGCCCGGTACGCCCGCACTGCGCCCGTGATCGTTTCGGGGTTGCCCCACACGTTGCGCCCGACGGTGCCGCCGCGCACACCGCAACTCACCGCGTCCGCCAGCAGTTGCAGCGCATCCTGCATGGTTTCGGTCTTGGGGCCGCCCGCCGCCACGACAGGCTGCGGACACTGGGCGACGATCTGCTTATGCGCCACCGGATCGCCGCAGTACGGCACTTTGACAATATCCACGCCCACTTCAGTCAGGCAGTGAACCGCCCACGCAATCGCCTCCGGTTCATAGATGATCTTCAAATCTTTATCACGCGGATACACATGGCAGATGACCGGCATTTCCAGCCGTTCGCCCTCACGCACGCACTCCGCCACCGTCCGCAGGTAGTAGGCTTCGGTGGGGCCATGCAGGAATGCCACCACCGCAAAAGCATCTGCGCCCACCCGCACCGCGTCCTCGACGGTCGCCAGTTGTTCGTGGGCGGTATCGTCGGGGCGAACGCCGCTGCTCTGCATGATGAACGGGAGCTTACCAGCATACGGCTCCCAGCAGGTGCGGGCGATTCCCTTGTGCATGGTCACAGCATCCGGCTCCCCGGCGATGATGGCGGCCAGCGTGCGGCGCATATCGCGCAGCCCCGTCGGCAACCCCATGTTGTAGGTGGTGAAATGGTCAATCGCAACTGCAAACAGGTTGCCCGAAGGATTGGAAAACAAGCGGTTCAAACGGACTTTCTTGCCGAGGGACATCGTGGTTTAACACCTTTGCTCGTTGGGGAGAAAACAGATTGCGGTGGGAGTATAACGCGGGGGATTAGTGGATTCAAAGACCCCGTTGAGAGTGCGAAGGTGCGTTTTGCCTTTTGTGCGGGGCGCGGGTACACTAACCACAAGCGTAATTAAATCCTGATTCGATTGTTGGATTTAAGGAAAATCATCATGCTTACCCCTGTTGAACAAATGCTGTTTTTGCTGCTTGCCCTGTTCGCGCTCGGTGCGACCTATGCCGGTTTCCGTGAGATGGCGCAAATCATCAATCGCGGGCAAGGTGAGCTTGACCTGAGCAACCTGCCACAGCGCACTTTCCGCGCTTTGCGGGTGTATCTGGCGCAGAACACCACGCTCAAGACGCGGCGGGTGTCCAGCCTATTTCATCTGGGCATCGTGTGGGGCTTCACCTACTACTTTCTGGTGAACGCGCTGGATGTGCTGCGCGGGTTCATC
>CAIPFY010000427.1 GCA_903864435.1 uncultured Chloroflexota bacterium | reverse complement strand
GCCCACCTTCACGCCGCTGTCGCTGCCCACCGAGCCACCGCTGAGTCTGCTGCTGACCGACAGCTTCGATACGGGCACGCTCTACTTCTGGACGTTGGGCGCGGGTTGGGCGCTCATCCCCAGCGAAGGCGGGCTGGCGCTGAGCAGCGTGGGGAACGACGAGCCAGCGACGTTCGTGCATGACGGCCTGCTTGATCTGGCGGTTCAGCTTCGAGCGCAGTTCGTGGGCGGTTTGTTCCGCCTGAGCCTGCGTCAGAGCGCGGCGGGTGCTTACACGCTCCTGCTGGGCGAGGATGGACTGCTGACGCTTTACCGGGGGACGCAAGTGCTGGTCAGCGCCGCGCTGCCGCCCGCCGCGCCGGGGCAGTGGCGCACGCTGCGATTCTCCGTGATAGGGGATACGCTGCGGGTGCAGGTGGACGGGGTGGAGGTGCTGGCTGTTCAGGATACCGCCCCGCTGCCGCCGGGAACTTTCTCCTTCGCTGGAATCGGCGCGAGTATGCTGCTGGTGGATGATGTGGAATTGTGGCAATCGACTGCGGCGCTCCTAATCGAATCCCCTTCGGAATCATCCTTGCTGGCAAGTACCCAGTATGTTTACGCATCTGAAGTGAATGATACCCGCCGTACCACCACCAACGATGCCAGTGGCAGCATCGGGTTTGCCAATCAAGGCAGCGCAGTCGGGGTTGAAGATAATCTAGATCTCGAGATCACCAACGCCACACATGGCGATTATGCCTGTGTGACCCTTCGTTTTGGTGGCACGGTCAGCTTGACGAGCGGCACTATTGAGGTACTGAGCGCACAACTCTTGGGGGGAAGCCAAACGCCGATCACTCAAGACATGCGTCTTTGGGTGCAGGTTTCGCCGCTGGCGCTCAACTGCGATGATGATGTTACCTGGGCCGATGTATGGTCAGAAGAAAATGCTGTTCGCGGTTGGTATGGGATCTACATCCCCTATACCGGCAGTGTGCGCACGGTGCGTCTGTTGGTGGTCAGCGCTGGCGGAAACCTGCTGCGCGACCCGCGGCAGTTCCTCATCGACGCGGTGCGCCTTTACGGCACTCTCACCTCTGACGGAACCTTGACACCGACAGCAACACCTAGCCCGATAGTGGTTCCCACACGTGATTTACCCCTTGACGTGCCAGAAGTCACTGCTTTTCACAACCGTGCTTCACAGTACGGGCTGCCCATGCCTTTCATCAGCTTGCCATATGTAGAAATGCCCAACATCGCTTCGCAGCCCAACATCCTTTTGGAATCCATGCGAATTCAGGGATTTGGTCCGACTTCCTATGCGTTTGCTGTTTCGATTGATGATTCTTTGACACTTATTCCAAACGGTGGCTATGGCCCTACCTATCAGACTCATAACGGAATCGATTATGCAGCCCAAGATGTAGGTTGGTATGAACGGGTCATCATCTCGATGTGCGATGGGGTCGTCATCCCCGGCAATTGGTATGCTTCAACCAACACCGGTGGTTCCGCCCAGCCCGGTCGCGGAGTCTCGGTGCGCTGTTTTATGGACACACTAGACAGCG
>CAIPFY010000426.1 GCA_903864435.1 uncultured Chloroflexota bacterium | reverse complement strand
GAAATATCAAAACAAAAATTACCCAAAGGATTTGAAGAAAGCCGGGTAATTGCCCAACAGGGCGGCACCATCGCTGGCAACACACGCAAAGCCATCGAAACCAAGTCCGGCAAGGCCATCGTCACTGGCAAAAACGCAAACCGCCTAAAATGATCGCCACCCCCGTCACTGCGAGCGCAGCGCGGCAATCCACGCCCGCCCAACTCCGCACCTGGCTGCCCATCATCATCGGCCTGACTGTGCTTTATGTGCCCAGCCTGTATGATCTGTTTACCGGCATCTGGCGCAGCGACGAACAAATGCACGGGTCCATTTTCACTTTAGCTACAGTCGCTTGAATCATTGCTGCCAAATCAAACGTGACATTTCATATGCTTAGCCTGGATAATGCAATCCATGATTCAGATGAATTCCAAACCAACTGAAACCAGTTAATTGAAAGTGTCAACAATGAACACGACAACACTTGACCCCCGGATATCCGAGTTTGAAACTGAAGAGCAGGCTGCCAGTTATGACGACTGGTTTCGCGCTAAGGTTCAAGAGGCCATCGACGACAAACGCCCCCGCATCCCACATGACCAAGTGGCGCAACGGATAGAAACCATCCTCGCAGAATTGCGCGTTATGAAAACCGCATAAATGCTTCCCATCGTTTGGGCCGCTGATGCCTAACCCCCCCCCATGACCCCAAAAGCCCTCAACGCCATCATTGCGTGCGGCGAAGACAGCTTGCACCAATTCAAGCGCGACTTCACTAATGTTGAAAGCCTGGCGGCCGAACTGGCTGCGTTTGCCAATATGGGTGGCGGGCAACTGCTGGTGGGGGTGTCTGACAAGGGCACCATTACCGGCCTATCTACCGCCGACATCAGCCGCCTTAACCAACTACTGTCCAACGCCGCTTCGCAACACGTCAAGCCCCCCATCAACCCAACCACAAGCAACGTCAAAACCCAGCAGGGCTTGGTCATGCTAATCAACGTGGCCGAGGGGCTTAACAAACCTTATGTCGACACCCATGGCCGCATCTGGGTCAAAACCGGCGCTGACAAACGCCAGGTAACCGCCCGCGAAGAAATGCAACGCATGTTCCAGCAATCAGGCTTGCTGCATGCAGATGAACAAACCGTTAGCACCGCCAGCCTTGACAACTTTGACCAGCCTGAATTCGAAAAATACTTTGAGCGCCGCTACGGTAAGCCCTTCACCTCAACCGGCATGCCACTTGAGCGCCTGCTGCAAAACCTCAATCTAGGTCGCAACGGTTTACCCAACCTCTCTGGCATGCTTCTCTTTGGAAAGTGGCCGCACCACCTGCTACCCGCATTCATCACTAAGGCAGTGGCATTCCCTGGCATCGTGCTGCACGACAGGCAATACCAAGACAGCCAAGACATTGAAGGCACCCTGATTGAGCAATACGAACGCTGCCTGGCTTTCATCAAACGAAATCTGCACCATGTGCAGGGCAACCGCAGCTTCAACAGCCCCGGCCAGTTGGAGATACCGACAGAAGCATTTGAAGAAATTCTGGTCAACGCACTGGTACACCGCGACTACCTTCTCAGCGCACCCATTCGACTGCTGATCTATACCGACCGCGTTGAAATCATCAGCCCCGGCCACCTGCCCAACCACCTCACCACCGAGCAAATTCGGTTTGGAGTGTCCAACCTGCGCAACCCCGCATTGGCATCGCACGCCTTCCATCTTCTGCCCTACCGGGGGCTTGGCAGCGGCATCCGGCGAGCAACAGACGCTTGGCCACAAATCGAATTTCTGGACGAACGCGATGCCAATCAATTTCGCGTTGTCCTCAAACGGCCTGACGTGCAAAGTGCGGGAGTAAATGGGGGAGTAAATGGGGGAGTAAATGGGGGAGTAAACGATCTGCTCGACGTTATTCGTAAGAACCCCGGGCTGCGTGCACCCGCCTTAGCCAAACTCATGGGTCTGACACCGAAGAACATTGAACACCGAATCAGGCAGCTCCGCGACGACCAAAAAATTGAATTCACCGGCTCGCCCAAAACTGGTGGATACCACACCTTATGAGCAACCTCGCCATCTCCTCAGGCAAACCCCCGCTGCAAACCCAGCTCCTCGCCTGGCTCCCCATCATCATCGGCCTCGCGGTGCTGTATGTACCCAGCCTGTATGACCTGTTTACCGGCATCTGGAGCAGCGACGAGCAAATGCACGGGCCGATTGTGTTGGGCTGATCACATGACATTTTGATGTATGAAATTGGCTCTTGGCTCTGGCTGCTGGTGGGGCTGATCTTGCTACAGCGCGGTGCGGTAGCGCTGCAGGCGTTTGAGCGCGCCCTTTATAGAATAAGCGTATGCAGCTACTAATTTTATAGTTTATGACACATACCATGACTCACCAAAAAATCGCCTTCATCACCGGCCAAGACGGTGCCTACCTGGCCGAGATGGTGCAAGCCGACTACACCGAAGCCAAGCGCGATGCCATGCTCAAGCTGGCCGGCTTTCAAACCTACCACCACCACGAGTAAAGCCAACCGCGCCTACTGCCGCACTCCCGGCCATTTATGAGCCTGCCCGATCTTCGATCTCTCATCGCCGGCGGCGAATCTTCAACAATCGAGTTGAAGAAATCGACTGCCGAGAAAGAGCGCGCGTGCCGCACGCTGTGCGGTTTCGCCAATGGCGAAGGCGGGCTGGTCGTCTTTGGCGTCACACCAGCCGGAAAAATCCTGGGGCAGTCCGTTTCAGATCGCACGTTTGAAAAGCTCGCCACCGAATTCAACGGATTCGAACCGCCGCTTCTGCCCCGCATTAACCGGATACCTGTCGCTGATGGCCAAGAGCTCATCTGCCTACAGGTCGGACGGCCGATGCTGCAACCGGTATCGTTTCGCGGCGTGCCGTACGAACGCATCTTGAACACCACGCGCGTCATGCCGCGCGCCACCTACCAGCGGCTGATGCTCGAATCGCTGCACGCCACCCATCGCTGGGAAACCCAGGCCGCCACTGACTGGACGATCGACAAGCTCGATAACAACGAAATCGTCGTCACCCTAGAAGAATCAATTCGCAGAGGGCGCAGCGACGACCCCGGCTCTCGCGACCCGCTGGCTATCCTGCGCGGCTTTGGCCTGCTGACCGCGGGGAGCGAACTGACACGCGCCGCAGTAGCACTGTTTTGCAAGGGCGGCATTGCACAGCCAGACTTTCCGCAACTGCATTTGCGCCTGGCAAGATTTAAGGGTGTCGACCGGAGCGAGTTTCTCGACAATCGGCAATTTCACGGCAACGCCTTCGATCTGATGCGCCGCGCCGAGCGCTTCCTTATCGACTGGCTGCCTGTGGCAAGCCGAATCATTCCGGGGAAATTCGAGCGTGAGGACGTGCCGCTCTTTCCCATTGAGGCACTGCGGGAAGCGCTGGCCAACGCCTTCGTGCATCGCGACTACGCCAGCGGAAGCGGCTCGATTGGCGTCGCGCTTTACGACGACCGGCTCGAAATCATCTCGCCGGGAGAACTGCACTTTGGGCTGACGCCCGAAAAGCTGTTGCTCCCGCACGAATCCAAACCATGGAACCCGCTGATCGCCAGCGCTTTCTATCGTCGCGGAATAACCGAAAAATGGGGGCGTGGCACGCTCAAGATCGTAGAGTTAATGATCGCGGCGGGCCAGCGCGCGCCTGCGCTCGTTTCAGCCGATGATTTCGTCATGGTGACGTTCACGCGCCCGGATCAAGGCGCGATGAACCGCCGCACCCCACAGGTTACCCCACAGGTTACCCCACAGGTCATGGCACTGCTGCAAGCAGCAACTCAGGAGGTGTCGCGCCACGAATTGATGGATGCACTGAACCTTAAGGACAGGAAGCATTTTTATGTCAGCTATCTGACCCCCGCGCTAACAGCCAATCTGATAGAGATGACCCAGCCCGACAAACCCAGCAGCACCAAGCAGAAATACAGGCGTACCGCAAAAGGCCAAGCTGTCCTGAGTGAAAGCCAGCCATGACACGCCCTCCCGTCATCGCGAGCCCCAACCCCGTCACTGCAAGCGAAACACGGCAATCCATGCGCACCCAGCTCCTCGCCTGGCAATCCATCATCATTGGGCTGGCGGGCTTCCAAACCTTTGACCATCACGAGTAAAAAGCAAATGCCCATTCTGTCTATGTTTTACGGTGTACTGGTGTACATGTATGCCTATGACAACCGTAAACACCATCGCCCGCATGTGCATGTCGAATTCGCAGAATATGCTGCAGTCCT
>CAIPFY010000425.1 GCA_903864435.1 uncultured Chloroflexota bacterium | reverse complement strand
TTCAAGTGGGTCGCGTCGAATTTCGCCCCATACAAGGTGATCTCAACGCACTGTGTGATGAAATTGTTCAGGAGTTTGAAGATCAGAAGCTCTATCAGGGGCGCATCCACTTCGACAGCACAAATATGCCAATTCTAGTAATCTATGACGAACGCATGATGCGCCACATTGTCAGCAACCTCATTTCCAACGCCCTAAAGTATTCCACCAATGATAAGAAAATCTACGTCACTCTATCTCAAGTAAATGGCACCGTTCTATTCTCAGTACGCGACGAGGGCATCGGCATTCCCCAGCAGGATCAGAAACACCTCTATGAACCCTTCCACCGTGCAACCAACGTTGGCACCATCTCTGGCACTGGATTAGGGTTAAGTATCACCAAACAAGCTGTTGAATTACACAATGGGGTTATCAAACTGGAAAGTGAAATTGGCAAAGGAACCACCTTCACAGTAAACATCCCCAATACGATATACAATCGTACAAATCAAGATGTGGATACCATCCCCATATCAGGGGGCGTAAAATAACGACCAGTGATGAAGCCCTAACGACAGTTTTTTAACCGTTGAACATACTCAATAGAGGCTTCCTGCAACACAGCAAGCGGTTCGGCGCTGTAGCGCACAGCCATTACAGGTGTTGTCCAGAAGGTACGATACGCAACCGGGCACAGATGCCGTGTGTACACCACCAACCGACCACCTCCGTATCGTAACCGTAGGATGGCGCTCACCCGCGTTCCCAGATCGTGATACCAGAACCCAACATCAACCCGTTCCGGGACACCAAGCCCCAAATAAACATCACCCAATGAAGGGGCTTGTTTCCAGCGCACATAAAAATCATCCGCTGGAACTTCTTCTGGAATTGACGTGTGGTCGAGAACCATTTGTCCTGCTTGTTGAAACGGATCAAACAAAAACCCGCTCCAGTTCACCAGAAAATAACGGTTCCGGTTATTCAACCGATATTCCACTTGCGATTCAATCGTTCTATCCTGCGCCAGTTGTTCCGCCGCATCGCGCACATAGGTTTCGCCCGGAATGACACCCGCGAAACAGGGCATATCACACCCGCCAGTCAACAACTGCCGCAGATCACGACCATCATAAGGCCGCATACAAATAACGATCTCAACAACCATAAACAAACAGGTCAATAACCCACCAATCACCGCACGGCGAATAGTCATGGAACTTCTGATAACCGATCAAAATCTTCGCGCAAATGAGTATACAAATCACGAAACAACCCGTACATCCGGGCATAGCGCCAAGCATGTTCCATATCGGGATCATAGACGGTCTTGATACGCACCATCTCCCGTAGTGCGCCCAGAACATCGGGGAAATAGCCAAGTCCCATGCCCACCAGTACCGCGTCACCAAAAGGCGCACCTACAGAAGCCTCCGGCAAAAGCACCGGTATCCCCAGAATATTTGCCTTGATCTGGTTCCACAACACGCTGCGCGTCCCTCCTCCAACAGAGCGTATTTCCCTCACCGGAACACCTGCCTTTCGCGCCACATCAATATTATGCCGCAGTGCGAAGGCCGTTCCTTCCAGTATGGCGCGAATGACTGCCCCGCGTTTCGTACCCAGTGACAGGCCGAATAGCACGCCCCGCGCCTGTGTGTGCCAGATCGGGGCACGCTCACCCATCATATACGGCAGAAATAGCACACCATCGCTGCCCGGAGGTGAACTCGCAGCCTCTTTCGTCAGCAAATCGAACACATCCGACTCGGTACGGCGAGCTTCCTCGATTTCCCAGCGCCCAAATTGATCCCGGTACCAGTTCAGATTTGCGCCGGAAGAAACCATCGCCCCCACCAGCATGTGCATCCCCGGCAAAGCATGAGGCATCGAGATGAATGCCGGTTCGCTGATCCCTCTACTGTTCGGCATAATCAGCACCGTCGAAGTGCCAGTCATCTCCGCCAACACACCTTCCTCGACCACGCCCGCTTCTACTGCTGCTGCGGAACCATCCACAGTACCCGCCATCACGGGGATACCGGAAGGCAGTCCGGTTTCTGCCGCCGCGTTCGTCCGCACGGTACCGACAATCTGATGCCCCATAAACACCGTAGGCAACTGATCGGGATTCACACCACAGGCTTCACACAACACATCTGACCATTGTCCGCTGCTGCGATCCCGCAATCCCACCAGTCCAGCATGAGCATCATCCAGCGTGAATTCGCCCGTCAGTCGGTAATTCAGGTAGCCCGGAATCTGCACGTACCAGCGCGTCTGGTGGTGGAGTTCCGGCTCATGCTGCCGGAACCACTTAATTTTGGACGAGATGTAATACGGGTCAGGCCGATTCCCTGTAATCCGAACGATCTCATCCCAGCCCAGTTGGTCTATAAGCTGGCTGGTTTCTGCTTCTGCCCGCCGATCCATCCAGATCAATGCAGGTCGAATCGGCTCACCGGCCTCGTTCAATGCCACCAGCGAAGGCGCTTGCGAGCTGACAGCCAATCCCACGACCTGCGCAGTCGCATCTGGTACCCGTTCAAGCGCCTGCTGGATCGCAGTACACGTTGCCTTCCACCAATCTTCCGGTTGCTGCTCAACCCATCCCGGACGAATATGCTGAATCGGATATTCCACCGTTCGCGCAACTTCCAGATGACCGTCTGGCGTGAATAGCGCAGCCTTCACTCCAGTAGTTCCCACATCAATCCCAAGAAAGAGTGTCATGAGTATATTCGGCCTAGCCCGTGCGATTGTGCCTGCTGGTCAAACGCTGGTTTTAACGCCGGATACAACCGCCGATACAGTTCAAACACATCATCGTATACAGCCCGCACCGCCGGGTTGGGCGTATAAACATGCTCAACCTTCGCAGCCCGCGCCGCCGCTTCACCGGCGCTGTCAATCAAGCCCACTGCTGCCGCAGCCAAAAACACATCCCCCAACGGAGCGCCGGGATTATCTTTCAATACCGTCAGCGGTTGGTTCGTCACATCAGCGATAATCTGACACCAGAGAGGGCTTCGAGTTGGCCCCCCTACCCCGCGCAATTCGCTTAACCGCGCCCCGACCTCGGCAGCCACCTCAATATTGTGACGTATCGCCAATGCCACGCCTTCCAGCACCGACCGGATCAATTGCGGTTGTTTCGCGTTCAAGCTCAAACCGAAGAATACACCCCGCGCATGTCCGTCATTAATCGGCTGCAATTCACCGCTCAGATACGGCAGAAACACCACACCTTCAGCCCCCGGCGCACTTTGCGCCGCCAGATCGGTCATTGTCGTAAAATCGCTGTGACCAAGCAGATCACGGCACCACGCCAGTGACGCGCCAAAAGCAACTATCGTTCCACCCACAAACCACTGTTGTTCCAAAACATGCGCAAACGTGAGCAGGTTCGGATGCGCCAGCGCCCGATCCTGCGCGATATAAATAGACCCGCCTGTTCCCAGCGACAGCATCGCCTGTCCCGGCAAACTCACGCCCACCGCTAAACCGGCCGCCGAGGTATCCTCGCCACCAGCAATCACAGGCGTTCCGGTTGCCAGCCCCATCGCCCCCGCCGCTTCCGCCAGTAGCCCGCCAATAATTTCTTGGCACGGCGCAACACGCGGATACAAATCACGCCGCACGCCAAAACAGGCGATGAGTTCATCCGACCAATCACAGGCGACTTGGTCAAACGCGAACGGAATACTCGCATCCGACACGTTTAACACAGCTTCCCCGGTCAACCGCAAATTGACATATCCTGTGGTCGTCAAACTGTATTTCGCCCGTGCCAGCACCTCCGGTTCGTGTTCCGCCAGCCACATGAGTTTGGGATCCATGTTATAAGGTGCAGGCTGTTTGCCGTTAATCGCCAGAATGCGCGAGCCGCATCGCTGGCGCATCTGTTCGCATTGCGCCTCCGAACGCGCATCCATCCAGATAATACCGGGGCGAACAGGCTGCCCACTCGAATCAACCAGTGTAGCGCCCGCCCCCTGCCCGCTAAGTCCAATTGCCTTCACTTGCTCAGGTCGTGCTTGAGCCTGCGCCATCACAGCCCGCGTAACCCGCGCTGTCCCCAGCCACCAATCTTCTGCATTCTGTTCCACAAAGCCCGGTCGCGGCGTCAGCAACGTATACCCTTCAGTAGCCTGCGCGACAACTTGACCATCAGGCGTGGCAAGGATGGCCTTTACGTTGGTGGTACCAATATCAATACCAAGTATGAGTTCATCCATCATCCAAATTCTTCTTTCAACAATCAGTCCAATTCTCTCTCGCAGAGTATAACCAAGCACAATCAAAGGGTAAACCACGCGGTATACTTCAAACTTATAAACCTTGAAGGGATAGCAGGAACACCTCATGAATCGCCAGCAGATTATTGACCACTATTCCCAGAACCCAAATCTAAGCGTTCTCATTATCGGCGCAGGAATCAACGGCATCGGCACATTCCGCGACCTCGCGCTGCAAGGGGTAGATGTGCTACTCGTTGACAAAGCCGATTTCTGTTCAGGCGCCAGCGCAGCCTCATCCCGGCAGGCACATGGCGGGCTACGCTACCTCGAACATGGTGAGTTTGGGCTGGTACACGAATCCCTCACCGAGCGCAACCGGTTACTCCTGAATGCGCCGCATGCCGTCGAACTACTGCCGACCACCATTCCCGTGTTCAGTTGGTTTTCCGGCCTACTCAACGCGCCGCTCAAATTCATCGGACTGCTCAAGCGTCCATCCGAGCGCGGTTTTATCGTGGTCAAAATCGGCATGATGTTTTATGACTGGTTCACGCGGAAAAACCGTGTCACCCCCACACACCGCATGTTAAATCGGGAACAAGCCTTAGCCCGACACAGCAAACTGAATCCCTCAATCATCGGCGCTGCCACCTATTACGACTGCCTCATGCCGCAAGCGGAACGGATCGGCGTTGAACAGGTGTTGGAATGCGAAACAGATACCTCTCTAGCTCATGCGCTAAACTATTGCAGCGTGGTCACGGGGCAAGGCTCCACCGTTACGCTAAAGGATGAAACCAGCGGTCGAACCTTCGATGTACACCCCAAACTCGTCATTAACGCCGGTGGCGCATGGATTGATTTTGTCAACCGTGCCATGAAACGACCAACCCGTTTCATTGGCGGCACAAAAGGCTCACACATCGTAGTGGATCACCCCGAATTAGCCGCTGTAGTCAATGGCAGTTCAATCTTCTTCGAGAACACCGATGGTCGCTTGGCGATCTTCATGCCCTTCCGTGATAAGGTCATCATCGGCGCGACCGATCTCCGCTGCGACAACCCGGATGACGCCGTTTGCAGTCAGGAAGAAATAGACTACTTCCTCAAATTCACCGACCATATTTTGCCGGGAATGCAGGTTGACCCGTCTCAAATTGTTTTCCACTTCTCCGGTGTGCGCCCGCTACCCTTTAGCGACGTTGAATTTGTCGGGTTGGTGAGCCGCGATCATAGCATTCAGGTCACTGAACCCGACTCGGCTATACAATTCCCCATCTACTCACTGGTAGGGGGCAAGTGGACAACCTTCCGCGCCTTCTCCGCTGAAACAGCCGATAAAGCATTGGGCTTTTTAGGGCGTTCCCGCAAAGTCTCCACACAGGATATGCCTATTGGCGGTGGCAAAAACTATCCCCGTTCCACCGAAGCACGGGATACATGGATCAAGAACATCAGCCATCAAACCGGCGTCCCGGTTGCACGCATCGCCGATCTGTTTGAACGCTATGGCACACGCGCCGAGGCCATTGCTCGCTACATCAGCGGCGGAACCGACACGCCAATAGACGGCCTCCCCTCCTACAGCCGTCGTGAAATCATGTTCATCGCATCTCAGGAAAAGGTCGAACACGTTGACGACCTTCTATTGCGCCGCACATGGATTGCCATTCTAGGCATGGTGAACGGTTCGGCACTCAAAGCGATTGCTAACACCATCGGCGAAACAATGGGCTGGTCGGCTGAACAAACGCGGGCGGAAATCGAACGCGCCCGCACCGTCCTCACCACGCGCAACGGCGTTCCAGCTACCCGCCTTCAGTAATCCTACGAATCAAAATCGGACGGCTGATACCCGTCCGATTTTCTTTCACAACGCCTCTAGCGCATCACCTACCGGGAACACATCACCCCAGAGGCACATCGAGGATGCGGCTGAGTTTCAACACTGTAAACCGATTGCGCAGGTAGTGCCCGTACTGGAACCCCGGCTGCACTTCATCTTCATCCAGCCCAAGTGACTGCCATGTAGTCGGTGCGCCGGCCTTATCCAGCGCCGCCGCGATAACTTCGGGCGGTGGGACACGCGCCGCAATATCCTGAATATCGCCCCAGTGATCTGCAATTTTGTGCTTGAGTTGGTCGAACCCTTCTTCACTCAAATTGAGGAAAGCAAGGTGTTCCTTAGCGATGTTATCCACCATATCACCATATCCGCTGCGGATGTTATCCACTTCAGCCTGCCGATCAGGTAGCGCGGCGGCTTCCAGACGGTTCATCGCATCCGAACGGTTGATGTCGCGTATACGTGCATACTGCGCGGCCACCAGCGTAAGCGCATAGCCTACCTGAGCGCCGTGAAACTGGGTGACGCGGCCTTCCTTCAAACGCTTCATTTCCCAGTAATGCGAAGCATGGTGCTCCGCGCCCGAAGCAGGCCGCGAGGTGCCAAAATCGAGCATACACAGGCCAGATTCGATCAGCGCATCCATCAGCGCCCGCACGCCTTCCTCCGAACGCTGACCAATAGAATCGGCGTATTTAACCACACTGTCAATCGCGGCCTGCGACCGTGCCGCAATCGCCGCATCATAAGGTTCATCCCACAGCAGGCTGCCCAACTTCCAATCCGCCAGCGACGTGAACTTGCCGATCATATCCCCGAAACCCGCGCCAATCAGGGCTTGCGGCGCACTAGCCAGCGTTTCCCGATCAG
>CAIPFY010000424.1 GCA_903864435.1 uncultured Chloroflexota bacterium | reverse complement strand
TATTCGCAACGTATTAAACAAATCTCACCCGCCCTTGAGGATGTCCAGCAGGCGCTTAAGCGCGGCGGACGAGGGGATCATCCGCATTAATTTGCCCTTCGGTTCGAGCAAGTCGCGCAGCCCGTCCAGCGCCCGTAGCAGTTCCGTCTGCTCCGCCGCGCTCAACTCTCCGAACAACATCCGCACTTCCTCCACTACGTTCTGCCCGTCCGCGCCCTCATCCAACGCCGCCGCAAAAGCGTTCAAGCGTGCCAGATAGTCCTCCGCCTGCCCGCTGAGTAGCGCGAAATGCCGTGCAGACTGACTGCCGAACAGGGCTTGCACCGCCCCGGTATACGGCATGAAGGTCGCATAGGCGGTCAGCAGTCGCACCAACTCGCCCGTGTTGTCGCTCTCCATACGCGGTTCAAGCAGCGCCGCCGTCAGTTCGCCTAATAGCCGATTACGGTAGGTCAGCGGCAGATTTAGCGCCAGCAACCGCACCTTCTCGTCATACGTCAGGGCGAACGCGCTGGCCTGATCGAGCAATTCCATGCCAATCTCATCGGCATACCACCCTGCACGCTCAATCAACTGGAAATAGAACGCTTTTTTGTGCGCGATAGCGAGGCTGGATTCGCGCATCACCTCCAGCGCGAACCCGATCTGAGGCCGCTTGCGAATCGTCTTGCAGATGTGCCGGAACACCGACTCCAAACGATCTTCAGGCAAAGCATTGAGCAGCGCGACCAATTCCTGCCGCCCATCATTCTCAAAGTACAGTTCCACCGCCCGCAGCAGCAGTTCGGCATCAGCGGCAAGGGCGACCACCAGCGGTTTCGTGGGCGTGCCGATCAGCTTTAACAGCGCGAGTCCCACCGCCGGTTCATCAACCCACAGCCACCCGCGCAGACCAGCCACCAGCGGACGCAACTCCGGTAGCGCCTGAATGTACTTGAGCAAAGGGGTGGCGAACGTAGACAACCATCCCGCCGTCAACAGCGGTTCCCACAGCGCGTACTGCTGCGGCTGAAGCCCCATCTCAAACAGTTGAAAAACCAGTCGCTTCTGTTCTTTTTCGGGGATGAGGGGCGGATAGCGCAACGCCGTCGCCAGCAGGTCGGCAGGAATGGCCTGCGAGTCGGCAGGGTACAGCACGCCGTAAACCGCCGCCGCCACATGCAGTTGTTCTTCGGGCGGCATCACGGCGTAGGTTTCGGTGGTCTGCTTCAATACGTTCTCAAACGCCTGCTGCTTCTTGGGCGATTCAGGCGCAATCAGCCAGCGCACCGCCAGCGGCACATAATGGTTGCTGGCTTTCGGGAGAGGGTGCAGTTCCAGCGTGGCGTAGTTCAGCAGGACATCCTGTGCGGTTCTACCACCCGCCCCCGGATACAGGCATTTCAATTTGAACGTGGTACGACCGCCATCGAACACGTCGGTACAGAACGACAGCCAGTGCCGGTGCGTGCGCGGCAGCAACTCCCACAGCGCCTCCACGAACGCCATGCGAACATCCGGTTGCGGCGGAACATTCTCCACCCCCACAGTACACTCTCTCGTGAGCAGCGCGTTCAGCAGCGATTCGGTCAGCATCCCTTTGTGGTTGCACAACCGTTTCACAAACTCGTTTTCGGCGGCAGCGCGGCCTGCTGAGGGATCATCCGGTATCGGGAGCGTGGGCAGGCTACGGTTCAACGCGGCAAAATCGGGGGCAAAGGCTTCCGTCCCCATCGCGTCGAGCAGATCATGCAGGCGCAGCGCAGGCAGCGCGCCAATCGGCAACACCAGCCCGTGATACACCGGATACAGATGACCGCGATCCGCTACACGGCTGGGGCGCACATGCGTGAACACACACCGCGCTACACCCACCGGCGCGAAGCTGTAGCCATGCGTGAACTGTTCCAGACCGATACGCTCATGCGAACCGAAATAGACCGCCGTTAGGTACTGATCGGCTTCAGCGGGGGTCAGGCCAGCCGATACCGCGACGATGCGATAATCGCCACGCGGCGTATGTCCGTCTATGAACTTGCCCCAGTAGAATTGTTCGGCCTGTATCATGCACTACCGCCCTAGCAGCCAGTACAGCGGCGCGGTGATATTGATCGGCTTGCGTTCCTGCGGCTTGGCAATCTGATAGCTGTTCTCACGCGGCGAATAGGTGACGTTGGGGCGCTCTGTCCCTTCAATCTGGTAGCTTCCCACCGAACTGATCGCATAAAATTTCACCCGTTGGGGCAAAACACAGCGGGAACGCAGAAGATTCCGAGCATCCGCGCCGATAATCTCATAGATCACATCTTCCACACTCGCCTTTGACAGTCGCGCCTGCACCGAATCAATATCCGTTTTCATCAGGCAAAAAGCCAGTTTAGGAAAAATCTTCTCGGAACTGTCTGATTGCAAGTTCCGAAACAACTTTTGCAGCGCCAGATAATACGTGCCGGATTCTACGCCGAACAAATCTTCGCCGCGCTGATGGTTCGATACCGGGTCAATCATCAGCATCAAGCCCATACATTCGCTCAGATTGAAATAATACTTACCCACTTCGTCCGTTTCAAGCAGCCCCGAATCGCGCCCGGTGAATTCGCCGGGGGCTTCGTACAGCGAAAGGGCAAACGGGGACTGCCGCCAGCGTGCCCCGAATCCGTCCTTAATCGGGCGAAAGTACAGCGCGTAATGTTTGCTCTGGCGCGGGGTGGCCTTCGGAAAGTTTCCCGCTGTCAGCGCGTTAGAAATCTCAAACGCGAGGTACGACGAATCGAGGCCAATAGACGATTCATCCCGAATCGTCCATTCTTTTAGCATTTCCAGATACAACGCGCCCAGATAAGTCGTTTTGCCAGAACCACTCGGCCCCCAGATTCCAATACGCGGTGATTCGCTCATGACTCCATGCCCCTTAGTTCCTGCGCAGCGGCGGCCAGTAGCGGAAAACGGATCGAGTCGTTGAACATCGGCACTGACCGGATGGTATGCGCTATCCATTGCAGAATACGACGAACATCCCCGGCGGGTTGCACAGGTCGCAAAGCCCGTCCGGTTTCGTCATTTAACGTGTTCCACACATAATCAATGTAGTCCTGTACCTGCGGCATCACATCATAATCGGATGGGCGTATCCAGATGGCACGGGTATGCACCCCCTTCCCGCGCAGATCGTGCCATGCGGACAACCAGTGCGGAGCCGGATACTCATTCCCCATCGAATCGCTATAGCGGTATTCTTCTACCGTATAATCCACCAGTTGAAAATGAGCGCGTTCCGGGCTACTGGGGTGCGGCGGGGATGAGCCGATCACCAGCACATGCTTGGTCGCGGCGGGTCGCCATTTCAGCAAGTTCATTGTGAACAGTCCCAATTCCATCGAACCTGAATAGCCTTTGCCCTTAAAATCTTGAGGTTGCAGTGCCGCGATATACTGCTGTGCATGATCGAGCGTATCGAAGTCTCGCGGCAAGATCGCAAAAGGCATTTTCCAGCCCTGCCGTGCGCCGGGGTGCTG
>CAIPFY010000423.1 GCA_903864435.1 uncultured Chloroflexota bacterium | reverse complement strand
ACCTTATCCGACATGATCGCGTCGTAGGTGAACTTCACATCTGCCGAGGTGATCGGTTCGCCATCGCTCCACTTCAGCCCTTCGAGCAGGGCGAAGGTGTAGACCGTGCCATCGTCCGAAATGACCCACGTCGCCAGATTCGGCTCCGGCAAGCCGGTTTCGGGGTTGGGGATGAACAGGCCGTCGAACAGCGCCGCCAGCACGGTGAAGGAGTTGCCGTCCGTCACCAGCGCCCGGTTCAAGGTGGAAATATCACCGGTGATTGACCAGATGACCGTATCCGAACTCTGGGCGCTGGCAACAACGAAAGTTGCCATCATCAGCAGCAGCGCCACAAGCACCAATTTTTTCATGCCTTCAATCCCCTTAAAAACAAATAGTATGCGAAGTCGAAACCAATCGGGTTGACGGCAAACTGTCGCCAACCCGTTCCATTATCCGAACGTGCCGCCTTACTTCTTGTCACCCTTGACGTAGCGGTTCATCCAGTCCATCAGCGCGTCGTTGTGCGCCTTGCGGACGGGCAGCGCCCCGGCGATGGACGCGCCATGTGCCGAATTCGGGAAGCGCAGCATTTCCACCGTGCAACCGTTGGCCTTCAGCACCGTGTAGAACTGTTCCGACTGTTCCGGCGGGCAGCGCCAGTCGTGTTCGCCCTGAACCATCAGCGTAGGCGTCTTGCAGCGGTGCGCGTAGGTGATGGGGGAACACTTGGCGTAGATTTCCGGGATTTCGTGCGGGTGTCCGCCCAATTCCTCGACGGCGAACCACACGCCAATGTCGCTCACGCCGTAGAAGCTCACCCAGTTGGTGACGGGGTTTTCCGGCACAGCGGCCTTAAAGCGGTCGGTCTGCCCTACGATCCATGTGGACAGGTTGCCGCCGCCCGAAAGCCCGCACACGCCCAGACGGTCGGGGTCGGCGATGCCTTTGACGATGGCATAGTCCACGCCGGCCATCAGATCGTTGTAGTCCAGATTGCCCCAATCGCCCTTGATGGCGGTGGAGAATGCGTCGTCGTAGCCGGTGGAGGCGCGATGGTTGACCATCAGCACCGCGTAGCCCGCGCCGCACAGCATTTGCGAGTCGAAATGGAAGGTGCTGCCGAACGCGCCATGCGGCCCGCCGTGAATGTAGAGGATGGTGGGATAGGGCGCTTTGCCTTCCGGCGGGGTGTAAATCCAGCCTTCGACCTGCACGCCGTCCACGCCGGGGAACAGCAAGCGTTCCACTTTGGGCTGCGACACGCTGGCCTGCCATTCGCTGTTCAGGTTGGTCAGGCGTTTTTCGTTCGCGCCTTCAATGTCGCACACATACAGATCGGTCGGGGTCTGGAAATCGCTTGCCATATAGACAACCTGGCGGTCGCCCGCACCCATCAGCATACAGGCACGGTCGCCTTCCACCACCGCTTCCCAGTGTTCCGCGCCACTCAGCGCCACGCGGTAGATATGCTCGGTGCCGCCGATTTGCGCGTTCACAAGGGCGTTGCTGCCATCGCTGGAGATGGGGAAGGTTGAGGTCATGCCCATGACGGGCATATCGGGTTGCAGGCCGCCGCCCACGCCCGGTTTCAGGCTGGCGGTGCGGCATTCGGGCTTGCCACCGGCGCTGCTGACCACCCACAGGTCATTCTTAGAACCTATCGGCTTGCCGCGTTCCACGCCGACGTAGGCGATATGCTTGCCATCCGGTAGCCATGCCGCGTTGTAGACGTAACCCCAGCTGCCCGTCAGGTCGCGGATTTGCCCGCTGACCAGATCAGCAATCCGCAGGCGCGGCAGCAGCGTGTCGGGAATATCTGCGAACATGGAAGCTGCGTACAGCAGTTCTTTGCCATCCGGCGACCATGTGGGGGCGACATTCATGCAGGCGTCATCGGTGATGCGGCGCACGTCGCCACCGGCCACCGGAATGATGTAGATGTCCTGTTTGACATCATCGAGATATTCCAGATTGTTGCTGCGGTAGACGAAGCGCGTCACACGGTAGGGTAGCGAAGGGTCGCGGGGTTCTTCGATGGGGACGGCGGTGAAGGCCAGATTCTTGCCATCCGGCGACCACGACGGGCCGCTGCCCACGCCCTGCTTGAAGGTGGTCACTTGACGGCCTTCGCCACCATCCACCGGAATGACGAAAAGTTGCGGCTTGCCTTCGTTGCGGGTGGACATGAAGCCGATGAATTTGTCGTCCGGCGACCATGCGGGGGCGGCATCCATCGCCGCGCCGCTGGTGAGCTGGCGGGTTTCGCCGCTGCGCAAGTCGGCGATCCAGATGGCGACGTATTCTTTGTTGGCATCAATGTCGCTGCGCGACACGGTGTAGGCGGCGAAGTTGCCGCTGTGGGAAATGGCTGCGCTTTGGACGAATTGTAGGCGGAACAAATCGGCAGGTTGAACCAAATTCAATTTGCTGGCAGAGGTCATAATCTTTTGCTCCAAAAGCATAAGGATAGGTACAGTGTAACAAGTGCTTCGGATTTGTGGTAGGAATCAATGTCACAAAATGGACACATGTATAAGTCCAATTTTCCAAAATGGGCGAAAGAGGTCTGTACAACGGGAATCAGTGGTGGATAGGGGGGCGGCGCGGCATAATTCCAAACGGTACAGGGCAGAGTGTGGGAGTCCATCATCATGTCACAATCGCTGATCGAAGTGCCTGCCGAGCGCGTGCTGCGCCATGTGCTGCGTCTGCCGCAAACCCTGACGCTGCCCATGCCGGTGCGCGTGCAATCTGCCATCGGCACGCCTGCACCCCTGCTCACCAGCCCGTTTTACCTCGCCAACATCGGCAGCGCCGAGTCGCCGCTGCTGCTCGATCTGCGCTTTGCCGAAACCGATCACGGCTTCTGGATTGCGCTGCTGATGACCAACGAACGTTACCCGCGTGATTTGACGGTGATGGGCGGGGAGATTTTGCGCCGCGTGCAGGCGCAGGGCATCGCCTTCGATGGCGTGATCGCGCCGGAAACGCTGGGGTCGAAGCTGTCACAGGAGATTGCGCGGCTCTCCGGCGGCTACACGCTGCACACCACGCTGCAAAAGGGCAAGCCGCGTGTGGATGAGGGTGGCAATCTGGTGGTGGCTGCGCCTAAAGCATGGATTGGCGAGGAGATGGGGATTGCGGTGTCGTCCGGCACGTCGCACCCTGCCGCGCAGCAAAAGCTGTACCTCGACCCGCGTGTGACCGAACGGCTGCGGGCGCTGCCCAACGGCGTGCTGCTGGTGGATGATGCGCGGTTGTCGTCCGGCACGGTGGGCAGTTCGATGGCGCTGCTGCGGCGGCTGGGGGTGCGAATCGCGGCGGTGGCGACGGTGCTGAACGAGGCGACTCCGGTCAACGAACTGGAGGGCATCCCGTATATCTGGCTGACCAAACTGCCGATCTTTGACCGCGAACCGGACGGCTGGCGACCCCGTGCTGGCACTTACGAAGGCTTGCAGGTGTTCTATAGCGAAGCGTGAATCCATTTTCTCTCGGCTGTCGTGTCCGCTCTGTTTCCTAAGAAACCGTTTTAAGGCGTTCATTCCGGCTTCACTTGCAGCAAGCCTCTTTTTCGATGACCTCCTAAGATTCCCGCCACCACCCATAAACTGTATTAATGGAGGGTGAAGTTTGTTTAATGTGCAATTAACCGGAATTTACTGAGAAGTGGAGTAAGCTGAAAATATCGTATTTCAATCATCACTCCTAAAGAAGATCGTATGCGTTTTTCAACTCTTTTCTTCTTCATTACCGCCTTCGTCGCGCTGCTTTCGTTAACTGCATGCAGCGGAAATGGCATCAACGGGGCATCTCAGACCAGCACACTTCAGCTGCCCGAATACATGCGGCAGGGATATGAAACCTATCATGAAACCGGCACAGCGCCCCGCCCCGCCAACGCGATAGATGTATTCATCGTCTATGCGCCGGAATCGCAGCAGTACATGCCGCAAATTATTGATGCGTTTAACACGGCCTATACTGCTGGCAAGAATCCGGTCACTGGGCAGGTATTGGCAAGCGGTGAACGTCCGATTTATGTGGCTGGGCAGCATCCGACCACCGGATCATCGGGTTCGGTTTCGCAAGGGATCATTAATGCAATCATTGCTCCCAACAATGAGAATGTGTATCACCCGACGATTTTTGAACCCTCGGTCAGTCATTGGTTAGAACTGATTAACTACAACACTGGACGCGAGATTTTTGACTTGTCCAGCATTCAGCCGACCGCGCTAACTCCAGTGGTGATTGCTATGTGGCAGAGCCGTGTGGATGCTCTCCGCAAGAAGATTGATTCCGACAGCCTCGGTTGGGATGATCTGTTGGGCGTGCTGCGAAGTTCGAACGGATGGTGTGATTACGGGATTGTCAACTGCCGCCGTGCGGTGTTTTACGGGCATACTGATCCAAACATCAGTTCCACTGGCTTGTCCACCACCATTGCCGAATTTTATGCCTGCGCTCGCAAGAATGGATTTTCGGAACGCCGCCTTTCCGGGACAACCGTGAATGATGAAGCTGTCCAAGAGTGCGTGCGGGGGATCGAAAAACTCGTGCGCCATTATTCCAGTCGTACTGAAGATTTTCTGGAATATATTAGCCGTGGGCCGGACTATCTGGACTTTCTTGCACTGGAAGAAGCCGATTTGATTTGCCTGAATCGCGGCGGACAGCAGGGCGATGTAACCTGCAACAAACCGCAGGAACCTCTCGTTGCCATCTATCCAAAAGAAGGCACTTTTTGGCATGAACATCCATTCGCCATTCTGAACGCAGATTGGGTGACGGACGAGCAGAAGGCCGCCGCACGGGTGTTTACCCAATTTGTACTCACCCCGGATATGCAGCGGCTCATCATGCAGGAAGGCTTCCGCCCCGCCAATACCGATGTGCCGCTGGAGTACCCGTTTGTGCAGGAAAACGGCGTTGACCCGACGCAGCCGAACGTGGTGCTGGATATGCCGCCTGCCGACGCGCTGGTTGCCATCCAGCAAAGTTGGTCACTGGTGAAGAAGCAGGCCGATATCATGCTGCTGATTGATGTGTCCGGGTCTATGTTGGATGATGGGAAACTCGATCAGGCCAAAGATGCCGCACTTGCCTTCCTTGACAATCTGGAATCTAATAATCGGGTGGGACTGACCGTTTTCAACGATACGATTCAACAGTTAATCCCATTGGACAACTACGAAACTGTGCGTGATGAACTCCGCAACCGGATCGCTAATCTGCGGGCAGATGGCGGCACTGCGCTTTATGACTCGCTGGTGCAAGTGGTTGGACAGATTAGTGTGGATGGTGATACGGATCGGATTCGGGCGGTTGTGCTGCTCAGTGATGGGGCAGATACAGCCAGCGGTTCAGTTCTGAACGATGCGGTACGTGCAATTTCAGCCAGCCATGAGGATATTAACCCGGTCATCGTGGTGCCAGTGGCCTATGGTTCCAGCGCTGATGTAAATACGCTGTCCAGCATCGCCCGCGCCAGCGCCACCCGGATTCAATCCGGTGATCCGCAGACCATCCGGCGTGTTCTGGAACTCATTAGCAGCTACTTCTAGCAACTCCCGGCGGGACGGCTCAGCCGCTCCGCCGGTTGACGATTGCCTGTGGAATGGGAATCTGGCATTTACCCCCCGACTTTGTAATCCACCTTCAGGCTTTCGACGTGGTGAATCACATGGCCGGCCATGGCGAACAGCAGGGCGCGGACGCTGAACGGGTTGCCGCTGGCGGTGCCCCGACGGTCTATTTCGGCGGCGGTCAGCGGTTTGAAGCACAGCAGGTTGGCCTGCCGCTGCAACGCAAATTCTTCGACCAGATCGCTCAGGCTGCGGCGGCTGAAATCGGTGGCGCGTACATAATCATCCTGCTCGAAACCGGGCAGCGGGGTCTGGTCGCCGCGTGCAATGCAAAGGGTGCGGTAGGCGAAGATGCGCTCGGTGTCGTTGATATGACCGATGACTTCTTTCACGCTCCACTCGCCGGCTTTGTGCGGCACATTGGCCTGCGCGTCGGTGACGGTTTGCAGCAAGGCGCGGAGTTCGGCGGGTTGGGCGGTCAGCACCGCGAACACATCCTGTCCGGCGGGGACGCGCTGAATGTAGCCCCCGTAGTAGGCGGCATGTTCGTCGGGTTGAGGGCGTTGGATCATGGGTTCATCCTTCATGCGATTGGATAGATGTTCCATTGTAGTCACGGTGCCGCGTTTGCCAAATGGCGCGGGGAGCAACCTCACCCCTCTGCGGGGAATGGATACTCCAGTTTACGGATTGGCTTCTAACTCATCCAGAAACAGCATACGAAGTTCTTGTACCCGCTTTAATCCAAGATCATTTGTCAGTAATGCCGAACAGCCTGCTAAAACGGCTGAAGCAATGTGCAGCGCATCCGGTGTGCGTAAGTTATAGCGGGCACGAAGGTGGGCGGCGTGTTCCGCTAGTTCTACCGTGACGGTGTTCAGATGAATATAGTCCGTTGCCATCAGCATTTCACGATAGGAAGCAATCAGGGGATAATCGTGTGCCTGAATGGGTTTTATCAAGACTTCAGTTAAAGTAATGGCTGATGTGTGGATTTCAATCCCATTGAGTTCGACTGTTTGGAAGATGACATCCATTTTGTCGGCATAGACGGGATGGTTCTCTACATAGTAGATGTAGGGTGCGGTTTCGATACCTAACCGCCGGACATCTTTCAGCGCGTCTGAGATTTTCACGGGCGTTCATCCCATTCATGGCGCAGGCGATCAACCTGTGCTTGGGCATCCGTCCCATCATAAAGATGCGCGCCCCGCCCCCGGTAATCACGCGCACTGCGTTTGGGCGCGGCAGCGGGAATCATCGATTCCGCCAGCATGTCTACCAGCGCCTTTGCAAGCTGTTTACGCTCATCCACCGAGAGATGTCGTGCTTCCCGAATCATATCTTTCAGGGACACGGTGTAGTTCCTTTCCTGTTTCCTGCCCCTATTATACGCATTTCCCTCTCTCCGAGAGGCGTTCAGCGACCATCCATCGCTAGGCTGGAGGGGCGGGAAACAATAGGAAGATGAGCGCAGGCCGTCGGAAGTAGGGACACGGCCTGCGCGGTATCGTTTATTGCACGTTGGCCTGCTTCAGTGCCGCCCACACCCGTTCCGGCGTGAACGGGATGCGGTTGATCTGCACGCCGGTGGCATGGAGGATGGCGTTGCGCAGGGCGGGCGCTACGCCGTCCTTCGGGATTTCGGCGACTGCCTTCGCCCCGAACGGCCCACTGGGTTCGTTGGTCTGCACCAGTATGACTTCCAGTTCGGGCATCTCGTCGGCGCGGTAGATTTTGTAGGGGCCGAGCGCCGGATTCACCATGCGCCCGTCCGCATCATAGACCATTTCCTCGCAGTGACCGTAGCCGAGCGCCTGCGTCATGCCGCCTTCGATCTGCCCGCTGGCGGTGATCGGGTTGATCGCCACGCCGCAGTCCACTGCCATCACCAGCTTCTTGACCGTCACCTGTCCGGTCTGGATGTCCACTTCGATCTCCGCGAATTGTCCGGCGAAGGGCGGCGGCGACTCGTTGGCGACGAACGAGGCGGTTGCCATGATCTGCCGCTGATCTTGCTGATGGAGCGAGTGTAGCGCGATGGCCGCCAGCGACACGAAGCGCCCATCCGGGGCGTGAGCCATGCGGTCACGCAGCGTCACGCCACTCCAGTCGTTCAGTTTGAGCATCAGGCCAGCGCGTTCTTTGATCTGTTCGCGCTCCAGGTCCGCCGCCCGCATCACGGCGCTGCCAGAGACGTAAGTCGTGCTGGAGGCATACGCGCCCGTGTCGAAGGGCGTCATGTCGGT
>CAIPFY010000422.1 GCA_903864435.1 uncultured Chloroflexota bacterium | reverse complement strand
TTTGCCGGTGGAACTGAAGAAACTGGCGGCAAGCAGCCACATGGACATGGCCTTCCATCTGGCGATCATGACCGAAGACCAGCTCACCACCTTCGCGCAGGCGGCGCGGGACTACGCCATCTCGTCGTTCAAGCTGTATATAGCCTATAAGGGCAAGGCAGGTCAGCTTCAGGGCTTGCAGGGCGCGGACGACGGTTTCCTGTACGAGGCCATGCGCCGCATCGGGCGCGTTCCGAACGGGATTGCCTGCGTTCACTGTGAAAATTCGGAAGTGGCTGAACGCTTGGGCGCACAGTTGGAACAGACCGGACGCACTGATCTGGCGGCATGGACGGAAGCGCGTCCCGGTTGGGCGGAAGGTGAGGCCATTCACCGCGCTGGTTATATCGCCCATCATGCCGAATGCCCGTTGTATGTCGTGCATATCAGTTCGGCGGAAGGCGTGGAGGCGGTGGAAGTCCTGCGTGCCAGAGGCATCATGGTGAAGGCCGAAGTGTGCATCCACCATCTGACTCTGACGGTGGAGGACGCCGAACCGCAGGCAGGTCTGGCGAAGGTCAACCCGCCGCTGCGTTCGGCGCGGGATGTCGAATCCCTGTGGGATGCCATCCGGCGCGGGGTGATTGATACCATCGGCAGCGATCATGTGCCGCACAGCCGCGCCAAGCTCAAGCCGTCCCTGTGGCAGATTATGCCGGGGTTTGCTGGTTCGGGAACGATTCTGCCTGCTATGCTGGAATATGGCTATCACCAGCGCCATATCCCGCTGGAGCGCATCGCGGCGCTGGTTTCGCGCAACGCGGCGCAGATTTTCAACCTGAACGGCAAAGGTGAAATCGCGGTGGGCGCGGATGCTGATCTGACGCTGATTGATCTGGACGCCGAACGCGAGGTGCAAGCCGCAGGGCTGCTCTCGGAGGCGGATTACAGCGTCCTCGAAGGGCGCACCCTGCGCGGGTGGCCGCAAATGACGATCCTGCGCGGGCAGGTCGTGATGGCGGACGGGCAGATTCACGCGCAACCCGGCTACGGACAGTTCCTACGCCGTCCTATTCCTTCTGTGTGAGCGATTCGACGGGGTGGGTGTTTTACCGCCTGCCCCGGTCATCCCCCGAACCCGTTTCCCCTCATCTGCTGCGCCCATTCGATATGTGATTTTTATCGCAAATTACATTTTATTTTCCCTGACACGAATATCTTGACAGCATTTGAAAAACACTATAAAGTGTGTCAACTGTCAATTGTTAACAATTTTAGTATTTTTTAGAAATAGGCTGTTTTGCATGACATTTTTTGCGCTTGGATGGGGTATTGGCGCGGGTTCCACAAATGAAAGGAAACGATTATCTGCGGCAAACGCGGAAAATCTTCTTTTTGCATTTGAGGAATTTCAAAATCCGTATATTCTCTCTCCCATAACCGGTTAGTCCAATAATGGGAAAACTACGGATGAAAGCCAGAAGCAGTGACAAACATCTTTCTAAGCCGAGCGATATGAATACCGCGCTCAAAATCGCGGAGGACAGCGATGGGTTGTTCTCTGACGACGATGGCATACTGCCCTCGCTAAAGGTATCGCTGGCGGATAAGGTGGCCGACTACCTGCGCGAAGCCATTTTTCGCGGGAAGATCGCGCCGGGTGAACAGTTGCGCGAAGTGCCGCTGTCGAAGGTGATGGGGATCAGCCGGGGGCCAATCCGCGATGCGATGAACCGTCTGGAACGCGAAGGGTTAGTCACCATCCCGCGCAACGGGCGCACGATTGTGGCACGGTTGACGCAGGAAGATTTCGACGAGGTATACAGTTTGCGGTTGGGGCTGGAACGGGTTGCCATGCAGTACACCATCCGCAACGCCACCCCCGCCGATCTGGGCGAAATGCAGCAGATTGTGAATGTGATGGTCGAGGCAGTGAACCGGGGAATCAGTGAAAAAGATGCTGCCGATCTCGACCTTCACTTTCATGATGTCTTGTATCAGGCCAGCTGCCACAAGCGGTTGCAGTCGGTGTGGGCGGATTTACGCCCGCAGATTTACATCTTTTTGTTGAGTCGTAACGTGGCGGATTCGGACTTTCGCATTCAGATGACGCGCCATCAAGAAATTGTGGATGTCATCCGGGCGCGGGATGAGGCGCAGGCGCTGCAAGTGATCGAGACGCACTTGCAGGTGGCTTACAACCGGATCAGCAAGACCTATAAGTAGCCCTTCCCGCTGTGGCTGTGTGAAGCGGCGGGAACATCAAAGCAGAGGTTGATTGTGGTGCAAACTCTTTCCGGTGTGGTTGTTCCCGTCATCACGCCGCTCGACTCAGAAGATCGGGTGGATGAACCCGCGTTTCGCAAGCTGCTGCGCCGCCTGATCGAGTCCGGCGTACATGCGTTGTTCGTGGGCGGGTCGGCGGGCGAAGGGCCGCTGCTCACGCTGACGGAATGGACGCGCATGATGGAAATCGCTCACAGCGAAGTGGGCGACGCGCTGCCGCTGCTAGGCGGCGTGATGGAAACCTCGTCGCGGCGCATCGCGGAAAAGATGCACCTGCTCCGGCAAATCGGCTACGCGCATTATGTGGTGACGCCGGCCTTTTACTTCCCGTTCAAAACGGAAGCCGAGCATCTGCGCCTGTTTGAAGATTGCAAAGCGGCAGATGGGGGCATGAACCTCATCCCGTATAACCTGCCCTCTATCGTCAAAACCGAAATCCCGTTGAACGTCCTGCTGGAACTGGCGCGGCGCGGGTGGGTGACGTGCTGCAAGGAAAGCTCCGGCAATCCGGCCTTCTTCCGTCCGCTGATCGCGGCGGGGCGCGAGGTTGGGTTGCGGGTGCTGGTGGGCGACGAACTGACGATGGTCGAAGGGCTGCGGGCGGGCGCGGTGGGTGTCGTCCCGTCCAGCGCCAATGTGGAAGCACAGCCGTTCATTGCCGCCTGTCGTGCGGCGATAGACGGTGACGAGGCCGCGCTGAACAGCGCCAACGAGCGCATTCAGGTGCTACGTGACGCACTGCCGCTGGCAGGCGCGTACTGGGTGACGGGCGTGAAATATGCGCTGGCCTGTTTGGGAATCGGGACGGGCAAGACCATCGCCCCTTACGCGCCCCTGACCGCCGAGCAGCAGCACAAGATTGAGGCGTTTGTCAAAACCCTCACCCTTTATCCCTCTCCCTCAGGGTGAGGGAAGAACCCTCACCCCTCTTATCCCCTCTCCATTGCAATGGAGAGGGGAAGCTAATCGCAGCGCAGCGGGGTGAGGTAAAAGACGGGGGATGAGGGTTTTTGGGATTTTTTACAAAGAAAGATTTTTATGGGTAGCGCAAAGACATTTCCACAGGAATTAGAACTGTTTGCAATCGAGGCCATGCGCCGTTACGGGCTGCGCGAAGACGATGCGCGGCTTTCGGCGCACATCCTTGTGCTGACCGACACATGGGGCGTACATACACACGGCACGCGCCAACTGCGCCCCCTGCTGAAGAACTTCCCCATCGGGCGGTTGAGCGCAGAAGCGAATGCCGAAGTGGTGCGCGAAGGCGGCGCATGGGCGCTGATGGACGGTCATCACAGCGTCCCGTTTGTCACAGCGCACCGCGCAATGGAACTCGCCATCCAGAAGGCTAAGACCGTCGGCCTCGGCTATGTGGGCGTAATCCACACCAGCCATTTCGGAGCCGCCGGCTACTACGCGACGATGGCGGCAGAACAGGGCATGATCGGGCTGGCAATGTGCAACGCCGACCCGAATATGGTCGTCCCCGGCGGGCGCGGCAAGGTACTCGGCACCAACCCGATTGCCTATGCCGTTCCCAACGGGAAGAACAAGCCGGTTTTTCTGGATATTGCCACCAGCGCGGCAGCGGCTAACAAGATCATCCGCGCCAAACTGCTAGGGCAATCCATCCCCGAAGGCTGGCTGGTGGATGCCGAAGGCAAGCCCACCACCGACCCCAGCGGCTTCCCCGAAAGTGGCGCACTGATGCCGATGGCGGCACACAAAGGCTATGGCTTCGCGCTGCTGGTGGAAGTGCTGTCGGGCGTGATAAGCGGCGCGGCGCTCACCCGCGAACAACCGAGCTGGATACCGAACATGCCGAACAACCCGCCGGGGCCGGCCAATCAGGGGCAGGCGTTTATCGCCATTGACGCCGGTATGATGCTCTCGCCGGAGGAATTTGCGGGGCGCATGGAATGGCTGTCGGATTACATCCACGCCACGCCTACCGCCGCTGGCACCGACCGCATTTACCTCCCCGGCGAAATCGAATGGGACAAGCGCGAAAAGGCGCTTCAAGAAGGCATGATTTTGCCGCCGGATGTGGTGGACAGCCTGACCGGACTGGCGCAGGACGTGGGAATTGACAAGCTGCCATTTGTAGCGATTGACGGGTAAGGACAGGTGAAATGATGCAGATGCACCCTTTATTTGATCTCAGCGGGCGTGTGGCGCTGGTTACAGGTGCGGCACAGGGGATGGGGCGCTCAACCGCGCTGGTCTATGCCGAGGCGGGCGCTGACCTGCTGATCTGCGATATGAACCACGACGGCGTGGAGGCGACTGCCGCACAGATTCGCGCTCTGGGGCGGCGGGTGCTGCCCGTCACCGCCGACATCACCAGCATCGAGCAAATCCGCGCTATGTTCGCGCAGTTGGATGCTGAGTTCGGGCGGATAGATGTGCTGGCGAATATTGCTGGCCCGTCCAAGCTCTCGATGCCGGAAGATGTGGATTTGAAGGATATGGAATACGTTCTGCACGGCCTTCTGGTGGCGCGGTTCTGCGCCTGTCAGGAGGCGGGACGGCGGATGCTGGCGGCGGGCAAGGGCAGCATCATCAACGTTTCGTCCATCGGCGGGGTGACGGCGCTGGGGCGCGGCAACTTCATGTACAGCGTGGGCATGGGCGGCGTGGCGCAGATGACCCGCGAGTTGAGTACCGAGTGGAGTGGGCGCGGCGTGCGCGTGAACGCCATTTTGCCCGCGCAGGTGGTCAACCCCGGCCTTGAGCAGCGCATGAGCGAAGACCCCACGCTGGAAGCCATGTTCTTGCGCGGCATCCCGCGTGGCCGTTTGGGGCGGCCTGACGATATTCAGGGGTTGGCGCTGTTCCTCGGTTCGGATGCGTCCGACTGGATTACGGGCGCGATCATCCCGATGGACGGCGGCAATTTGGCGCAAAACGCGGGCGGTACGGCTGGCCCGCGCAAAGTGTAGCAGAGGTGGGGCGATCCTCATCCCCCGCAAAATCCCTCGCCATGAGGGGGAGGGAAAAAGGGGTGAGGGTTTCAAGAGGGTATTTATCCGGGGCACTATGTAGAAAGGGGAGGGTGAAGCGGGCGCTTTGGGGCGCTTCACCTGTCGAAAAATGGCAAAGTACAAAGTTGTTATTACCGATTTTGGTTCACCTGAAAATGAATTGGAGTCCGCTGAATTTCAGCAGTCCGGGCTGGATGTGGAAGTGGTGCGGTTGAACGCCAAGACTCCGCAGGAACTTCTGCCGCATGTGCTGGACGCGGACGGGCTGATCGTGCAGTGGTGTCAGGTTCCGCGTGATATTCTCCAGCAGTTGAAGCAGTGCAAAGTTATCTCGCGCTATGGCATCGGCGTGGACATGATTGACCTCGCCGCCGCTGGCGAACTCGGCATTCCGGTGTGCAACACGCCCGACTACTGCATTGAGGAAGTGAGTACGCATACGCTGAGTTTCATCCTCATGCTCAACCGGCAGATCGCGGCGCAGGATGCACACGTTCGCGCTGGCAAATGGGGGTTGCCGCAGCCCACGCCGCCAGCACGCCTTTCCACGCAAACGCTGGGCGTGGTGGGCATGGGCAACATCGGGCGAGTGGTGGTGCAGAAGGCGCAGGCGTTCGGCCTGAAGGTGCTGGTTTACGATCCGTACTTGAGCGCCGACAAAGCCGCTGCCGCCGGCGTGGAACAGGTTGACCTGAACACGCTGTTGCAGCGTGCCGATTATGTCACCCTGCATTGCCCGCTGACCGACGAAACCCGCCACCTCATCAGCGCGGCACAGTTCAAGCTGATGAAGCCGACGTCCTGCCTGATTAACATGGCGCGTGGGCCAGTGGTGGATCAACCGGCGCTGGTCGAGGCGCTGGTGAATAAGACCATTGCGGGCGCGGCGCTGGATGTGTTCGAGAAAGAACCGCCACCTGCCGACGAGCCGATCCTGAAACTGGATAACGTGATTTTCACGCCGCATCTGTCGAGCTTGTCTGCCGACTCGTTCATCCAACTGCGGCGCGAAGTGGTGCTAAACGTGGTGTTGGTGCTGGGCGGGAAGCCGCCGCGTGCGGTGGTCAACCGCAAGCACCTCGTCACCTAAGCCTAAAGCGGTTACAGTCTCGCTTATGCGGGTGTGTACCTGCTTTACCGGTTTTGAATGTGTGAGGATCAATCATGAGTGACGAACGGTTTTTGGTGACAGGTGCGTTGGGTTGCATCGGCGCATGGACGGTCAAGCGGTTGGTGGATGCGGGAACGCCGGTCTGGACGTATGACCTCGGCAGCAGCAACCACCGCTTGAAGCTCATCATGAGCGACGAGGCGTTGGCGAGTGTGCATTTCGTGTCGGGCGACATCACTGATTTCGATGCGTTTGATCGCGTGGTGGCGGAGAACGGCATCACGCATATCGTCCATCTGGCGGCGTTTCAGGTTCCGTTTGTCCGCGCCGAGCCGGTGCTGGGGGCAAAGGTGAATCTGGTGGGCATGTCGGTGGTGCTGGAATCGGCCAAGCGCCACATGGATCAGATTCGCGGCGTGGCGTATGCCAGTTCTGCGGCGGTCTATGGCCCACCGGGAATGGGCTTGCAGACCACTTCGCTCTACGGCATCCACAAGCAGGCCAAAGAGGGCATGGCGCGCATCTACTCGCAGGATTACGGTCTGCACTGCGTTGGCCTGCGCCCACACACGGTCTATGGGCCGGGGCGCGATCAGGGTATGACCTCCACGCCCACCAAAGCCATGCTCTCCGCCGCGATGGGCCGCCCGTATCAGATCAGTTTCGGCGGCACGATTGTGATGGAACACGTCGAGGACATGGCGCAGGTCTTTATAGACGCAGCGCGGGTGCGCCCGGAAAAAGCTGGCGCGTATGACGTGGGTGGGAACACCGTCGCCGTCGAAACTATCGTGGAAGCCATCAACAAGGCCGTGCCGGAGATGGCGGGGCAGATCACGTATAATCCGCCGCCGCTGGCGGTAAGCGCCGCGCAGGACATGGAACCGCTGAAGGCGTTGTTGGGTACGCTTTCGTGGCGGCCTCTGGATGTCGGCGTGCAGCAGACGGTGGAGCATTTCCGGCAGGCAGTACGCGACGGGCGTATTGATGTCGAACGGGCGATTGCGTAAGCCGCATCGCTAAACAGGTTTGTTTGTCGGGCCTCCCGCAGTGGGATGCGGGGGGCTTCATCTCTCGGTAATGGGGTTGGATGGGGATTGGGTGTCGTGTCGCTGATTGCCATTGATCTAGGGACATCCTTCATTAAAGCTGGCGTGCTGAATCTGGACACGCTCCAACTGGAGCAGGTACAGCGCGTTCCGTTCCCCGCGCCGCTGACCGGACGGCCTGCGCTGTACCGCGAGTACGACCCGGCGGCGATCATGGCGGCTGTGCGTCAGGTTCTGCGCGAGATTGCCCCGTTCGCGCCGGACTGCGACGGCATCGTGATGTGTACGCAGATGCACGGCGTGGTGTGGACGACCGAACAGGGCGAAGCGCGTTCGATGCTGACCACATGGCAGGATCAGCGCGTGCTAGAAGCCCATCCCTCCGGCGCAGGCACCTACTTCGAGGTGATGAAGGCGCGGCTGACGGCGGACGAAATCCGGCAGACGGGCAACGAACTGCGCCCCGGTTTGCCCATCGGCCTGTTGTTCTGGCTGGCGGAACAGGGGCAACTGCCTGCGGGCGATCTCATCCCCGCTGCGCTCTCGGATTTTGTGGTCGCCAACCTGTGCGGGGCAGCGCCCGTCACCGAAAGCACGAACGGGATGGCGGTGGGGCTGCTCAATCTGGAAACGCTCAACTGGCATGACGACATGCTCTACAAGCTGGGGCTGACAAAACTGCACTTGCCCGAAGTGCTACCACATGGTGCGCCTGCCGGTTGGCTGAACTGGAACGGGCGCAAAATCCCGTGCTATACGCCCATTGGCGATTACCAGTGCGCGATTCTGGGGGCGCTGCTCCAACCGGACGAACTCTCGCTGAATATCTCCACCGGCTCGCAGGTGAGCCTGCTGCGCCCGCAGACGGTGTTCGGAAATTTCCAGACGCGCCCCTTCTTCGATGGCCGTTGCGCTATCACCGTGACGACCATCCCCGCCGGACGGGCGCTGAATGCCCTCGTGACCCTGTTCTCCGAACTGGCGACGGCGCAGGGTGTGACGCTGGCGGACTCGTGGGGCTATATCGCGCAGGCCGCCGCTGCGGTGCCGCTGCCCCGGTTGCATGCCAACCTCGCCTTCTACGCCAGTGCTGCCGGCGATCGGGGCGCATTCACCGGCTTGCAAGAGGACGAACTGACAATAGGGCATGTGTTCCGGGCGGCCTTCCAGAACATGACCGACAACTACCACACCTTCGCCTGTCGTCTGTCGCCCGAACAGGCGTGGAGCAAGATCGTGTTTTCGGGCGGGCTGGTGCAGAAGATGGACGTGCTTCGCCAGATGATTTGTGATCGTTTCGCCGTCCCCCACCGCCTATCCCCCGCGCAGGAGGATACGCTGCTCGGCCTGATGGCGCTGGGGCTGACGTTCACCGGACGCACGGCCTCCATGAATGAGGCGACGACGGTACTCACCCATGCTTATTCGGTGGAGACAGCCACAGGCTGACCCACATAACCCTGTACGAATACCGGCGGCCATGAAGGGCTGTGCGCCGCCACAGCAATCGCTAAGAAGGAGGTGCTGTTCCGCAAAATCTCGTTCGTGATTTAAGCAACAAACCATTTCGTTGATGAATATTTTGACTATGGAGAAGATTGAAATGACTAAGCCTACCGACACCAAGAAGACCAACAAGGCTCTGAATCGCCGCGATTTCCTGAAGATGGGCGCTGCCGCCACCGTCGGTGCTGCTTCGGTAGCCATGCCCAAGATTCACTTCCCCGTGTTTCTGCGCCAGTCGAAGATGGAATTGAACATGCTGACGTGGTTCTGGACGGAACCCGGTCGTGGCGATGCGTGGCGTGCCATGATCCAGAAGTTCCACGAAGCCCAGTCGGACATCCACATCAACGAAGCGGGCTACGGCGAAAACGACTACTTCCAGCAGATTCTGATTCAGGCCAAGTCGGGCCGCATTGATGGCGACCTGTTCACCGAAACGCCGGACGGCTTCCTGCGCCTGATGAACGCTGGTCACACCGTCTCGCTGGAAGATGTCGTGTCGAAGGCCGGCGTGACCCTGAGCAAAGCGCAGGACATGCTGCGTAAAGACGGCGAAGTGAACGGTCTGGACATCGTGACCGTGCGTTTCGGTCTGGTCTACAACAAGGCCATGTTCGAGAAGGCCGGCGTGACCGAACCCACCGATCTCGACAACTGGCTGGAAATCGCCACCTCGCTGACCGATCGCCCGAACCAGTTCGGCATGTACTCGCCGCATCTGGCCTCCGAACCCTTCTCGCTGTGGTTCATGCTCCAGCAGTGGGCGGTTCTGTACGACGGCATCTGGGCGGACGGCAAGAAACCGCTGCTCAACTCGGATGCGGTCATCAACGGCATCAAGCTGTATAAGGCCATGTACGACAACGCCATGCCGCAGGGTACGGATGTGGGTACGGCGAACTCGATGTTCGGCGCTTCCAAGATCGCGCAGAACATGGTGGTTTCGGCGGCGGTCAACATCTGGAAGACCGGCGCGGAAGACCCCGAAGTGTACGGCAACCTGCGCAGCGCCGCGCCCTTCTGGCCGGGCGGCAAGGGTATCACCCGCATTCACCCGATCTGCGTCAACGCCAACACCGAGCCGGAAAAACAGGCCGCCGCGAAGGAATTCCTCTCGTGGCTGTACCAGAAGGAAAACTATCAGCAACTACTGGAAGGTTGCCTCGACGTGATCCCGGCCATCGAGGGCGGCATCCGTCCCGAATACCGCGAAACGCTGACGTGGGCGGACGGCTACGATGCCACCACCGCCATCACCGTGCCGGAAGTGCTAGGCGATTTTGTCCTGTTCAATGACGAACTCGGTCAGGTTGTGACCCCGCACATCGAAGAAATTCTGGCCGGCGCGAAGTCGGTGGAAGATGCGATGGGCGAAGCGCAGGCTGAAGCCGAGGCGCTGGCGGAGCGCGTGTTCGCCTAAGCCCGTTTGAGGATACACGTCACCCTCCCTGCAAGCCTCCTCGCCCGTTTCTCCCTTTGGGATTGAGGGGCTTGCAGATGGGCGACGGCTTTTTGTACCCGCCGCAAGGACACGGCCTCCGTGTCCTGATCTGTATTTGAAGAAGGAACACGTTATGGCTGCTCAAGCCGCGATCAATAAGTCGGCGTCAGGTCGTCGGCGCGATTACCTGCCTTATATGCTGGCTTTGCCCATCATTCTTTACGAAACGATTTTTATTCTCATCCCGATTGTTCAACAGCTCGTCTCCAGTTTCACCAGCGATATGTTCGGCATTAGCGCGGTCAAATGGGTGGGGCTGGCGAACTATGACCGGATGCTGTCGGACAAGTATTTCTGGAACTCGATGCGCGTCACCTTGAGCTTCATGGGCGGGACGGTCATCGTGGCGGTGGGCGCGGGGTTGATTGCCGCGCTGCTGATGAACCAGAACTTTCGCGGGCGTTCGGTGGCGCGGGCCATCATGACGCTGCCGTGGGCTTTCCCCGATTTGCCCACCGTATTGATCTTCATGTGGATTTTTAACCCCAGTTTCGGAGTGATGAACCTGTTCGTGCGCTGGATTTTGCCGATTGAGCAGAACCCGAAATGGATGATGGACATCAATCTGGCGCTGCCGCTGGTCATCATGATCGCCGCGTGGAAAGCCTTCCCGTTTTACGGGTTGGTGACGCTCTCGGTCTTGCAATCCATCCCTTCCGAACTGTATGAAGCCGCCAAAGTGGACGGTGCGACGCGCTTGCAGTCTTTCCGCTATGTCACGCTGCCCGAAATCATCCCCACGCTGATGCTGATGGGCGTGCTGGCGTGCATCTTCGCCTTCCGTCAGTTCGCGCTGATCTTCCTCTTTACCGGCGGCGGGCCAGCCCGAACCACCGAAACGCTGGTGGTTGCGGTGTATAAGGCCGCTTTCAATTCCTTCGACTTTTCCTACGGCGCGACCATCGGCATGGCCGGTTTCGTCGCGGTGTTTGCCATCACCCTGTTATTCGCCTACCTGCAACGGCGGCAGGAAGCGGAGGCCGCTTCATGACCACACCCACCATACCCGTCCCTGCCCGTACCCTTGCCAGTCCGTTCCATTGGGTACGCCGCATCCCGATGTACATTCTGGTGCTGCTGTTCTGCATCGTCACGGCCTTCCCGGTCTACTGGATGACGCTCAGCGTGTTCCAGCCCATCGAGTACAGCTTGACCTATCCGCCGCCGCTGTTCCCGCAGGCCATCAGCTTCGACGTGTTTCAGGAGATTTTCAGCGGGCAGGATACCGCCCAGCGCGTGGACGTGTGGATTTTCAACTCCATCATCCTCGCCAGCATGACCACCGTGATCTGCTTGGGGCTGTCCATCCTCGGCGCGTTCGCCCTTTCCGGCAAACGCTGGCGCGGACAGGGGATGTTCGGCCTGCTGCTGCTCATGACGCAAATGCTGCCGGAGGCGCTGATCGTCATCCCGCTGTACGCCACGATAGACAAACTGAAGATGAAAGACAGCCTGCTGACGCTGGCGCTGGTGGATACGGCCTTCGTGCTGCCCATCTGCATCTGGATTCTCAAGAACGTGTTCGACACCATCCCCAACGAAATCCGCGATGCGGCGCTGGTGGATGGTTGCAACCGCATGAAGATGCTGTGGAAGATCATGCTGCCCATTTCCGCGCCCGGTCTGGTGGCGGTGGGCGTGGTGGCCTTCTTCCATGCGTGGAACGAGTACCTGTTCGCCGCCAGTCTGATCGGCAATCGCCATCTGTACACCGCGTCCGTCGGGCTGGGGTCTATGATCTCGATGATTGACACGCCGATTGACAAACTGATGGCGGGCGGCCTGATGTTCTCCATCTTCCCGGTCATTTTCTACCTGATGGTGCAGCGGTACATCGTCGCCGGCCTGAGCGCAGGCGCGGTGAAGGGCTAGAGCGAGTTTTCGCGGAAAGCGTGCATGATGAGCAATCTGGAACTGGACAAAGCACGGGCAGAGTTGAAGGCCATCGGCGCGGATTTCGCGCTGCTGTCGTCCTCCGAAAATGTGACCTATGTCAGCCATTTTGAAGTGCCGGTAGACTTCGGTGCGAACGCCACCTTTGCCGCCGCGCCGCCGATGGCGCTGATCGGCAGCCACGACTCGACGGCGGCGCTGCTGCTGACCAATTCGTATGAGGGCGGGGCGAAGCGGCAGAGCAGCGGCTTCGATGTCCGCAGCTATGAGCCGGTCAACTGGGATGTGCCGGTGGATAACCGCCTGAACTACCTGAACCTGCTGCGCGATGCGCTCCAGCAGGCCAGCCTATCGGGAACGGTCAAACTGGCGATTGAAGAACGGACGCTGCCCGCTTCGGCGCTGCGCCTGCTGATGAACGAGTTCCCGCAGGTGCAACTGATCGAGGCAGGCGCGGCGCTTTCGGCGGCGCGGCTCATCAAGACCGAACGCGAGTTGGGGCTGTTGCGCTTCGCTGCGGCGGTCAACAAGGCCGGTCACACCGAATTGCGCCGTCAGACGCGGGAGGCGGGCAAGAATGAGTTTGCAATGTGGGCGGCAGTCATCAACGCGATGGAGCAGATGACCGGACACCCGCTGATGGTGTTCGGGGAACTGGTCACGGGGACGCGCTGCAAAATGGTGAACTACCCCGGCGGCCCGAAGGATGTCATCACCCAACCCGGCGATCTGGCGCTGATGGACATGAGTCCCCGCGTGAACGGCTACTGGTCGGATACCACGAACACAATGGTGTGCGGCGGCGTAGAACCCACCGCCAAGCAAAAGCTGTACGGCGTGGCGGCGCGGGAAGCGTTCCATGCTGCTGCCGAGCAACTGCGCCCCGGACGGCGCGCCCGTGATGCCTATCATGCGGCGGCGGACACTTTCCAGAAGCACGGCCTGACCATCGGGCATTACGCGGGGCATCAGATTGGCGCGGCAGTCAACGAGAACCCGCGCCTCGTCTCGTATGACGACACACCGATACAGGCGGGCATGGTGTTCTCGATTGAACCCGGCGCGTATGAAGGACCGAACGGCGAGGCCGGTGCGCGTATGGAAAAATCGGTCATCGTGCATGACTCCGGGCCGGAAATTATTTGCGATTTCGAGTGGGGATTTTAGAGTACCCTCACCCCTCAGTTCCCTCTCCATCATGCGGCGTACCGCTGGAGAGGGGCAAGGCATAGGCATCAAGTATGGGCTATTGAGCGCAGAATCCCCTCCCCTTATTCCCCTCCCCATGCATGGGGAGGGGTTGGGGAGGGGACTCTCTCAGCTAAAAGGACATTTTTATCATGAAGATTACTGGCATTGAGACTGTGACGGTGAGCGCAGGCTGGAAGAACTGGCTGTTTGTGATCGTGCAGACTGATGCCGGAATCAGCGGTCTCGGCGAAGCCACCATCAACGGTTTCATCCGCGCTACCGAAGCTTGCGTCCACGAATTGAAGCATTTCGCCATCGGGCGCGACCCGCGTGATGTGACCGCCATCGCCCAGAAGATCATCACCACCATTCAGGACGCGGGGCATATTCACCGGCTGGTGATGGCGGCGGTGGAAGTGGCCTGCTGGGACATTCTGGGCAAGCACCTCGGCGCACCCATCTATCAACTGCTAGGCGGGAAGGTGCGCGATAGCATCGAAGCCTATGCCAACGGCTGGTATCGCGCCGAGCGCACGCCGGAGCATTTCGTGGCGGCGGCGGAAGAAGTGGCGAAGAAGGGCTTCAAGGCGCTCAAGATTGACCCGTTCGGCACCGCCCGCAACTTCATCGGTGAAGCCGATCTGAAGATGTCCTACGACATTCTACAGGCCATCCGGCAACGCTTCCCGGACTTCAAGATCATGATTGATGTCCACTGCCGCTTCACACCTGCCGAAGCGATTCGCGTCGCGCACCGCATGGCGGATTTGAACCTGTACTGGTGGGAAGAACCGACCAATGCCGAACAGGAACGCCTGACGAACGAAGTGGCGGCACAAAGCCCGATCCGCGTGGCGACCGGCGAACAGTTCGACCACATCGGGCGCTTCTTCACGCTGGCGGTGGGCGGCGGCGTGACCATCTGGCAACCGGAGCCGATGTCGTTGGGCGGCATCCGTAACACGCTGGCGGTGGCGCATATCGCGGAGGCCAACGGCGCGTGGGTTGCCCCGCATCAGAGCGGCGGGCCGGTGGCGACGGCGACCTGTCTGCAACTGGCGGCCTGCACGCCGAACTACCTGATTCAAGAGTATTTCGATGCCTTCAACGAACCCTGGACGGCTGACCTGCTGACGTGGAATCCGACCATCAATCCTGACAACGGTCATCTGTCGTTCCCCGACAAGCCGGGCTTGGGCGTGGAACTGAACATGGATGTGGCGCGGGCGCATCCGTATGACCCCGAAGCCTACCTGAACATCTATCAAGAAGGCTGGGAGAAGCGGTTGGGGCAACCGAAGGGCAAGGGGTAAAGAACCTCACCCCCTCCATGCGGAGGAGTGAAGGAGAAAACAAAGATGGGACGGCACGTAGGCCGTCCCGATTTGATGCGTAAAAACCCTATGGAAGGGGCGGGGGATAGGGGACTCTTATTCCCTTCGCCATGACACGCAGCGGAAGGGTTGGGGGATGAGGGTTCAAGAAAAATTCGCATTTTGGGAACTATGAGAAAGAGCCGATCATGAAAATTACGCGCATTGAAACCATCTGGATTGATGACCAACCGAATACCACATGGGTACGCATTCACACCGATGACGGGCTGATCGGGTTGGGCGAAACCTTCTACGTCCCCCGCGCCATCGCCGCCATGATTCATGATGTGTTCGCGGTGATCTTGCTGGGGCGCAACCCGCTGGACATCGAGAACCATTGGATGAACATGATGGGGACGGTCAACTTTTTCGGCTTTGCCGGCAGCGAAATGCGGGCGATCAGCGCGGTGGATGTGGCGCTGTGGGACATCATGGGGCAGCACACCGGCCAGCCGATCTACAACCTGCTGGGCGGGCGCAACCGTGACCGCATCATGATCTACAACACCTGCGTCAGTCATGGGCCGCATCAGGATTTCCACCGCTGGCGCGAACAGGAACAGACCGGCGAACTGGCGGCGGAACTGCTCAAGTCCGGCATCAAAGCCATGAAAATCTGGCCGTTCGACCAGTTCGGCGTGTCGCTGGGCGGCCCTGTCGGGCGGCGGGCGGGTGCGGAGGCCGTCGGGCCGGTGACGCATTTCATCTCCAAAGAGCAGATCAAGAAGGGGCTGTCGTATGTGCAGGACATCCGGCGCACGGTGGGCGACCAGATGGAAATCGCCATCGAAGGCCACGCCCGCTGGAACCTGACCGAATCGGTCAAAATTGCGCGGGCGCTGGAGCCGTATGACATTATGTGGCTGGAAGAAATCATGCCGCCGGATAACCCCGAATCGTATGCACGGCTGAAGCAGGACACCACCATTCCGCTGTGCGTGAGCGAACGCCTATTCACGCGCTACGGCTTCCGCGCAGTGGTGGAGCAGAACGCCGCCGACATCATCATGCCGGATATGGCGTGGACGGGCGGCCTGAGCGAGACGCGCAAAATCTGCTCGATGGCTGACACCTACTACTTGCCCATCACCAGCCACGACACGATTGGGCCGGTGGCGCTGTGGTCAGCCGCCCACCTGATGCTGCACATCCCGAACGCGATGATTATGGAAACCGTCCGCGCTTACTACGAGGGCTGGTACAACGAAGTGATGACTGAGCGCATCCCCATCAGCGACGGTATGCTCACGCTGCCGGAACGTCCCGGACTGGGGACGGCGCTGCGCGAGGAAGTCCTGCGCCGCCCGGATGTACATATCGAAGTGTCGGACATCAGCCAAAAACGTGATATGTCGAAGGGGTAGTTTCATGCCAATGTTTCGCCTCGCTATCACGGGTGATTTTTTGAACGAACACGGGCAGAGCGCCTATGGTGACATCGGCTTCGGCGCGATTGAAACCTGCCCGTACATTGACCATCACTACATCACCGATCACGCGCCCCGCGCCAACGACCCGTCCTACTGGGACGACCTGTACTCGATGGAGGTCAAACCGGCGCATCTGCGCGGGATTGACGGGCTGATCGTGCTGCGCCCGTATATCCGCGCCAGCGCCTTCGCGGAAGGCGTGGGCGATTTGATGGTGATCGGGCGATCTGGCGCGGGCTACGACAAGATTGATGTGCAGGCTTGCACCGATAACGATGTGATGCTGTTCAACCTGCCCAACACGCTCAACCACTCCACCGCCTCCACTGCGCTCATGTTCATACTGGCGCTGGCGAAGAAGCTGATGGCCTCCGATAAGCTCACCCGCGCCGGACGCTGGGATTTGCAACCGCAGGTGATGGGCATGGAGATCGAGTATAAGACGCTGGGCATCATCGGCTTGGGAGCCAGCGGGCGCGAATTGGTGCGGTTGGTCGCGCCATTCGGGATGCGCGTGATCGCCTATTCGCCCCATGCCGACCCCGCGCAGGCCGCCGCGCTGGGCGTGGAATTGACCACGCTGGAACGGGTGATGCGCGACTCGGATGTGGTCAGCGTACATGCCAGCCTCACGCCGGACAAATACCACATGATTAGCGCCGCCCATCTGGGGATGATGAAGCCAAGCGCGTATTTCGTGAATGTGGCGCGGGGGGCGCTGGTAGATCAGGCGGCGCTGGTGGAGGCGCTGCGCGAACGCCGGATTGCCGGGGCGGGGCTGGATGTGTTCGAGGTTGAACCGCTGCCCGTTAGCGACCCGCTGGTGACGCTGGACAATGTGTTGCTCACGCCGCATTTCGCGCCGGCCACCGCTGACATCTGGAAGGCCGGCGGGGAGCAGATGTCGCAGTACATTTTGCAGGCGGCACGGGGCGAAGTGCCGCAGACTGTCATTAACAAAGCTGTGCTGGAACGCCCCGCATTCAAGGCGAAACTGGCGCGGTTTGTGGAGAATCAAGCGTAGGATTTGCAGCGATTTCTGTGTGTGTCGTGTCATTCAGAAAGTTTGGAGTGCTGTACGATGGCTGATTTGAGCAAAGAACAGTATTTAGCCCTGTATCGCCAGATGTTTGAAATCCGCCGGACGGAAGAACAACTGGCGAAGGCGCATCAGGCCGGACTCGTTCATGGAGCCTGCCATACCTATGTGGGTGAGGAGGCGGTTGCCACTGGCGTGTGCGCCCACCTGACCGCAAAAGACTCGGTGTTCAGCACCCATCGCGGGCACGGTCACGCCCTCGCCAAAGGGGTGCCGCCGCGAGAAGTGATGGCGGAACTGTTCGGGCGCGTGACCGGATGCTCACGCGGGCGCGGCGGTAGTATGCACCTGTTCTCGCCGGAAGTGGGCATGATGGGGACAAGTGGCATCGTCGGGCCGTGCATCTTGCAGGCGACGGGCGCAGGCTACAGTGCCAAGCTGATGAACACGGGTGCGGTGGGCGTGGCCTTCTTTGGGGATGGCGCGAGCAACAATGGCGCGTTCCATGAAGGGCTGAATCTGGCGACCATCTGGGATTTGCCCGTGATTTTCGTGTGCGAGAACAATATGTACGCCACCGAAATTGCCTTCTCGTATGCCACGCGCAACACCAATATGGCGGAACGCGCCCGTTCCTACGGCATGAGCGCCGTCGCAGTGGATGGCAACGATGTGCTGGCGGTGTATCAGGCCGCTGACGAAGCGGTGCGACGCGCCCGTGCGGGCAACGGCCCCACCTTGATCGAAGGCAAGACCTACCGCACCCGCGCCCATTCCGAAGGGATGCCCAGCCTCGGCACCTACCGCACGCAGGAAGAATTGGATGCGTGGAAAGCGCGTGACCCGATCAGCACCTACAAGGCCAAACTGCTGCAAAGCGGTGCGGCGGCGGAGAGCGATTTCGAGCAGATCGAAACGGCAGTACAACGGTTGGTGGACGAGAGCTTCGAGTTCGCCAAGAACAGCCCGTATCCTGACCCCTCAACGGTCAGTAACCATATTTTCAGCGCCAGTTAAAGCGGGGAATGACCATGCGTGAACTGACTTATACCGCCGCCGCCCGTGAGGCGCTGGCGGAGGAAATGGCTCGTGATCCTTCGATTTTCGTGGTGGGCGAGGGCATCGGCCAACGCGGAGGCAACTTCAACACCACCACCGGCCTGTATGATCTTTACGGGCCGATGCGCCTGCGCGACACCCCGATTGTCGAGCGCGGCTTCATCGGTATGTGTACCGGTGCTGCCATGACCGGCACGCGCCCGGTGGTGGATTTCATGTTTGTGGATTTCATTCTGGACGGCATGGGCGAACTCATCAATCAGGTCGCCAAAATCCAGTATATGAGCAGCGGGCGGCTGAAGATGCCGATGGTGTTGCGCGGCAGCATCGGTATCAGCGGCGCTTCCGCCACACACCATTCCGGCAGCTACTACCCGTTGTTCGTGAACATCCCCGGCTTCCGCGTGGTCGTACCGAGCAACGCTTACGATGCCAAAGGGCTGCTCAAGACCGCCCTGCGCGGTGACGATCCGGTGATGTTCCTCGAACACAAGGCGCTGTTCAACCAGAAAGCGTCCGTGCCGGAGGAGGAGTATTTCATCCCGTTCGGCAAGGCCGCGATTGTGCGCGAAGGTACAGCCGCGACGGTGGTTGCGCTGGCCTCGATGATCCGCAAGGTGAACGAGGCGGCGGACACGCTGGCGAAGGAAGGCGTGAACATCGAGATCATTGACCCGCGCACCGTCGCCCCGCTGGACATCGAAACCATCCTGCAATCGGTGCATAAGACCGGGCGCTTGCTGATCGTGGACGAGAACTTCGGCCCGTGCGGGATTGGCGCGGAAATCGCGGCGCAGGTCACAGCACGCGGCTTCGATGATCTGGACGCGCCGATTCAGCGGTTGAACGGCGTTCACACGCCCACGCCCTACAGCCCGCCGCTGGAAGCCGCTGTGGTGCCGAACAGCGCACAGGTGCTACAGGCCATCCGTGACCTGCTGGCAGAATAGGAGGCCGCTATGGCAGTCGAAATTCTGATGCCGCGCCTCGGCTGGACGATGGAAGAAGGCACGCTGGTGGACTGGATCAAGCACGACGGTGATCCGGTGCAGCCCGGTGATGTGATGTTCACCATCGAGAGCGATAAGGCGCTGAACGAGGTTGAGTGCTTCGAGACGGGCATTTTCCGCATCCCGCCCGGTTCAGATGTGCGTGGCAAAATGCTGCCGGTCGGGACGCTGCTGGCCTACATCCTGCAACCCGGCGAAGCCTTCCCCGGCGAATCTGCCGCCGCGCCTGTGCAGGCTGCACCCGCGCCGACGGTATCCGCTGCGCCCACAGTGGCGGCTGTGCCTGTCGCTGCCTCTGCGGGTCACATGCCGACCATCAGCCCGCGTGCTAGGCGGGTGGCGGTTGAACTGGGCGTGGACTGGACGGCGCTACAGGGCAGCGGGCGCACCGGACGCATCGTGGAGCGTGATGTACGGGCAGCGGCAGCCGCCGCGCCTGCGGTGCAAATCTCGCCTGTCGCCCGCCGTGCTGCCGGTGAACTGGGCGTGGATGTGGCGGCACTCGCCGCACAGATGCCCGGTCAGCGCATCACCCGTGAGCATGTCGAACGGGCGGCGCACCCCGCGCCCGCGCCCATCAGCGCCCCCGCCTCAGGCGACACGCGCACACCGATTCCGCGCTTGCGGCAGGTGATCGCGGAGCGCATGGCGGCCAGCGCCCACACCGTCGCCCCC
>CAIPFY010000421.1 GCA_903864435.1 uncultured Chloroflexota bacterium | reverse complement strand
GCCAGTGTGCCTTGCAGCGACAGCACCGCCATCACCACATAGGCCACGATCAACAGGGCGTACCAAACGATGCGCAGAATTTTGCCCCGCGCCCAGCTAGAGGAACGGGTGAATTGCAGTATTTCATCCTGTTCCAGCGTCCAATCCTCGAACGCCAATGGCAAGTCGCGCAGCGGCGGGGGAGGCGGCAAAACAGGCGGTTCGCTGATGGTCGGTTCAGGCTCAATCAGGTTGAACGGGCTACCCGCAGCCCGCGCCAGCGCATGGCCGGCATGGGTCGCGCTTTCGCGGAATACCGTCGGGTCGGGGTCAGGCCACGAGGCCATCTCGCACCAGCGGCTACCACGCGCTGCGGCCAAATCACCGTTGAGCAGCAGCCCCAAATGCCATGCATCATCGTCGGCTGAATACCCCAACACCACGCGCTGAATCGCATCTGAAGGCAGCACGCCATCCGAGGACAGGTGCCGTTTAGAGGCAAACAACTCGTTATAGTGTATCGGTTGGCCGACACTCGCTTCGACCAGCAATCGCTCCTGTCCGCTGCTGTTCGCCAGCAGACACCAACGATCCACGCTCATCTCAATGATTAGGTTGCCAGCAGCTAAAATGCGATCCATGCAATATTCGCTTCTTTATCGTATTGAAACGGCGTCAGTGTACCTCGCAGCACGAGTCATGACCAGTCTTAAATCCGCCGTCCAGCAAAGTATCGGGTGAGTAAATCCTTACGAACGAATAAAAACACCAGCAGCGCAGAAAGAAACCCCGCCACATGCGCCACCGTATCCACGCCGCCCCCTTGCCCGGTCTGGATGGTGATAACCGAGGGCAGCGTGTTCTGGATTAGAAAGCTGATGAGCAGCACCCATGCGGGCAGGCGAATCGTCCAGCGCCACAGCGGTGCAGCCTGTACCGCCCGCATCCCCACGATGACCTTCAGCACGAACACCACCGGCACGCGCAGCAGGATACCCAACCCCCAGAACGAAGTGACCATCGCGCCGGGGAACAAGATCAGATATGCGCCCATCACGCCGGCGATTGCGCCGCTTGCGCCGATGCCGGGTAAGTCGCCGCGTCCGGGGTTGAGCGCCACCGACGCGAGGTTGGCGATCATCCCCGCCAGCACGTAGTACAACAAGTAGCGCCACGCGCCGCAGGCATCTTCCACACGACGACCAAACGCCCACAGGAACAGCATGTTGTAGAACAGGTGCCAGAAATCGCCATGCAGGAAGATCGAAGTGAAGGTGACGAACGCCCCCACACTTTGCCCCTCCGTCATGAACAGGGCGCGATAGCCGAAGCGCCACACCACCTCAAGATAGCGGTTGATAAGCGCAATCCCCTGCGGGTCGAACGGGTTTTCTTCGAGCAGGCTGGAACCGGGATACAGAGCAACCGCCTCGAACGCAATGAAAATAATGGCGTTGGCAAAAATCAGAACGAGCGTCATCACCGGAATACTGCGGTAGCGCACCGTCCCCGCGTCACTGGCGGGCATCGGTGACAGGAACGAACTGATGACAATCTGCAACAGGATGATGAGCAGGAACAGGAAGAACAGCAACATGATTTATTGGCCTCCCGCGTTCACGACTTCATCCCATGTCAGGATATGCAACGGTTCGGGGTTGGGGCTGCGCAGCAGGCCGAGCGACATGCTAAAGACCAGCGCGAACGCCATCAGCAGCAGCAAACCACCCGCCACTCCGATCAGCACCCGAAAGATCGGGCTTATCATCGGCAAGCGGGTTTCCTCCGGCAGTTCGTGTTCATCCGCTTCCAGCGGGTCAAGCGGCTCCGGTGGCGGCGGCACTTCCCCACCCATCCAGCGAGCAATCGGTTGCTGCTGCGGCGACGAGGTAGCCGTCACCAGCAGATACCCGCCCACCAGCGCCAGCCCCACCCCGCCCCAACGAGCAGCGCCCATTTGCACAAGGTTTAGCCCCGCATCTTGCCAGCCCATGAACAAGTACAGCATCCCTACGCCTAACGCTTCGCGCAGCGCCAACAGCACACTGCCGCGCTCACGGTCGGTCAGGCGCGGCGCGAAGGCCAGCAAGCGCGAATCGGCCTCTTTGCCCATTTTCGTCCCCGCGCCCAGTTGTGCGGCGCGTTCAAAATCGTCCAACGCCTCCAGCTTACGCCCCATGTCCTGTGACAGATTGGCGCGTTTGAGCAGCAAAAGTTGGCTGCGCGGGTGGCGCTCGATGGCCTGATTCAGCAATTCCAGTGCCTGCGCCTTCTTCTCGGCGCGGATGAAATGCTCGATCGCTTCCACCGCCAGCTTATCGTCCACATCCGGCAGGCGCACCAGTTCGCCGCGCAGCCGGTCTACCTCGTCCGCGTCTTTCTGGTACTTGGCGATCTCAATCGCCGTCAGATACACCGCAGGATCGCGGGTTCCGCGTTGCATCGCCGTCCAGACCAGTTGGCGGGCATCATCCATATATTTCAGTCGCGTGAGCTGGCGCACAGCGGCGGGCAGCGCCACCGGATGATCGGGAATCACATCCAGCACTTTCGCCCAGTGCTGCACCGCGCCGGGGATGTCCTCGGCCTTCACACACGCCTCCGCCTGACTCAGCCACGCCTCAATACGCGAGTCATCAGCAGGTAGGACAGGAGCGACGGCAGCAGCAGTTAATTTTTGGAGGTAAGCGCGGGCGGCGGCGTTGCCAGGGTTGATGGCGAGAGCGCGTTCCAAACACTGGCGTTTCTTGGCGGGGTCACCGATTGTCCGCGACAGCCACAGCCAACCTTCATCCAACTGCGGATTCTGACGTAAGGCTTGCAGCAGCAGGTCATGTCCCCGCGCCACATCCTTCTCGTCGCGCAGCGCGGCTATACCCTGCCGCAATAGGGTTTCGGCATCCATTCTGCCTCCCTGATGTTGAGATCACACCGTCCTGCAAAAATAGATTCGCATTTCCCTCATCAGCTACCCCTTTTCCCTCAAAACGAATGATGTGAGAAGGTTACACGATTTTCTTAATCCCTCGCCCTGAAGGAGAGGGACAAAGGGTGAGGGCATTGAAACAATCACTCGCCGCTTTCGCGGTTTTTACGCTTCTTCAAAAGTTGCCCCGCCACATTTCCATCCGGCGCAGCACCGCCAGAACCGGACGCGGCGGCAGGGGGGGGTGGCGTATAGCGCGGCTTACTGCCGCTGGTGGGTGGCGCAGGCTGTTCCGGCGATGGTTCTGTCGTCGTCCGTTCGCGACGGGCGCGCAGCAGATCGCCCACCGGCGCGGTGGCGCTCTCCTCCGCCCGCTGGCGACCACGTTCCCGCGCTGCCCGCAATGTGGTCAGCCGTTCGGAGGAGGCTTCGGCAACCTTTGTCCGCGACAGCGCCGCCTGCAACCGTACCAGATCGCTCCGCGTCACCACCAGGCGGCGCACCGCAATATCCAGCGGCAACAGCAGCAGCGCGATGAGCAGCAGCAGCGGCCAGATCGGGCTGGCGGCGGCCTGTGCCGCCAGATTGTGCGTGAACACCCCCGCCGCATCAGCTGCCAGCGATTGCCCGCCGGTCAGTTCAGTCAGCCGAGTCAGCAGCGCCGCACCATCCCCCGCCCCGCCCCGATCATATTCCGCCGAATAGCTCATCACCCAGCCCGTCGTCTGGTCATAAACCTGTGCCGGATCAGTCGGGGACTGCCCGCGCACCTGCACGATATACGCGCCTTCGCCCTCCGGCGTAAACTCGGCCTCGTAGCGCCCCGGCGCGACCTGCCGCAGTGCCAACCGCTGCGCTTGCGCCTGCGGGTTCACCAGCGACAGTTCCATATTCAGCCCGTTCAAGAAGCCGCCCGCATCATCCCGCGCATCCACCACCAACCGCGCATGATCGCCTTCCATCAGCACGCGGCTTTCGAGATTGGCGCTGCGCCCTTCGGTGATCGTCCAGCGGACGGCCTGCCCCCAGAAGCGCACGAAATCCGCCCACGCCACCCAGTTCTCGCCCCAGCGTGCGGTTGCATCGCTGGTGAAGGCCACCGCCCGCCCCAAACCATACTGCCATGCCGCCAGCAGCGGGTCTTGATACGGCTCTGGCCCGCGCAAGATGATCTCGGCGGTCTGCTTGGGCGCAGTTGCCACATAACCCAGCAGCGGAGGCGCGGCAGTGATGCCCTCCATAATCGGGCTGGTCGCGGAAAGCGATGGGACGAACGGCTCCTCGACAATATACGAGCGCGTCGCCAGCACGGTTTCCTGCGCGAAGATAGCCGGAATCTGTTCGACGCTCTCCACCGGATGATAGTTCCCGCCACCTGCTTCGGCCATCATTTGCAGGAACGAGGCCGGCCCCGCACCGATGGCGATCACCGAGGTGGTCACGCCCATATCGGTATTCAAGCGTTCAGCCAGTTCCACCAGCCCATCAGGACTCGCGCCGCCGTCCGTCAGCAGGATGATATGCTTACGCACCGAGGGATCAGGGCCAATCTCCGCCGCCACAAGGTTCATCCCCGCCAGAATATCCGTACCGCCGCCCGTCCGCAGCGTCCCCACCAGCCGTTGCAGCGCGAAGCGATCCCGCACCGCCTGAAGGTTGGCGATCCAGTAGCCGCTGGTATCGAACGACACCACCCCCGCCCGATCCGTCGGTTGGAGAAAGTCAATCGAGCGAATGATGGCCTCTTTCGCCAGTTCGATGTTCTCCACGCCGCTAGGGCCAATCGCGCCCATACTGCCGGAACGATCAATCACATAGGCAATCGTCAGTTGTGGCAGGCGCTTCTGGTCTTTGATCTGCGAATCCAGCGGCAGCGTTTCCTCCAGCGGAGTCTGGAAGTAGCCGCCGGGGCCATAGGTCTGCGGGCCGCCCACCGCCACCAGCCCGCCGCCCAGATCGCGCACGTAGGTCTGAAGCGTTCGCATCCGTTGCGGCGACAGGCGCGTGGCCGGCACATTCGCCAGCACAATGCTCTCGTACTGCGCCAGCGCCACAATCCCGATGGGCAGTTGTTCCGGCTGCACCACATCCACCGTCATCCCGCCCTGCTCCAATGCGGACTTCAGGTAGCGCGTTTCTTCGGGGTCAACCGAAATCAGCAGCACACGCGGCTCACCAACCACCCGGCTGAAGGCTGCTAACTGGTTGTTCTGGTAAAAACCGTCCTCGCCCTGCGGGTCTACCTGTACCTGATAATCCTTGAAGCCGGCTCCGTTGGCCTGCAAAGACAGAGTGTAGTTATTCGCGCCCGCCCGCAAATTCACGTTCTGCTGCTGGATGATCGCGCCCGATTCCAGCACAGTAATCAGGGCGGGCGTAGCGGCTTCGGACGAGATGCTCAGGTTCAGATCAAACACCTGTCCGGCGTTGATCGCCCCCGGCACATCTACCGCCGTTACCTGCACTTCGGGCGCGGCTTCCGGTTGCAGCGGCACGGTGCTGATCTCCACACCCGTCGCCGCCGCCAGTTCCGCCGCGCTCTCGGCGCTGCCCACCGTCTGCCGACCATCGCTCAGAACCACAATGCGCCGCGCCGCATCCGCCGGGAACATGCCCAGCGCCAACCGGATCGCTTCTTCCAGATCGGTATTGCCGCTAGGTGGCGCAGATTGCAGCGCCCCCAGTTCGCGCAGGCTGCTCATCGGGCGTTCGACCAGTGCGCTGCCGCCGAACAGCACCACGCCAGCCTCGTCATCCGTCCCCATTGTCGCCAGTGCGTCGCGGATGTACTGAAGTCCCGCTTCCCGCGCCTGCGTCCCCACGCTGTCGGACGTATCCAGCAGGAACACCACCGCCAAGCGATCTGCCGCCCGCACCCACCGGCTACCCGCCAGCGCCAGCACCAGCAGCACCACAATCGCTGTCCGCAGGCACAGGCTGGCGACATCGCGCTTGAAGCGGAATCGTTGACGCGGCCAACCGATGAACCACACCAGCGGCAGCACAACCAGCAGGAGCAAAGCCAGCGGAGTCGTAAAACTCATCAAAAAACGGCGCGAGATACCCCCACCTTTAGGTGCGGGGAGGGATAGCGCCTAATCCTTTCGTATAGCTGTACCCATCGGAATGATGGATAGTCTTGCTGTGTTTGTGCGATACGGTCACTTTTCCAGTGGCAGTTGTGATGTCGAAACTGCCTGTTGCGCGGCAAGACACGCGCCCGATATGCGTTCCAGTATACTTTCCAGCAGGGACTATCGCTTTGACCATATCACCTGTTTGGAAACCGAAATGCTGCTTCTGG
>CAIPFY010000420.1 GCA_903864435.1 uncultured Chloroflexota bacterium | reverse complement strand
GCCAATGGCAAAGGCTGGGCGAAGGGCGAACCGCCGCTGAACCTCGAAGCCTATCTTGATCTGGTGGCGATTGGCACGGTGGCTGATCTGGCACCGCTGGACAGAGACGAGAATCGCGCGCTGGTCAAACGCGGGCTGATGGTGCTCAATCGCGCCGAACGTCCGGGGGTAAGTGCGCTGTTGAAGGTGGCGGGGGTGGAGCCGGGGACAGTGACCGCGACCACTATCGGTTATGCCATCGGCCCGCGTATTAACGCGGCGGGGCGGCTGGCAGATGCCATGATTGCCTATGAACTGCTGGCGGCGCGTGATGAAGCGACGGCGGAAGCGCGGGCGAACCGGCTGCAAGAGTTGAACGTGCAGCGGCAGGAATTGACGCGCAACGCGCAGTTGTTGGTGCGCGAGGAGATCGAGCCGCAGCGTTTTAGCGGCTATATGATTTTTGCCAGCGGGGAGTTTCAGCCGGGGATTGTCGGGCTGGTGGCGGGGCGGCTGACCGAGGAGTTTTACCGCCCAACGGTAATTATGGAGCGCGGGGAAACCGAGAGCCGCGCTTCGTGCCGCAGCATTCCCCAGTTCGATATCACACAGGCCTTGGATGCCTGCGCCGATCTGCTGGTGCGGCATGGTGGACATGCGCAGGCGGCGGGATTCACCGTCGTGAACGAGAACATTCCGGCACTGAAAGCGCGGCTGACGGCGCTGGCAGATGAGCAGTTAGCCGGACAGGAGCTAAAGCCGCAGTTGGAGATTGACGCGGTGGTGAATTTGAACCATTTGACGCTGGATATGGTGGAAGACCTGAAACAACTGGAGCCAACAGGCTTCAAGAATTCCACGCCGGTGTTGATGTCGCGTTCGGTACACATCAAAGAGAAGCGCACGGTGGGCAAGGATAATCAGCATCTCAAGCTGAAGCTGACGCGGGCAGGGCAACCGCCGCTGGACGCCATCGGCTTTAACCTCGGTGAGTGGGCGAAGAGTCTGAACGGTGCGGTGGATGTGGCTTTCGAGTTGGAGATTAACGAATGGAACGGGCAGCGCAGTCTGCAATTGAATTTGCGCGATTTGCGCCCATCGGAGACGCGCTGATGCGCCGCCTGTGGGTGCTGCTACTGCCGTTGTGCTTCTGGGTGGGGCCGGCGCGGGCGCAAGAGCCGCTTTCCACAAACCCGTTCGGGGTGGTCGAGGGATTCTGGTTGCCGGATACGGTGTGCGAACTGGGCGCGGGCTGGGAGCGCATCATTTTCGACTGGTCGCAGCATCAGCCGGATGGTCGCGACGACTGGTATACGATGAACGTGGATGACCGCTGGTTGCAAGCGGCGCGGGATTGCAACCGCGAGGTGGTGGCGATCTTCAAGCACACCCCCGCATGGGCGACGGACGGCACACCGGGGGCAGGGCTTCCGCGTGGGCTGTATCTGGATGTAGACGACGAGAATAACCTGTGGGCGCAGTTTGTCCGCAAGAGCGTGGCCTATTATGCGCCGCGTGGTGTGACGCGCTTTATCATCTGGAACGAGCCGGACATCGAGCCGGGGACGTATGGCTTCGAGTTGGAAGGCACGCTGGACGACTATTACCAGATGCTCAAGGTGGCGTGGTTGGCAGCTAAAGAAGCTAATCCAGACGCGCAGATTCATCTGGCCGGCACAACCTACTGGCATGATGTGAACGCGGGCAAGCGGTTGTATCTGGATCGCCTGCTGGAACGCATCACCAGCGACCCAACGGCGGCGGCACACGGGTATTACTTCGATGTGGCGAGCCTGCACATTTATTTCCGCACCGAAACGGTCTATGATATTGTGCGGCAGACCCGTGATTTGCTGGATCGTTACGGGCTGACCGATAAGCGCATCTGGGTGAATGAGATGAACGCCGCGCCAACGGATGATCCGCTGTGGCCGGTGGTGCGCCCGCAGTACCAGCTTGATCTGGAACAGCAGGCCGCTTTCATCGTACAGGCGACGGCGCTGGCGCTGGCAGCGGGCGCTGAACGGGTGGCGGTCTACAAGTTCTATGACTGGAACTTGCAGCCGGGTGGCGAGTCCTTCGGGCTACTGCGTGCCGACCAGTCCCGCCGACCCGCGTTTGACTCGTGGGCGATGGTCACGCACCGCTTGAGCGATGTGACGGGGGCGGAGTGGGCTTCTAGCAAAACGGTGGATGTGGTGCGCTTGACTCATGCCGACGGGCATATCACGCTGCTGGCATGGGCAAAGACGGACGCGGCGGCGCAGGTGCGGATCAGCGCGGCGGCGGATACGGCGCTGCTGCTGGATCAGTACGGGAAAGAGCAAGATGTGGCAGCGGTGGATGGCGCGTACCGGTTGGAACTGTCAGCAGCGCGTTGTACACGGCGGGACGGGTGCGCCGTTAGCGGCGCTGTTCAATTGCTGGTACTGCCTGCTGGCGAAAGCCGGGTTGAAGAATTACAGTCTTCGGGTTCGGTGGAATTACCGTTTGAGTGAAACAAGAAAAGGTGTACCGGGATATGGCAACGAATGGACACAACGCGCCCGCACAAGCGGCGAACGCACGGGTGAATTCTAAAGGCGAGATGAAGTTCTCGTATGGCGGTCAGGCGGTGATCGAAGGGGTGTTGATGCGCGGGGCGCATAATGCCGCGATTGCGGTTCGTAACCCTGAAGGGCAGATTGTGGTGCATGAGCAGCCGCTGAACGCGACGTTGTATCGCGGGCGAATCGCCAGAACGCCATTTGTGCGCGGCGTGGTGGGGCTGTGGGACGCGCTAGGGTTGGGGACGCGGGCGCTGATGTGGGCGGCGGACGTGGCGCTAGGCGAAGAAGAAGAAGTGAACTTCAACGGGCCGATTGGTTGGCTGACGATTGCGTTTTCGCTGGCGATCGGCGTTGGCTTGTTCTTCCTGCTGCCGACGGCGGGCGCGTCGTGGATCGGGCATCTGCTAGGGCTGACCCCGGATGGCAGCGCCCCGCTGGGGACGGCGGCCTTCCTTGTGAACCTGATCGAAGGCGCGATTCAGCTGACTATCTTGATTGCCTACATCTGGGCGATCGGGCATATTCCAGATGTCAAGCGCCTGTTCGGGTATCATGGCGCGGAACATAAGACGATTAATGCGTATGAAGCTGGCGCGGAACTGACGCCGGAAATTGTGGCGAACTATCCGATTGAGCATCCCCGCTGCGGGACGGCGTTCCTGCTGACGGTGGTGTTCGTGAGCGTGCTGGTGTTCTCGCTGCTGGGGCGTCCGCCGTTCCTGCTACTGCTCGCGTCGCGTCTGGTGTTCATCCCTGTGATCGCCGGCATTGCGTATGAACTGCTGCGCTTTACGGCGCGGAACATCAAGAACCCTATTGTGCGGATTATCGTGAAGCCGAATTTGGCGCTGCAACACCTGACCACGCGCCAGCCCGATCTGCACATGATCGAGGTGGCGATTGTGTCGTTCCAGCATGTGCTGGCTTCCGAGGGGTTGATGACCCGCGAAGAACTGGTCGTTCCGCCGCCGAAACCGGAAGCGGTATCGCCCACGCTGGCAGCGGCTAAACCGACTGCTT
>CAIPFY010000419.1 GCA_903864435.1 uncultured Chloroflexota bacterium | reverse complement strand
GCTGCGCCCGTTCACCTGCCACAGGCCGGTGATTCCCGGCAGGGTTTGCAGGCGTTGGCGGTGCCAGGGTTCGTACAGTTCCACTTCGTCCGGCGTGGGCGGACGCGGGCCAACAATGCTCATCTGCCCGCGTAGGACGTTAATCAGGTTGGGCAGTTCGTCTATGCTGGAAGCGCGGATGAAACGCCCCACACGGGTGATGCGCGGGTCATTCTTGATTTTGGGATGGCGCGGGTCTTCGCCGCTTTCGCGCACCAACTGTTCGCGCAGGTCGTCCGCGTTGGGGATCATGCTGCGGAACTTAATCATGTCGAAGGGCTTGCCGTTCAGCCCGATGCGCCGCTGCGTGTAAAAGACCGCCCCCGTTCCTTCTAGCTTGATCGCCAGCGAGACAAGTCCAAAGATGATGAGCAGCACAGGCGAGGCCAGCAGAATCAGCCCCAGATCGAGCGCCCGTTTGAGCAGGCGGTTATGCCCCTGAAACATGACTTCGGCAGTAGCGCCTAGCAGCGGCATACCGTCGAGGTTTTCGATTTGCACCTGCCGCAAGTTCAGCTGGAACACATCCGGTACGACGCGCACATCGGCACCGGCGCGGCGGCAGGTTTGCACGAGTTCCAGAATCAGGTCATGCTGTCGCCACGGGAGGGTGATAATCGCCAGATCAACCATTTCGTCGCGCAGCGTTTTGCCAAGTGATTTTATCCCGCCCAACCCTTTGACGCGCCCCAGATCGGCGCTGGCGCGTTCGGGGTCTTCATCCACATAACCAACGGCCTGATAGCCCAGTTCTTTGCGGGCGATCAGGCTGCGCAGCACCGACATGCCCACATCCCCCGCGCCGATGACCAGCACGCGCTGGATGCCGATTCCCTTGCTGCGCAGATAGGCCAGCGCCGTGCGGCGGATCACCCGCGCCATTGAGAGCAGCACCACAATGATAACGGCGGCGTAGATGAGCATCAGGCGGCTGAACACCAGCGGTTGAAACAGGAAATACAGACCGAGGACGACGACTGTGGCGTTCGTGACGCCGTTGCCGATCATATACACTTCTTCCAACCATGACCGGCTGCGGTTGTTGCGGTATAGGCCGATGGCACGGTAGTTAATGACCAGCAGTACCGCGAACAGCGCGGTATAGGGCAGGTATGGCTCGAAGGGGGCGCGGTTAATCTCGAACACAGGCCGGATGATCTGCGCTTCATAGCGCAGCAGGTAGGCCAGTATAAAGCTGATGAACACCAGCACTGCATCCAGAATCGGGTAGAACCCACGCGGCATGAAGATAGATTTGCGTTCGGTAACGGCGGTCATTTTCCTGCTGTTCATCCGTAATCAGCCGGACGCAGTGCGTTCCGACGGTCAGCCTTATCTCAACGAGTGTGTTGCAGCGCACGCTTGTAACTGAATATGGTCTGGCGTGCTGTTTCTGCCCATGTATAGCGCGTCGCTGCGGCGCGCCCGCGTTCTGCCGCCTGTGTGCGCCAGCTTTCGTCCTGCGCGGCACGGCGTAAGGCTTCCGTCCATGCTGCCGGATCGTGCGGCGGCAGGCACATGCCCGCATCGCCCACCACTTCGGGTAGCGAAGACGCATCCGAAACAATGACCGGCGTTCCGCAGGCCATCGCTTCTAGTACAGGTAGGCCGAATCCCTCGAATACCGAAGGGTAGACCAGCACCTCGGCGCTATTGTACCAGAGTGACAGGTCTTGGGCAGGGATATATCCGGGTAACGTGACGCAATCTTGCAAGCGGAAGCGTTCGATGGCGGCGAAGATCGGCGCATAGTCCCAGCCTTTGCCGCCCGCCAGCACCAGCGGCAGCCGATCATGTTCGGGCAGCGCGGCATAGGCTTCCAGCAGCATAGGCAGGTTTTTGCGGGGTTCCAGCGTCCCCACGAACAGCCAGAAACGTTCCGGCAGGTTGCGGGCGGCGCGGAACGCGGCACAATCGGCAGCGGGCAGCGGACGGTACGCCACTGCATCGTAACCGGGCGCGGCTACATCAATGCGTTCGGTGGGAATGCCGAACGAGGCGGCGGTGTCGCGGGCGGTGCTGTGCGAGATGGCGATTACGCGGCGGGCGCGGCGGCACGAAAGCGCGGTGAACAGCCGCAGATACAGGCGGCGGGCTGCCGAAAGCACCTGCGGGTAGTGGATGAAGCTCAGATCGTAGACCGTGACCACGCTGGGGCGCGACAACCACAGTGGCGAGACGAACGCCATTTCATGCACCAGATCGAACCCGCCTAGCGCGAAGGGCTGCGCGGCCTGTTCCCACAGGATGCGGCGCAGCGGGTTTTCGGTATCCAGACGGGCGCGGCGCATGGCGATTCCGTCGAATGTCAGGCGGTTTTCGCGCCCGACCAGCGCGGTGAAACGCCAATCGGCAGGTGCCGCCGCCGCGAGATGCGCCAGCGACCCGTGAATATAGCCGTGAATGCCAGCCGAACGATAGCCAGCACGACCGGAAAGCAAGTGCGCGTTCAATCCGATATGTGTCATGGGCTGGTATTATAAACGACGATTCTCACTAGACGAAGGATGCACTCGAATGACCGGACAGAAGCCGCGTATTACAGCGGATAGGCTTGCAGAGTTGAGCGAACGGGTACAGACGCGGCGCGGCTGGATTACGGATGTGGTGTGGTCGCCGAATGGGCGTTCGCTGGCCGTTGCCAGTGCGGAAGGGATCGCCTTTTTCGAGGCCGATACGCTGCGACCTTTAGCGGCACTGCATGGACACGAGGGGCCGGTGAAGAATCTGGCAGTGGACGCGAACGGGGCGCGGCTGGTTTCGGCAGGCGCGGATACAACGGTGCGCTTGTGGAACTTGCGGGCGGGCGGCGCGTGTACCATCTTGCGCGGCCACCGCGATTCGGTGGAGGCGGTGGCCTTCAGCCCGGATGGGACGTGCATCGCCAGCGCCAGCACCGACCGCAGCGTGCGCGTGTGGGATGCACAGAACGGTGCGCCGCTGTCGGTGCTGGAAGGTCACAGCGCCGAAATTGCTGCGCTGACCTATGGCGCGGGCGGGCGGCTGGCTTCCGGCGGGTGGGATCGGAGCGTGGTGATCTGGGACGCGCATGGGCAGATGTTGTTCCGGCTGGAACACGCCGACTGGGTGCGCCACCTCACCAGCAGCGCCGACCGGACTTTGCTGGCTTCCTCCAGCCGCGATCAAACCGTGTGCCTGTGGGATTGGGATAGCGGGCAGGAATGCTTACGCCTGACGGCTCATGCAGGCGGCGCGGACGCGGCGGCATTCTCGCCGGATGGGTTGCTGCTGGCGACCAGCGGGCGCGATCTGACGGTGAAGCTGTGGTCACTGCCGGATGGGGTGCTGCGGCACACGCTCACGGGCTTTCTCAAGCCGGTGATGGCGTTGGCTTTCAGCCCGGACGGGACGCGGTTGGCAACCGGCAGCGGCGATAACCGGGTGCAGGTGTGGGGCGTGGGTCAGTGGGACTCGTCCCAGTAACGCAGCAGTTCTTCCCGCGCCGAGGCGTACATGTCGGCTTCGACTTTCGCCAGCGTTTGCGGCGTGATGTACGCCCACAGATCATTTTGCATGGTTTCTGCCGAGTCCAGCATTTCACGAAGGTATTCAGGTGGGAAGCCGGTGCGGTTGCCGAACACGTCCAGCGTTTGGCTGACTCCCCCCGGCAGAATCTGTCCGGCGACGAAATCGCGCCAGCCGCAGAGGGCGCTGTCTGGCAGGAAAGGCGCCCATCTATCGGGCGCAGCCGTCAGCAGGGTTTGTGGTTGCCAGTGTTCCAGCCGTGCCGCGTCCCGTTCATCCATGTAGATGAGCAAAATGTGCAGCATGACGAAGCGGCGATGTAAGGTGAGCCAATTGCCTTCCGTGAAGCGCCGTATCAGCATTTGATCTGACCAGATTTCATCTATCCGCAAATGCGCGGCGTAGCCGGCCACGAATGCCCGGTGTGCCGCGCTGTGGGGGGGATTCATGGAAGGGTGCAGTTTAAGCATGGTGCGCCATGCGGCGGTTTTGGGCAGATAGTCTTGCAGGTAGAAATGGGTGGCCTCGCGGCGGATGGCTGCGCTGGTGCGTGCATCTGCCGCAATGCTGCCGAGCAGAAAAGCCGGACAATCGTCGTGCAGGGCGGTGCGCACCGCATCGGGCAACGCAGGGTCTATCAGCAGACGTTGTGCAGTTTCGAGGTGTGTAAAGGGTGTTGGCATAATCCCATTGTATCGAGATTATTTCAGCGGGTCGAGTATTTCCTCCACCTTGATTATGTGATGATATTCACAATAAATCCATGATAGGTATCTTAACCTCATTGAATGTGTGATTAACTTGGGTTAAGATGAAATTGTTGAAATCGGAACTTGATGTTGCGCGAGGTGAACCAGTGGCAACTTCTGCCGCCCTTACAGGCGATCATTCTTCAGATGCACAGCCCAAAGGCGCGGCATGGCGCACACAGGCATGGTGGGAGCCGCGCCTTGTGGTGGTTACGCTGACCGCGATTTTGTTGAGTTTGGCAGGTGAGCAGTTTGGTTGGCCTGAACCGTTGATTCTGGGAATCAACATTCTCTCATTCGTGGCGGGCGGTGTGTTCGGCGTAAAGACCGCGCTCCAAAGCCTGCGCGAATGGCGGATTGATGTGGATATGCTGATGGTGCTGGCGGCGTTAGGTGCTGCCGCCGTTGACCAGTGGCATGAAGGCGCGATCCTGTTGTTCCTGTTCTCGTTGAGCAACGTCTTACAGGATTACGCCATTGGGCGCAGCCGTCAGGCCATCCGTAGCCTGATGAAGCTCTACCCTTCGGAGGCGAAGGTGCGGCGCGAGGGGCGGGTGGATGTGATGCCGGTCAGCGCGATTCAGATTGGCGATACGGTGCTGATCGAGCCGGGGGAACGCATCCCGGTGGATGGCCTCGTGACAAACGGACGTTCGGCGGTGGATCAAGCGCCGATCACGGGCGAATCCATGCCGGTTGAGAAGGTCGTCGGCGATAAGGTGTTCGCGGGGACTTTGAACGGGCAGGGTGCGCTGGATGTGGAAGCGACACAGGCGGCGCGGGATACCACTCTGGCGCGAATTATTAAGATGGTGGAAGAAGCGCAGGACTCGAAAGCGCCCACCGAACGCTTCCTCGATAAATTCGAGCAGGTTTACGCCATGTCCATCATTGGCGCGGTGCTGTTGTTCATCGTCATCCCGCCTGTGCTATTTAAGGTTGAGTTCTCGGCTAACTTCTACCGGGCGATGGTGCTGATGACGGTGGCCTCGCCCTGTGCGCTGGTGATTAGCGTGCCGGCCTCGTTCATCTCGGCGATTGCGGCGGGCGCACGCAACGGCGTGTTGTTCAAAGGTGGCGCGTATTTGGAAGCGATGGCCGGCATTAAGGCGATTGCTTTTGATAAGACGGGAACGCTGACCAAAGGCAAGCCGGCTGTCACTGATCTAGTGTCGTGCTGCGAACTGTGCGAGGATGATCTACTCTCGGTGGCGGCAGCCGTCGAAAACCGTTCCGAACATCCGCTGGCGAAAGCGATTGTGCGGGCGGCGATCAGTCGCGGCATTCATGTGGGCGAGGTTGAGGATTTTGAGGCGGTGGCCGGCATGGGCATTGTCTCGAAGGTGGACGGACGCACCGTGCATCTGGGCAGCATCAAGTATCTGGCGAGTACCTCCAACCCCATGCCGCCGCGCTTGCTGCCGGACTTTGAACGGTTGGAGGCCGAGGGCAAGACGGTCATCGGCGTGGTGCGCGAAGGCCACTGTCAAACCTGCGGCGCGTGCGAATTCAAGCACGAGAAGGCCGACTGGATGGGGCTGGTGGCGATGGCGGATGAGATTCGCCCTGAATCGAAAGCGATCATCGCCCAGTTAAAGGCGGCAGGGATTGAGCGCGTGGCGATGCTCACCGGCGATAACCCCCGCGTGGCGCAGGCGATTGCCCTTCAGGTGGGCGTGGATGCGGTTTACGCCGAGTTGATGCCGGAAGACAAGGTGAAGGCGATCAAGGAAATTGAGGCGCAGGTGGGGCCGGTGGCGATGGTCGGGGATGGCGTGAACGATGCGCCGGCGCTGGCCTCCGCCAGTGTGGGGATTGCGATGGGTGCGGCAGGCACGGATGTGGCGCTGGAAACGGCTGATCTGGTGTTGATGGGCGATAAGCTGGAACTGATCCCTTACGCGATTCGCCTGAGCAAGAAGGCGCGGCGGGTGGTGTGGCAGAATATCACGTTTGCCATCGGCGTGATTGTGGTGCTGATTATCAGCACATTCATTGTGAATCTGCCGTTGCCGTTCGGCGTGTTGGGGCATGAAGGCAGCACAGTAATCGTGGTGCTGAACGGCCTTATCAGCCTGCTGCTGTGGCCGGAGATTCAACGGCGGCGCGCCAGCCAGAGCCAATAGGCTCACCCTCTGCGAGTGACTGTTGACCCCTATCCGGCAGACCGGATGGGGGTTTTTAATGCCCCAAGCGGGTGAGGGCTTCGGTGGCACGGCGCGATAGGAACAGGTCAGCGGTTTCGGCGGCGGCAATCAAGGGTTCCAGTGCGCGGGGGTCGCCCAGTTCGCCTAGCGCCCATGCTGCGTTGTAACGCGACCAGTGTCCGTCGCCTTTGAGCAGATTGAGCAGCCCCTCTACCGCCGGTTGAACCTTCAGCAGCCCCAGCGCCTTCGCCGCTTTGCCGCGTGTCCAATCGTCGGGGTCATTCAGCAGCGGCAGGAGGGCTTCGGCAGCACGCGGGTCGCCGATTTGTCCGAGCGATAGGGCGGCGTTGCTGCGGACTAGCGACTTGGGATCGCTTAATGCGCGGATGAGCGCCGCGACAGCGCGTTTGTCTTTCATGTAGCCTAGCGCCGCCGCTGCATTATGGCGCACTTCAGCCTGTGCATGTTTGAGCGCCTCGATCAGCGGTTCGACGGCGCGGGGGTCGCCAATTTCAGCCAGCGCGGACGCTGCCCAATCCTGCACCGTTGTATTGGCGTCGTGCAGCGCCGCGATTAGGGGTTCGACGGCGCGTTTGTCGCCAATTTGCCCTAATGCCCATGCCGCATAGTAGCGCACCTGCCAGTTGTCGTGGCTAAGAGCGCCGATCAGGGCTTCTACAGCGGCGGAGCCGGTTTCAAGGAGTGCGATGGCGGCGGCTTCGCGGGCATCATGGTCAGGACTGCCCAATGTCGAGATCATCTGCTGAATGTGACCTGAAGAAGATAAGGCCGTCATTGTGCAACATCTCCCTAGACACGGAACATTACAGGTAATGAGTTTACCATATTCATATCCAGTATATCACGTATCCTCATCTGTCTCGCGTCCTAGCAACTCTAAAGTTTGCTGTTCCAGTTCCCACAATTCCAGCCCGCGCTGATTTTTGTAAAAGGTTTGCAGGCGGCGCTGTCCATCGGCGTAATCCTTCGCCCATTCGCGGGCGAAATCCGTCGAGTGAATTTCTTCGAGCGTCACTTCCATCAGCCGTTCCAGCTTCATATCGCTGAAGCGGTCAAGCCGGCTGATCGCACCGTACTGGCTTTTGAGAGGCAAGCGGCGCAGGGTATTCAGCAGGCCGTGTGCCGCCACCTGCTGCATCAAATAGCTAAACTCGCCCGACAGATACAGTTCGGTAAAAGCGGCTTCGGGCGGATAGCCTTTGTTGAGTAGAAGTTGTGCGGCGGTGGTGAGGATGTGGTGCAGGGCGGGGAGTACCGCCTGCTGCATGAACAGGTCGAGTTCGCTTTCCTGCTCAAAGCTAATCTCGATGGCTCCGGCTTGCAGAGCGCCCATTGCTTTCGCCAGCGCCAGCACCACTTTCCACGCTTGCCCGCTGGAATCTTGCGCGACAGACACGAAACTGCAATAGCCTTCGCCGGATTCGATGGTTTCGCGGATCGCAGGGCCGATGGCGCGGGGAGCGATCAGCCCGACATCCACAAACGGCGGCGGCTCGATGAAACGGTAGGTGATGTTGTAGGCGCTGCTGAAAATGAGCGTTTGACCGCGCCGGAGATGCGGCGAAATTTGTTCGAGGTACACCTGCGGCATGACTTCATCCGGCAGCATCAGAATGATGACATCGGCATTCTTGACGGCCTCCACGACGCTCACGGCGGTCATGCCATCGGATTGTGCCAGTTCTTTCGATGGCTCGGCGCGAACTCCGATCACCAGATTAACCCCTGAATCGCGCAGGTTCAGCGCCAGCGGGCGTCCCAGACTGCCGTAACCGATCAGACAAACCCGCTTGCCATTCAGAACATTCAGGTCGCCATGTTCATCGCGGTAAATCACGGTCATTAGGATATGCCCCCTAGATGTCGGCTCGATAATAGGGTAGGTCGTAGCCGTTGGTTTGAAATCCGAAGCGGGTATACAGATCACGCGAACGGGTGTTGCTGGACTGGGTGTTCACGCTCATCAGGTGAATGGAACGGCGGGCGAATCGGTTGAGGAGATCGTGGAGAATCGCCGCGCCCACTTTTCGGCCTTGCATTGCCGGAACTACGGCCAGCCGCGCCAGATGTGCGCCATCGAAATAAAGTGTCGAAATCTGGTAGCCGACAATCGCATCATCCACAAGGGCGACGGTACAACTGGCCGCCATGCGGAAGGCTTGGCGCATTTCTTCCCCCGAAAGCTGCCACGGCGGTTCAAATGCGGTTCCGTCCACGCGCACTATGTCGGGCAGGTCGCGCAGGTCGCCCACCCGCACCAGCGCAGGGCTAACGGGTGGGGGCGGCAGGTCGCCGCCGCGCCGTTCCAGCGTGACGATGTGTTCCTGATAACGGAATCCGAGGTCACTCGCATAGCGGCGAGTCCAGTCGTTGATGCCCAGAAGCCCCGCCATTGTGACCTGTGCTTCACGTAGATCTGCCATCAGCGTGCTCCAGAGCAGGCGTAGAATCTGCACTGAATCCGCACCGGGCAGGACGGCGGCAAAGCGAATCCATGTGCTGGCATTCAGCGGACGCGATACCCCCAGCGCACCGACCAGCCGCCCCCGCTGCCATGCCAACTGCACCTGCGACTCGGCGCTTTCCAGCCATGCATCGGTTTCAAACCAGTCGAGGTGAGTGTGTGCGAGTTCGGTACGGAATAGCAGGTCGTGAATCGCTTGAAGATGACGACGGTGATAAGGGGTAACGGTGGCTGCAAACACGAGAGACATCCGGCTTTAGCGCCGGTTGAGGCGAGAAGGGTAATCTGGCACTGTGAGCGCGATCACCCTGCAAATGCGCTTATCTATCAGGCGACTGCGGATGCGCCCGTCCAATTCCTCGATGGGTTTAGAGGTGGTGAGGACGGTGGGGCGCTGGGTGATGTAGCGGTAATCCAGAATCTGGAACAACTTTTCCCGCGCCCATGTCGAGCCTTCGTTGCTCAAGTCGTCCAGAACGAGCAATTCTGTGTTGCGAACCATCTGAAACCGCTGGTCAAAGCTGATCGGTGTGTTCGGACTGAAGGTCACTTTGAGATGGTCGAGCAAATCGGGGACGGTGACGAACAGCACGTCCACCCCTTGCGCTTGCTGCTCATGTGCAATCGCGGCTGCGAGGTGCGTTTTGCCTGTGGCGAACGCGCCAGTGAACAATAGCCAGCCCTGCGGCTGATGGGCATAGGCCAGCGCCGCCTGCCGCGCCCTGTCAATATTCGCGTGTTCTTCGGCGGTGAGTTTACGCATGGCATCGAAGCTCTCGAAGGTCATGTGTCCGTACAGCGCCAGCGAGGAGATTTGCTCATGCTGATTGCGTGCGGCGGTGCGGTAATCCGGCGCGGTGATCTTGCAGCGGCGGATGAGCGTGTTATCCAGCAGGCGGCTGCGGATGCGCGGGTCGAGCGTGTCGAGGTCGGCGTTGGTGGTGATGACCGTCGGTAGCTGATGGTTGTAGCGGTGGTTGAGCAGTTGGAACAGCTTTTCCTGCGCCCATGCGCTGGCGTTTTCCGCGCCCAGATCGTCCAGAATCAACAACTGTGCGCTACGGATGCGGTCAAACATCTCGTCATAGCCGGCTTCGGACGAGGGGCCGAAGGTGCTGCGCAGGTGATCGAGCAGGTCGGGCGTGGTGATGAACAGCACCAGATCGCCATGCCGCAGGCGTTCGTTGCCCACTGCCGCCGCCAGATGCGTTTTGCCGCAGCCATACGTGCCTTCCAGCAATAGCCAGCCTTCGGGACGCTCGGCAAAGCGGGCGGCCATCGTCAGCGCCATGTGCAGCGATTGGGCTTCGGAGTCTTTGAGCATGGACTCGTTGATGATGAACTGCGAGAAGTCTTTGTCGCGCAGCACATCCATCTGGCTGAGTTTGCGCAACCGTTCCTGCCGCGCCACATCCTGTTCGGGCGGGTTGTTCGGGCAGCGAAACAGCTTGCCGAAACGTTTATCGTCTACCGGCACATCATAGCGAATCACACCGAGGCCGTCACAAATGGACGACTGACCGCAAATGCGGCACAGGCCGTTTTCTTCGGCGTCGTCAATGTTCGATGAAATCGGCATACGGCCCTGAGATATAATCGAGTCCAGTCGGTTCAGCGCGTCGTCCAGCGAATCCACCGCTCCGTCCTTCGCTTTCCCAGCGTTTCAAAATCGAGAGAATATAGCGCCAATTTCGTTTTTCGCTTTTGACCGCTTCACGGATGGCATCCACAATCCATTCCAGCGGGTAATCGCGTTCGGCATCCTTCAACGATTCGGCGGTCATCGGTGACAGCAGGCCGATGTTATCTTCGTACAATTTGTAGATGTTCGGGCGTTCCGGCAGAATTTCAAAGGGTGCGACACCCTCGCCGGGGTACCATTGACCGGCCTCAAGCTGTGAAAAGGCAATTCGCCCCAGTTCGGTATTCACGAAATACAGGTGTTCAACCTGCCCGTTTAGCGTAACCGTAGCGCGGAGCAGCGTTCCGCGTTGCAGCGAGCGTTCCAACGCTTCGGTCAGCGTGTCCTGCGGGTCGCGGTCAGGCTGTGCGTTGCGCATCCCTTCCAGTAGTTCGGGGGTAGCGAACTCGCAGCGGCGCAGATAGCGCACGCGCCCCTGCTTTTGATGCAGTGCCCAGAAGCAAAACAGCGCAATCTTTAGCTCGGCTAGATCGTCAATCATGGGCAGCAGATCGCTAAAAAAGTGCGTGGGAAAAGCGGTGGTGCTTAGCTTGCTGCCTTTGGGAAAACCGGCGAAACGTTTCATCACAGGTTGCTCAAGTCCACGCTGCGCTCGGCGGCGTTCATAAACTTGGTGAGTGTTTTTTCAAAGTACAGCGAGATGGTTCCGGTCGGGCCGTTGCGGTGTTTGGCGATGATAATATCGGCCTGATTCGGGAACTCGGTAGCTTCATTGTACACCTCATCCCGGTACAGAAACATCACGATGTCCGCGTCTTGCTCCAGCGAACCGGACTCGCGCAGGTCGCTCAACTGCGGGCGTTTGTCCTGCCGTTGTTCGACTGCACGGGAAAGCTGCGCCGCCGACAGCACCGGCACGTTCAACTCACGCGCCAACTCTTTCATGTGGCGGCTGATGTAGCTCACTTCCTGCACGCGGTTGTTCTGGTACGCGCCGCCAGCGTTCATCAGTTGCAAGTAGTCTACCACCACCAGATCAACGCCGTGTTCACGCACCAACCGCATGCACTTCGTCCGCAGATCAAGCGGCGATAGGGCAGCCGAGTCGTCTATGAAAATGCGGAACTGGCTGAGTTTGCCCGCCGCCTGCATGAAGCGCGAGTATTCTTTTTGCGTGAGCTGCCCGCTGCGGAGGTTCTGGGTGTTGATGGCGGCTTCCATCGAAACAAGGCGCTGAACAATCTGGTCAATGCCCATTTCCATGCTGAAGATGGCGATGCGCTTGTTCAGTCGCGCCATGTTAATCGCCGCCGACAGCATGAAACTGGTTTTGCCCATGCCGGGGCGACCCGCGAAAATAATCAGGTCGGACTTTTGCAACCCGCCCGTGAGTTTGTCGAGGTCTTTGAATCCGGTGGGCGTGCCAACGGCGAGTTGGCTGTCCTGCATCAGACGCTCAATGCGGTCTGAGTAGGCGATGATCGCTTCGCTCATCGGAACCAGATCACGCGAAAGCTGGCGTTCGCTGACATCGAACAGCTTGGCCTCGGCATCGCTGATGACCTGTTCGAGGGTGAGTTCCTCGTTCAGTGCCAACGCTTTAATCTGGTCAGAAGCGACCATCAGGCGGCGGCGGGTGGCAGCGCGTTCTACCAAGCGCCCGTACACTTCGGCATGAACCGAGGTGGGCGTGTTGTTTATCAGCTGCGTCAGGTAGGCCGGGCCGCCGATGTCGTCCAACTGGTTGTAGGCACGCAGTTCTTCGATGACCGTGATATATTCGATGGGCTGCGTGCGGTCAGCCAGCCGACCAAACGCTTGCCAGATGTACTGGTGGCGGACGAGGAAGAAGTCATCGGCACGCAAAAATGCCGCCAACCCGTAATAGGAAACCGGGGAAATGAGTACCGCGCCGATGGTTGCTTCTTCGGCTTCCTGACTGTAGATCGTCTGGGCGGCGTCCCAGTTGGTAAACATGTCGCTCATAAGGATCAGGTGTAACTGAGATGAAAACGGCGCGAGTGAACGCACCGTTTTTGTTTATTACCGATGGCAGAGAATGGCCGGAGCCATTCGGATCATTCTTCGTTCTCGTCCAGATCATCCAGATCGAGCGTATCCAGAAAATCGGCAAAGGCGCTCAATTTCTTAGAATCGGTGGGTGCTTCGGTAGGCGCACTGGGTAGTGTGCTTTCGGCCTCGATGTCCTCATCGGGGGCTTTGGCCGCTTTGTCCATGACCATATCCGCTACAAAAATTGGCACTTCCACGCGCACTGCAAGGGCGATGGCATCGCTGGGGCGCGAGTCGATTTCAACCTGTTCCCCGGCAACTTCCACCACCACCCGCGCATAATACACTTCGTTGCGCAGGTCGCTGATGAGGATGTGTACCACCCGACCGCCCAATTCCTGAATGACCGATTTCAACAGATCATGCGTCAGGGGGCGCGGAGAGGGCATGTCCTGGAGTTTTACCGTGATCGCATCGGATTCGCACGGGCCAATCCAGATGGGCAGATAGCGTTCGCTGTTGGCATCTTTCAACACCACAACCCGGTGCTGCGACATCAAGCTGACACGAATACTATCAATGATGACCTCTATCATAATGTCCTGTTCAACGCCTCGTATACGCTACATCCGATTGGTGAGATTATACACCGAAGCAAGGTGCTGGCAACCATTCTGGCGCGTGTGTCCCTATAATCTCATGAGGCCATTAGCGAAGGGGTCGGCAAATACGCAGCACCGGTTTAGCCTTTCGGCGGCTTCCACGAATTGACTCTACTCCTGCGGCGGGACTATAATCAAGCCTACATGCCCCCGTAGCTCAAGGGATAGAGCAGTCGCGTCCTAAGTGAAGGGCTGTGTGTTCGAGTCACACCGGGGGCGCACCGGCACAAAAACGCGCTCCGTCAGCGCGTTTTTGTTTGCCTGAATACTTCGTGAAAAAATGTACAGACTGTCGCGCTACTGTGATAGAATCGCGTCCGATCAATCAGGGAGAGGTGCAATATGGGTTGGCCGGTCATTCTGGCGCATGGCACGCTCGGCATCTGGGACGAGATTATTTTCGTGAGTATTGCCCTCATTTTCATCGTGATGATGGGCATTAGCTGGTTGCGCAGCCGGGGCGATATAGATGAGGACGCCGCGCTCGATCATTCTGAAGAATCCGTTCCGCCCTCTGAACATCCATCCGATCATGAACCCGCCGCCCCGGATCGTTTCCGTCTGGAATAAATCGCTCATGTTGTCTCGCCTGCCGCGTTACCTCCCGCTGGTTTTGTTGATTCTCCTGCTGGTCGCCCCGCTTCCTGCCAGCGCACACGGTTATCTTTTGCGTGCCATCCCCGAAGATGGCGCGGTGCTGGAACGTGCGCCTGCCCGTTTGCAATACTGGTTTAGCGAAGAATTGGAATCCGAGTTCAGCACGATTACGGTGCGTGACCAGACGGGGAATCTCGTTGCGTCTGGCGGGGTGTCGGCGGAGAACAGTTCGCTGCTCACCGTGCGCCTGCCGCGTGGTTTGCCGGATGGCGCGTATATCGCTGATCTGCGACTCGCCTTTGCCAGCGATGGGCATGTGATTGCCCAGAGTCAGGTGTTTTTCGTGGGCGTGGCAGCGGGGACGGTGAGCAGCAGCGGCGTGCGTTCGCAGGCTGACCCGTTGGAAATGGCGTGGCGCGGGCTGCTGCTGGCCTCCACCCTGACGTTGTTTGGCGTGTTCACGCTGTACGCGGGGATTTTGTTGCCGGCATGGGGCAGTTCGGCGCATCCTGCCGGCTTATTGCCGCCGCGTGTCATGCACCTCTTGAGCGCGGTCATCGGGGTGGCGTTTGGCGCGGCGGTGGTCGGCAGCCTTCTGGCGCTTCTCCAGCAGGCGATGGCCTTTTTTAACGCGGACATCGGTCAGGTGCTTGCCAGCGGGTTGTGGAATGTGGCGCGGGTGGGAACCCGTTTTGGCGATTTGTGGACGGCGCGGGTGCTGCTGCTGGCGCTGACGGCGGGGTTATTCGCCGCCAGCCATGCCTTCCGCGACGAACAACCGGAGCTGGTGCGTCCCTTCTGGAGTGCCGCCGTTTGGCCGATGACGATTGTGCTAGGGACTTTTAGCGTGGGCAGTCACGCGGCGGGTTCGTTGATTCTGCCATGGATCGCGGTGTTCAACGACTGGTTGCACATTCTGGCGGTGGGCTTATGGGCGGGCGGGTTGACGGCGCTGGCGCTCGTTCTGCCACCTGCGCTTGCGCCTTATGAGGGGGATGCGCGGCGATTGGCGCTGCTGGCGGTGCTGCGGCGTTTCTCGCGTTGGGCGACGGCGGCGCTGCTGCTGGTGATTGCCAGCGGCGTTTACAGCGCGGCGCTGTGGATCGGAAAACCGTCCGACATCACCCAGACGCTTTTTGGCGGGGCGCTGCTGCTCAAGCTGATTCTGGTGGCGGGGCTGCTGCTGGTCGGGTTGGCGCATCATCTCGCACTGCATCCGGCGCGGTATGTCCGCTGGCAGGCGGCGCTGCATCCGCTGGTGACGCGGGTGCAGGCGTTTGTACCCTCGCTGCGGCTCGAAATGCTGGTGGCCGCGATGGTCATTCTCAGCGTGAGTCAGTTGAGTGCCACGCCGGTTCCTGTGCCGGATTTTGTTCGCAACAGCGTTCCGCCACCTAGCGCCACGCAAACGGTGGGCGATCTGGACATCCTGTTCACGCTCACACCGGGCGGGCCGGGGGTGAAT
>CAIPFY010000418.1 GCA_903864435.1 uncultured Chloroflexota bacterium | reverse complement strand
CTGCCCATCGTCCCCATCGCCCGCTCCGCGCTGCTCGTCCGCCGGTCACGGACAGCAGCACCGGATACGCCTTCAAGCCGTCCTCGGCATCTGCCCGCCACACGAAGGCCAGCACCGCCCCCACGAAGGCCAGCAGGAACACCGCGAAGGACACATCGCGGCTGAGGGTGGCGGCTACGTACAGGTTAATCAGCCCGATTCCCATGCCCGAATACAGATTCAGCCGCCGGAACAGTTCAAAACTGACGGCGGCCATCGCCAGCATCGCCACTTGCGCCTGCGGGTACGGCTGACCGCTGAACAGCCCGAACGCCATCCAGCCAAACACCAGATGCAGCCCGACGAACGACAGCACCCGCAGGCGGCGCGGCGGCGCATGGCGCACGCGGTAGGCGGTGGTATGTCCGGCAGCCAGCACCGTCAGCGCCACCAATGCCACCCCCCACAGGCGGGTTTGCGCCGCCAGCGCGACGATGGCGACAGCCTGCGCGGTGAAGGCCAACCGCCGCAGAAGCAGCGAGTCTTCGGGCGGTTCTTTCCCTTTGCGCCGGATGCGCGGCACCAGAAACCACAACCCGACCACCGCCACGCCGAACAGCCAGAAATCGGTGCGAATCATCACCATCAGCGTGACCGCCGTCACCAGCGCCGCCAGCATCCAGCGCCCGCTACGCCGTATCCGGTTCATAGCTGCTCCGCCCAGTTCTGCCCGAAGGCTACCACGCGCACCTCTGCGCCCTGCGTCTGTAGCCGTCCGGCCAGCGGTTCGGCGCTGATGCCGCCCGCCGGAAACGTGGCGGGGTCAAGCAGCACCGCCAGCACCTCGACTCCGCGCTGCCGCAAATCAACGACTGCGCCTAGCACCTCGTCCGCCGGATGGGGCAGGATGAGCGCGGCGAAGGCTTGCAGCCCCGGTTGGCGCAGGATGTGGGTCAGCGGACGCGCCCCGGTGGGCTGCACCCGCGCCAGAACTTGCAGCAGCGCCAGCCAGTCCACCGCGCCGCGTGGGAAGGGGATCGCCTCCGCGTCCAGCGCCAGATGCAGCGGGTAGCCCTTGCGCCGCGCATAGTCGGCGATGCTGGCGGCACATTTCACGCCCCACTCAAACGGCGTGTGCTTGCTTTCGGTCACGGCGCAGGGATGCGCGAACACATCCAGCGCCAGCGTCAGCCCCGGCTGAGTTTCGTCCGAAAACTCTTTGGTCATCAACTGCCCTGTCCGCGCCGATGACCGCCAGTGAATGTGACGCGGCGAATCGCCCGAACGATAGGGGCGCACACCCATAATCTCGTAGCCTGTGCCCGGTCGGGGGTGCGGGGTTTGCGCGTTCAGCCGCCTATCCAGCAGGGGCAACCGTTCCAGCGGGCGCACATCGGGATAGACGAGAACGCGGGTAGGCGCTGTCAGAGGCGTCGCACGGGCGAAGAAGCCGAAGGGCGCGGTTGAACGCGCCGCGACAGGCGGGAAGGTGTGCAACCCGCGCCGATCTAGCGTTAGGGCATAGGTCAGCGCGGCTTCGCCCTCTGCGGGCAAATCCGGCACGAACAACCGCTGTGTGCGTTGTGCGCTGTCCGGCGCGGCTAACGGGCAAGTCTCGGTGAGCGAGAGCAGCGCCCCGCCCCTGTCACCGCGCAGCCGGAAATCCACCGCCGCCGCGCCGTCTTCGTACAGGTCGCTCGCGTCGTCCGCCGCCCGCACGGTACGCGCCACGCTCAAGCCGCGGAGCGCCCGCCGATTAGCGAACCACGCCGCCGCCACCACGCCCGCCAGCAGCGCGGACACGACGTATAGCCAGCCCACCTGCGTCTGATTGGCGAACAAATAGAGAATGGCGGCAGCCGCCAGAAAGCTGTAAGCGCGGGTAGTGGGCATCGGGGCGTTATTCCACCGGAACGCGGGTTTGCGCCAGCAGTTCGGTGATGATCGCCCGTCCAGTTTCGATCTGGCGGTCACGGGTGAGCAGGCGGTGCGCCATCACCGCGCCCGCCACCGCTTTCACATCGTCCGGCGTGGCGAAAGACCGTCCGCGAATCAGCGCCAACGCCTGCACCATGCGTTGCAGCGCCGTCCCGCCGCGTGGACTCACGCCGACCACGACATCGCGGTGGGTGCGCGTGGCGACGACCAACTGCACGATGTACTCCTTCAGCACCCGCGCCACCGCCACCTGTCGCGCCGCCGCTTGCAGCGCCCGCACTTCGTCAAGGTCAATCACGGGTTCTAGGCCATCCAGCGGGTCGGCATGTTCTTCGCGTTCGAGGATGCCCACTTCATCGGCATACGAGGGATAGCCGAGATTGAGCGCGATCAAAAACCGATCCAACTGTGCTTCGGGCAGCGGGAAAGTGCCGGCCATCTCCACCGGATTCTGCGTGGCGAGGATGAAGAACGGCGCGGGCAGCGGATGGGTGAAGCCGTCACTCGTCACCTGTCCTTCCGCCATGCTTTCGAGCAGGCTGGACTGGGTGCGCGGGGAAGCGCGGTTAATCTCGTCCACCAGCACGATATGACCGAAGATTGGCCCCGGCACGAACTCGAAGCGGCTCTCGCGCTGGTTGTAGATTGCGCCGCCGGTGATGTCACTCGGCAGCAGGTCAGGCGTACACTGGATGCGTTTGAAGGTGGCCTGTACCGAACGCGCCAGCGCCTTCGCCACCAGCGTTTTGCCGATTCCCGGCACATCTTCCAGCAGCACATGGCCTTTCGCCAGCAGCGCCGCCAGAATCAGCTTGAGCTTGCCGTCCTCGATCACCACCGCCCCGCGCAGCGCCGCGATCAGCCGCGCCAGCGCCGCCTGATGGTCAACAGCGGAGGCGCTTATACCCGTCGTGCCATTGGGAATCAAAGGGGTCTTCCTCTCCACAGAACGAACCTACACATTCCTTATACGCACGATACCCTCGAAAGGCTCAACAATCAGCCGGTGCATTCGGAAATGGGGGCAATGACCCTCATCCTCTGCCCTTTCGCTGCGCGTCATGGCGAAGGGTGTAAGGCAACCGGACACAGATCGCATTATGTCCCTACTGTATTTCTCCCCTCGCCTAGCTGTACTCAGCGGTTGGGAGAGGGGGTGGG
>CAIPFY010000417.1 GCA_903864435.1 uncultured Chloroflexota bacterium | reverse complement strand
TGTTGCAGGCGTGGGGCGCGGTCATCGGCGCAGAGATTGATTTTCACGGGCGGCTGAACCTGCACGGCACGTATGACATGCACGACAAACTCCGCATCGGGGCGCGTTGCCATATCGGCCCCGGCGTCACGCTCGATTTGACCGGACGTATTGTGCTGGAAGATGAAGTGACTATCGCGCTGAACGCGCAAATTCTGACCCATCATGATGTGGGCTATTCACCGCTGGCGCAACGCGCATTTCCCACCCTCGTCGCCGATGTGGTGCTGGAACGCGGTGTGTTCATCGGCGCGGGAGCAACCGTGCTGGCAGGCGTGCGCGTGGGGCGCTGCGCAGTAGTGGGCGCAGGCGCGGTGGTGACGGAAGATGTGCCGCCTTACGCGGTGGTGGCTGGCGTACCGGCGCGAGTGGTGAACCGGTTGGATGCCGCCGCGAACGAATTACCCTGATGACCGACTGTTGGATGATCCGCGTAGGAGAATGACCTATGATCCCGCCCGAAATTTTTGGCTCGCGTTACGACAGCACCCGTCAGGCGTGGGAGGACATCTGGGACTCGGCCTCGGTGGAGCGCGAACTGGAAACGGCGCGTTCCAAACGGGCGCAGGAAACCTATGCCATCATCGCCTCTTACCTGCCCAAGAACGGGCTGATTTTGGAAGCCGGCAGCGGCTTGAGCGCGGCGCTGCTGACCTTCCGCGACATGGGCTACAAGGTGATCGGGCTGGATTACGCCGAGAACGCGCTGCGTATTTCGCACCACTACGACCCCACGTTGCCGCTGCTGGTGGGCGATGTTCACGCGCTGCCGCACCCCGACAATGCGCTGGACGCTTACCTGTCGTTCGGGGTGTTGGAACATTTTGAACACGGCATGGGGCCGGCGCTGGCAGAAGCCTACCGCGTCCTCAAGCCGGGGGGCATCCTCGTGCTGACCATCCCCTACCCGAACGTGGTCAATCGGCTGGTGGCGTGGCGGCGCAAACGCTCCGGTGTGACCGTGCTGAATGATGATGATTTCTTCGAGAGTACCTATGACCGCGCCGCGCTGGAAGGCAACGCCCACGCCGCCGGATTCACGGTGCTGCGCTCGATTCCCACCAGCCACGCTTATACGCTGTGGGGGCTAGGTGGGCCGTTCCGTGCGCCGGGGTACTACCGCGTGAGCGGGCTGGCGGAAACGGTAGGCGGGCTACTGGCGCGGGTGCTGCCGTGGGCGTTCAACTTCAGCACGCTCCTCATCGCCCGCAAGTAGCGCACGAAGTCACTTACAGCGCCCGCAGGAGCTTCTCACCGAAGGCTGCTGGCTGGCTGCGCTCGATATGGAGCGTGTGTGCGCCGTGCCATGCGAGGAAATCGCGCATCGCAGTCGCCACCGCCGCCACCAATTCTTCGTCCGGCTCAACTCCCGGTTCGAGATACAGCGCGTTCAGGTGCAGCACGCCCGACTTGCGATCGAGCTTCGGGTCAAAGCGCCCCACCAGCCGATCCCGATACAGAATCGGGAAGCAGAAGTAGCCATAGACGCGCTCCGCAGCCGGTTTGTAGCATTCGAGCAACTGCCGGAAGCCCCACAGCGTTTCATCCCGATCCCCCGCCCAGAACAGGGAATCGAACGGGGTGAGGAAGATGGTGCGCTGCGCCGCAATCTCGCCATCAGCAGCGCGTTGCAGCAGTGGCAGATGGTCGCGGTGCGTCATCCATGTGGTCGTACCCTTCACCGACTCGCCCTGAATGTGGATCAGCACACCCTCCTCGATTAGCCCCCGGATGAGCGAACGGGCAGGCGTAGCCCGCATATAGGCGTAAAACGTCAGGTGGTTCGGCTGGAAGATGCCAAGCGCCTTCGCCGCCTGCTCCAAGCAGAAGCGCCGCGCATCGTCGGCGGGGACGGGCGTGGTATCCACCCAGTCCGGCAGCACGCGCTCCCGAACGTCATACACCCGTTGGAAGTTCACCCTGTCCGCGATCATCAGATCACCGTAGGCGAACAAGGCTTCCAGTGCGAGTTTGGGCGGTTTCCAGTCGTACCATGCGCCGCGCCGCGTGTCGTCGTCCGCGAAATCGCCCACGCGCAGGCCGCCTTCCGCACGGATGCGCTCCAGCGTTTGCGCGACCAACTCGCGGTTGCCGGGTTTGTTCAACCAGTCCACAAAGGCCGGGTTGAAGCTGATGCTTTTATTGGTGCGCCAGCGGTGGTAGCGGTAGTGTTCCAGCGGGAGGATGCTGGCGGCGTGTCCCCATCCTTCGTACAACCTGCGCTGATCGGGGCTATAGAGCAGGCTGTGGAAATGAGCGAGGTCATATGCGCCGACCCGCGCCCATAAGGTGACATCATGAGCGCGGTTGACCATATGCAGCGTGTCCACCTGCACATAGCCGAGCGCGGCTACCAGATCAACAATGGCCTCCGACGTGAGGGGCGCGACGGAGGCCGGCGCGGTCAGGCGTTGGGTGTGCAGCGCCAGCGCCCGCAGCGCGGCGAGTGGGTAAACAGTGCCGGAGGCTTTTGTCGGCATGGGTTCACCCGCTGTTATGAACGTTCCGGTTCATAGACCAGCGCCACCACACCGGAAGGGATCGCCTGCGCCCGTACCAATTTGAGCGTGGCGGCTGTGCCTTCCGGGAAAAAGCGTTGACCGCCGCCCAGCACCACCGGATACACCAGCATCCGGTAGACATCTACCAGATCGTGCTGCATGAGCGCCGCGACCAGTACGCCGCTGCCATAGACCAGAATATCCTTGCCGTCCTGCTGCTTTAAGCCGCGAATGGTTTCAATCACATCGCGGTTGATGATGACGCTGTTGTTCCACGCAGCCGTGTCGAGCGTGGTGGAAACGACATACTTGCGCACGCTGTTCATGTAGGCCGCACCTTCGTCCTCGCTCTGCGGCCATGCGGCGGCGAAGCCTTCATAGGTCACGCGCCCCAACAGCAGCGCGTCGCAGGCCAGCGTTTCCTCGGCTTTGAAGTGCGCGATGTCGTCATTCCAGTAGGGCATCGTCCATGACGGTGTTTGCATCATGCCATCCAGCGACAGAAATTCGGTGACAATGATCTTCCTCACAGCGCGTTCCTTTCGTTGAGAGTAATGCACGTAACAATCTGCGTGACGCTGGCCTCATTATACAAACAAATGTTCGGAAAACAAAAACGCGGGGATTATCCCCGCGTTCCCGCTATCGTTACTATTCAGGCTTAGGCGGTTGTGCGGTTGCCCTGCGGTCTGCCGCGCCGCTGACCACCGCCGTCTGGCGTGTGACCGCTGTCGCGCTGCTGGTTGTAGCCGCCACTGCCGTTTCCATCACGGCGCTGACCGCTGCCGTTGCCGCTTCCACCGCCGCCGTTGCCGTCACGGCGCTGACCGTTCCCGCTCCCGCCACCGTTGCCA
>CAIPFY010000416.1 GCA_903864435.1 uncultured Chloroflexota bacterium | reverse complement strand
GTGTGGTTCGGGCCGAACAATGAGCATCTGTACGTTAGCCAGATGGTCGAGCCGGGCAACTACGACAACCCGGCGCAAACGCTCTATGTGTTCGATATTCCGAGCGGCGATCTGGTGAGTGCCGCGGAGGTGCCGCACCGCATCTATTCGGTCAGCCCGGATGAGCGCTTCCTCGTGGTCAGTACCCCGGTGATGGGCGGCGAAAACGAGAGTCTCGCGGTGTTTGAACTGGCCACCGCCGCACTCAGCGAGTCGCTGCCGACTCGTTCCACTCAGGTCAATCTGAACATCTGCAAGAACGATGGGCGGGAGGCACCGATGCCCTGGACAAGCGATGATCCCAATCTGGTGGACATCCTGTGGTTGCCCGACAGCAGCGGCTTTGTGACTCTGCAAAGCGAAGAATTCAGTTCTGGTCCGAACCCGTGCCAGACCAATGACAGCCGGATGCGGGTGTACGCGGTGTCCGGGACGTAGGTCAGTATGATGTACCCCAAAAACTGGACAGTAAAATAGCGCAATTATCAGTGGATCGGAAGCGCTATGAGAAACACGTACAGCCCGGAATTCAAAGCGAAAGTGGTGCGTGAGGTGCTGCGAGGGGAGCGCACGCTCAGCCAGGTGTGTAAGATTCGTCTAGATTGACCTCCCTTTCTGTTCACCGACATCGTGCCCCCCTTGAACAAAGTCAGTGTGAATTGAATTCACCCCTATGGCGCGTCGAAGCAGACGCGACTCGGTGGGCGATCTGCACCTCGCTTTCTATCGAAACTGATGGGCGCTAGGTGCTGATTTTCAGATTGACCAGTTGTTGTCGCCGCGCAATTGTTCGCGCCTCTTCTGCCATGATTCCCCGCTATTTAACACACACAATTACTGGAGCTTTTTTCATGCCAATACAGGAAACACAAAAGGCAAATCTCGCAGGACATGATTCGGTCCTGCTTGTTAGAGAAGTCGTAGACATTCTACGCGAGTGGGTTGATCTTCACGCACGCTTTCTGCCGGATTTTGCTGGCGCTTATCTGTGGGGAGGGGTCACGGCGCTGCCAGCAGATGCCCCGTTTCATTTGTACAGGGATGTTGATGTGGTCGTGGTGCTGACCAAAGGCGCGCCCGATGATGAATCAGAAGTTTTCTATCGAGGTCTGATTTTGGAGATCATTTGGAAGAATTTCGAAGACCATTCCAATGCCGAAGCCGTGCTGGCAGACCCCAGTGATGGGCCGAATGTAGCGACGACACAGATACTCGCCGACCCTACCGGGAGACTCACAGCACTGCACCATAAGGTCGCGGCAGACTACCGCCGTCGCCGCTGGGTACAGGCTCGCTGCGAGGCAGAAAAAACCTCGGCGGAGAAGTCGCTTGCCGCCATGCGTCAGGCTACTACTGCGGAAGATCGCATGAATTCGGTCAGAGAGTTTCTGAGCGCGATCAGTGGATTACTGGCTGTCGCTCAACTCAAACGCCCGACGACCCGGCGCACGCTTGCCCTATTAGGCGAGATGCTCGACGCGCAGGAGCGACCCGATCTGACTGAAGCGGCGCTTACCCTGATGGGATCGGCACACATGAGCCGCACGGAGGTTCAAGCGCTGCTTGACCAAGTGATGTCCGCCTTCGACCGGGCAACCGAGGTGAACCAGACGCCGATTCCTTATGGCTTTGCCATCCGTGACCATATCCGCCCGTATTATGTTGACGGAGCGATGGAGATGATCGACGAAGGTCATCATCGGGAAGCAGTTTACTGGATTTCGTGCCTCGACACCGCCTATCTCGTGCTCCAGAATGACGCGCCTGATGGAGAGAAATCCGCGTTTGCGTCGCAGTACGAGGCAATGCATACTGCGCTTGGATTGATATCAGCCGAAAAGTGGGCAGGTCGCTTGGACACTGCCGCACGTTTAGCAACGGAAATCTACCCCATCGCTGATGCGCTTGTGGTGCTTCATCCTGAATAGAACGAACCTCTTGATAACAGTTGGAGAATAAATCTCATGACGATTGATTTAGCAGAGGTGCAGGCTTCCTTAGCCGCTACTTGGGGCGGACGAGTGCGGCTGACATCGACGGCAACACTTCCAGCGTGCTACCGGGCAAGCGCCGCACCAGATCGTCCAGCGCCGCGCTCACCCCGGCGGTCAGGCCGGTGACGCGCATCCACACATGCTGGCTGCCGTTCGGGAATAGATCGCTCACGGTATAGGGGAG
>CAIPFY010000415.1 GCA_903864435.1 uncultured Chloroflexota bacterium | reverse complement strand
GGTAGATCATCCCTTTGCTTTGTTTCAGCCGACGGTAATCGGGATAGACCGTGAATCCGAGAAAGGGAATCCCTTGCTGAACGGGGCGGGGTTGGGCGCGGGTTTCGTGAATGGTCAACCGCAAAGAGCACAAAAAGTGGATGATCGCCTTGCGCCAGTGGTGCAAAACAGCCTTATCATCTGCAAACAGCAAAAAATCATCCACATAACGCACATAACCGTTGCAGCGTAAATGGTGCTTGATGAATTGGTCAAGTTCGTTCAGATACACATTCGCCCAGAACTGGCTGGTCAGGTTGCCAATCGGCAGCCCACGCGGGCGGGTTGCGGCAAACAAATCGTCGCCTGAAAAATAGCGCATGGCATATTCGTTCGTCAGCACATGAACTCCGCTATCAATGATCTTGTGGCACAAATTCAAAGTCGCCTGACATGCGATGGTTCGCGCCAGCACGTCCTTTAGAATTTGGTGATCTATTGCGGGGAAAAACTGCTGTACATCGCAGGGTAGCACATATTTGAAGCGCCTCATAAAGTGCGTGCAGCGATCTAACGCCGCGTGCGTGCCTTTGCCTTTGCGGTTGGCATAGCTATCGTAGGTGAACTTGCGTTCATAAATTGGCTCTATAACGCCAATCAAGGCATGATGAAGCACACGATCCCGAAAAGGTGCAGCACTGATGAGGCGGCGCTTGGGTTCATGCACCACGAAATGAGCATACGCCCCCGGTTGATAGGTTTCGGTAGACAAGTCCTTGTGCAGCGTCAGCAATTCATGATCTAAATTCTGCTCAAAGGTGGCTGCGGTTGGCGTGTAGCGTTTGTTACGCCGTGCTTTTCGCCAAGCAAAGTACAGCCTATTGAAAGAAGCGATTTCAGGATAGAGATTATTATATGATTTCATAATACCCCTATTTTTTACCGCGATCCGCTTCGCGGAGTAGGATTCCAGATTCAGAAGATCAGAAATTCAGGAATCAGAAGGTCAGAACAGAATTAAGAGAGGGCAAGACGGAAACCCCAACCGTAGTCCCGGCTGTGAGGGAGGCTCCAGCTGCGGTAAACGCAGCGGAAGAAGTCGGTACCGTAGTTGCTCCACGAACCGCCCCGCAGCACCCGTCTATTAGCATCGCTATTAACGTCATTGGTCTTTGTGTCGTAATCGGTCAAGCACCACTCCCACACGTTCCCCGCCATATCCACCACCCCGAACGGACTGTCCCCTTTGCCCTCGTAGGTGCGTACCGGCGTGGTTTTGCCAATCCCTTTACTATCCACATTGTTGTTGCAGCGTATGCCGTCCCAATCATTCCCCCACGGGAAAGCGCGTCCGTCATCCCCCTGCGCGGCGTACTGCCATTGATCCTCGGTGGGCAGCATGATCTTTTCGCCGCTGGTTTCGCTCAGCCACACACAGAAGGCCACCGCTTCGTACCACGACACGCCCACGACGGGTTGCTCGTCGCCGTTCCATGTCGAGTCCTGCCAGTAGCGCGGCTCTGTCCATTTCTCCGACTCACGCTGCTTCCAACCCGCTTTCGTCCACCATTTCGACTGCTTGTAACCACCCGCGTCCACAAACAGCTTGTACTGCGCGTTGGTCAGCGGGTATTTGGCGATGCTGTAGCCCTTGCCGGGAATCGGCACCCACGCGAACGGTGCAGGCAGCAAAGCGGCGCTGCGGGAAGCGGGGACGGAAGCGGGCCGGGGAGATAGGCGAACAGGGGTGGCTGGAATGGTAGGCGGCACAGGCTCAACGGGGGGCGGGGCGGGTGTGGGCACTATGCGAACAGGGGGCGCAGGCTCAACGGGGAGCGGGGTCTTAAATCGCTCTAGCAGACCTCCGGTATCCAGTTCTGTCACCCATTCAGGATACGTGTTACACCACTCAGCGAAGGCAGCACGGGCGCTGGCCTCGGTCAGTCTGCGCGTAGCAAGTGCCGCAATCGGAGCAT
>CAIPFY010000414.1 GCA_903864435.1 uncultured Chloroflexota bacterium | reverse complement strand
CGCCGGGGGCGAAGCGCGTATCTTGCACAAGGCTGCGCGAGGTGTTCAGGCGCATATCCTGCACGCCGAAGCCGTTCGCGCTCACCAGCAGCAGGTAGCGCCCGTCGCGGGTGAAGTGCAGGTTATCCGCCACGATCTGCGTGCCGCGCTGTTCGGTCAGCGGCAGTTCCGCGAGGCGGCTGGTATCCACCTGCGATAGCAGCCCGCCCGTTTTGCCAGTGTTGTTATCGCGGAAGCTCTTGAGATAAAACAGGAAACTATCGGAAGGGGCATAGACCAGACTGTAATCGGGGCCGAATCCGGTAGGCATTGTTAGCGGCGGCGTGAGCGTGGCGGTGGTGGCATCAATCCCGTAGATCGAACCGCTGGAGAAGAACAGGTGCGCGCCGCTGTTGTCCCACGCCAGTCCGGTAATTCGGTTCTGCCCGCTGTCAGCCAGCTTTTGCTGATTGTTGCCCGCCGGACACTGACCGCTGCCGATGACTCCGGCGCGGTAGATTTCGACCGTTCCAGCGGCGGTTTGCGACGCGCCGAAGGCCAGCGTCTGGCTATCCGGCGACCATGTGGGGAACAGGATACGCGCATAGCCGAGACATGACACTTGCTGCACATAGCTCCCGTCAAGCGTGGTGATGAACACCTCGCGGGCGCTACCCGCTGCCACCGCGCTGTAGGCGAGGAACTTGCCATCCGGCGATAGAGTCATCTGCGCGGGTTGCCCGCCGACGAGAATCAGCTTTTCGTCCGATCCGTCGGCTTTGAGCGCGGCAATCGAGTCGCCGTTAAAAATGAAATAGATCGTGCCTGCGCCGCTGGGCGGGGTGGGCGTCCCTATAACCGGCTCATTCGTCGGCGGGTCGGTGGGGACGGGCGAGGGCGTCCATGTGGGCGGGAGGGTGGGCACGCTGCTGGTCGGCGGGATAGCCGCCGTCGCGGTGGCCGCCACAGCAGCAGCTGTGGCGGCGTCCTGCGTGCCGATCACGTTCAAGTCAATCAACGTCGGCAGCACATCGGGCGTATTGGATCGGGGCTGGCAGGCCGCCAGCACCAGCAGCAGCGCCAGCAGGAGAAGTCGGGTTGGTTTCATGGCACAGTCTCCCCACGCAGACACATTCGAGCGTTTGCTTTGATTGTAGCGCGAGTTTGAATCCGGGCGCGAACAGCGGCGCTGAACGGGTGTCCGAAAATCCGGCGCAAAAGCCCTGTGGCGGGATTACAGTTGCATGTCGCCGCGCATGATCGTCACAGCATGACCGCCCACCTTGACCGCTTCCATCGCGTCCGGGTTGCCAATGACTTCGACATAAGCCCGCCCCGGTCGTCCCATCCAATGCCCCTGTTCAGCGATAAAACGCGGCGCGGCGATCAGGCGGTGATGCCACAGGTAAGCCGCCATGCCGCCCGTTGCCGAGCCGGTGAACGGGTCTTCGGCGGTGTCTGGCGGCGTGCCGAAATGACGGGCAAAGGTTTGCCCTTCGGCGCTGATGCCCTGCACGCAGAAATGGTGCGGGCTGAAAAAGTCGCCCGTTTTTCGCAGTTGCACATAAAGCGCGGTGTTGAGGACGATGCGGCGCAGCACATCCAGATCGCGGACGGGAACCATCAGCTGCGGCGTGCCAGTGCTGACCGTCTGAATGACCGCGCCCGGTAGCACATCCTCCGGCGACAGACCAAAGGCCGGCATGACTTCCTCCGGCGTATAGGTGCGCCCGAACACGGGTTTCTTTTGCGTCATGGTGAAGGCCAGCCCGTCCGCCGCCGCGCTGATGGCAACCTGAACGACTCCCGCCTGCAACTGCAAGCTGAAATCGGTATCGTCGGGACTCAATCGTCCGCTGTCCAGCAGAGCGCGGGTGACTGCCAGCGTGGGATGCCCCGCCAGCGGGATTTCCTCGGCAGGCGTGAAGTAGCGGGCGCGAAAACGAGCCACCTCCGAAGGCAGCACGAACGCTGTTTCGGAAAGGTTTGCTTCGCGGGCGATGGCTTGCATCTCGGCTTCGGTGAGCGATTCGCCGTTGAGAATCACAAGGCAGGGATTTCCGGCGAGAGGGGTGTGCGTGAAGGCATCCACCCACATGAAGGATAGATTCCGGGGCATGGTTGGTTTCCGTATCTAAATGGAACAATCCCTTTATTGTGCAAGGCATCGGCTGAATGTGCAATTGCCGTGTCAGACACCGTTCAGCGTGAAGGCGAAGGCGGGGCGGTATCTTGACCGATGGCGCATCTTCCTGTACGCTGTTTCATAGAACAGGTGTGTCATTTTTGTTCATAAGCAGCGAGGAAATTCGATATGGAGTTGACAGCAGAACAACGTGAAACCCTACTCAAAACCATGAAAACCCGTTTTGAGAAAAACATGAACCGCCATAAGGGTCTTGAATGGGCGAAGGTGCAGGCCAAACTGGAAGCCAACGGGGAAAAACTGTGGTCACTTCACGAAATGGAACGAACCGGCGGTGAACCGGATGTGGTGGGTTACGATCCAAACACGGACGAGTACACCCTTTACGATTGTTCAGCGGAAAGCCCTAATGGTCGCAGAAGCCTGTGTTATGACCGCGACGCGCTGGAATCACGGAAAGAGTTCAAGCCGCAAGATAACGCCCTTGATCTGGCGGCGGCGATGGGCATTGAGATTTTAACCGAGGAGCAGTATCGAGCGTTGCAGAAACTCGGCAACTTCGATACGAAAACATCCAGTTGGGTGAAAACCCCTGCCGAGATTAGAAAACTCGGTGGCGCGATCTTTGCAGATCGCCGCTACGATCATGTTTTCGTGTATCACAACGGCGCGTCCTCGTACTATGGTTCGCGGGCGTTTCGCGGTTCGCTGCGGGTCTAAGCGCGGATAAACGGGGGGGTATTGGCGAGACATATCATTACAAAATAAATAACAATGCCCGTTTGAGCGCAAATTCACAAACTCTTAACCTATTGTACCTAAATGGTTCTATGCGTTCGGCCTCTGCATTTCATATACTGAGGCTATCGAAAACAAAACCGTAGGGGTCAATGAGTAACGTGGAACGTGAATTAGCGCGTCTGAACGAGGAACAACTGCGGGTGCAGTTATTCAAAGCGTATAGCGAGATGCGCCATTTAACACCGGAACCTGCATCGGTGCGGGACTTGAAGCAGGAATTGTATCGTCGCGGTTATGAACAAGAGGGTGTCATCGAGATTGCTGTGGCAGCCCTCATCCATCAAGCCGCACACTAAATCAGCTTATTCCCTCCCTCCTCTCCACGCAAAACGCCCCTCTTTCCGGGGCGTTTTGCCATTCTAGGGGCGGTTGCATTCGCCCGAATCGCTCAGCGTCCTTTTAGGAACATCTCATCTCAAGTTGGTTCGTGCCTATGATAGAATGACGCTTGTGTGAAAAAACGAACGAACACCAACCCATGACATCCACGACTGTCCAGCCGATTGTCCACATTAGCGGCCTTTCCAAGCACTACGACGAAGGTGAGCGCAGCCGTCTGGTGCTGGATAATGTCTCGCTCGACATCCTACCCGGTGAATTTTTCGTCCTGCTAGGCAAAAGTGGCAGCGGCAAAAGCACCCTGCTGAACCTGATGAGCGCGATTGATCGGCCTGATCGCGGTCAGATCGTGATTGCCGATACCGACCTCAGCCATCTGGATGATCGCGGTCAAACGTTGTTCCGGCGGGACAAAATCGGCATCGTGTTCCAGTTCTTCAACCTCATCCCCACGCTGACGGTGCTGGAGAACATCACGCTCCCCGGCGAATTGCGCGGCGAAAAGCGGGCGGATGTGGAACGGCGCGGGCGGGCGCTGCTGGAACGGGTGGGGCTGGCGGCGCGGTCGGAAGCCTTTCCTGACCGACTCAGCGGCGGCGAACAACAGCGCGTAGCTATCGCCCGTGCGCTGGCGAATGAACCGGCGCTGGTGCTGGCGGATGAACCCACAGGCAATTTGGATGAAGAAACAGGACAAAATGTACTAAATTTGCTGCTGGAACTCACCCGTGATGCCGGCAAAACCCTGATTATGGCGACGCACAATCCCGAAATTATCCCCTACGCCGACCGGGTGTGCCGTATTCATGACGGAAAACTGGTCGTCACGCTCCACAGCGATCATGTGCATAGCCAGATGGCACTTTCTCAGGCATAATGAATATAACATTAGTATCCTCTTTGTACGGCGGCAAAGTTCTTTGGGCGAAGACCTTTTCTTGCGGATGGTCCGATTAGGAATGGCATCGAAAGGCTCCACAATATGGATCCCGACCCCAACGACATCAAACAGCTTCTGGCCGATTTGCGCGACTTTGACAAAGACAAGCGTCGCACTGCCGTCGTCAAACTGGGCATGGTTGGCGGCGACCAAGCCGTGCGCGCACTCATCCTCACCGTGAAGAACGAAAATGAAGACCTGATCGCACGCGGACGGGCGGCGCTCATGCTGGGCAAACTGCGCGATGTACGCGCCGTCGAACCGCTGATTCAGGCGTTGGACGCTCCCGGCTATAAAACGCCCATTTTCGCTGCCGAAGCCCTCGGCAAAATTGGCGATCCGCGTGCGGTGCAACCGTTGCTGGCCGCCACCAACTCCAACAACGACTCGCTACGCGAGGCGGCGATGGCGGCACTCAAGCGCCTCGGTCACAAAGCCACCGAATAAACAAGTGAAGGCGCAGGTGCGTGACCGGGGACGAAAAGGGATGACCATGCTCCGAACGAACCGCACCCTGCTCATCACACTGGCCTTGATGGGGCTGGCGCTGTTCATGCGCGCCCTACCCGGCGCACGCACTATTGACGATGCCTTCATTACCTTTCGCTACAGCCGCAACCTGCTAGACGGGCTGGGATTTGTCTATAACCCCGGCGTGTTCACGCTCGGCACCACCACCCCGCTGTGGACGCTGCTCATGGCGGCGCTGGGCGGGCTGCTGCGCGGCGGCGATTTTCCGCATTACGCCATCCTTCTGAGCGCACTGGCGGACGCTGGAACCTGCGCCCTGCTGTACGTGCTGGCGCGCCGCCTGACCGGACAGCCTGCGCTGGCGGTGCTGCCGGGGCTGCTGTGGGCGCTGTCACCGATGAGCGTGACCTTTGCGGTGGGCGGGATGGAAACCAGCGCGAACATCTTCTGGATGGTGGCGGCGACGGCGGTCTATGTCCACATCCCCGCGCCGGGAACGCGCCTCGCCCGCTGGCGACTACCGTTGCTCGGCGTGCTGTGCGGGATGGGAATCCTCACGCGCATTGATTCACTGTTGTGGGTCGCGCCGCTGCTGCTGGCACAAACGCTGGAGGCGCTGCGGGGTTCCGCGCCGTTCGTGCGCCGCCTGCCCCTGCGGACATGGGTCGCGTTCGGGTTGGTGCTGCTGCCGTGGTTCGCCTTCGCCGCGCTCACCTTCGGGTCGCCGTTCCCGCGCTCGTTGAATGCCAAAACGGTAGCCTATAGCATGCCGCCCGCCTCGGCGCTGGTGTCGTTCATCCAAGCCTACGCCACGCCGTTTTTTGAGTATGAAACCTTTGGCGGCGCAGCTATCGCGGTAGGCGCGCTGCTGTATCTCGGCCTGAGCGCGATAGGCTTGCTGGCGGTGGCTCGCCGTTTGCCGCGTTTACTGCCTTTCCTGTTGTATCCCTTTTTGTACCTGATCGTGTTTGCCGCTGCCAACCCGTTGATCTTTCGCTGGTATCTGGCGCCGCCCTTGCCCGCGCTCATGCTCGGCATTTTCGCCGGCCTGTGGGTGGTGGCCGGTGGAACGCGCCAGAACGGTTTGCCCCGCGCTGGCCTGTTCGGGATGGCGGCGGTGGGGCT
>CAIPFY010000413.1 GCA_903864435.1 uncultured Chloroflexota bacterium | reverse complement strand
TGACACAGAGTGAACTTTGGTCATCCGCTTGGAGAGGAATAGTCATTGTCAGGGGATCGGGTATCATCAGTGAACCCTTTTTCTCTGCTCACAACCAGCGACTAGAGTGATTGTACCACGAGGGTAGAGGCAAAGTTTTGCTATGTGGATGATTTTGGAACGCTTCTGCCATGCCCCCTGATGGCTGCTGTACACCTTGCCTGAAAGCGCCGATGCGCTGAACATCTGAAAGATCGAACAATGCCGTACAATAAAAGCAGACCGACCCGCAGGAGGTGACGGATATGACCCTGCAAAGCTTATTCGATGAAGTTGAACGATTGCCCGTTGCGGAAAAGTGGCGGTTGGTGCGGCATCTATTGAATGATCTGGACGCTGAGCAAGAAGCACCGCCGAAAGAAGATTGGGCGAACTTTGTGAATCGAATGTACGGTGCGTTGGCTGACGATCCCATTGAACGCCCGCAGCAATGGCCTCTCACCGAACGCGAGCCGATTGACTGATGAACGTCAGAGGCTAGAGGGCTGGGAGGCGGATGACAGTACCAGTTGAGCTACATCCTTCCTATTATGTCCGCAAATTCCGTAACCGTTAGGTTGTACAGGCAACACACTCCACTTGCCCCCAGATTGAGAGTCGTCAAATGTGCGGCAACGTGTGGTCATAGCCCTTGTCGTAGCCATGATTGACCCAGTGCAGCAACCGCTTGATGATGAAATACCGCTGGTGGGACAAATACTGGCGTTCGCTGCCGTCCGCCGTCCACACGTAGTAGTTCTTATCGAAGGGATTGAGCGCGATCTTGCCGCCCGCCCATCGCCATGCCCTGCCCCACCGCTTCTCGAACTCCGTTGAGCAGAAGCCGAGCATCTTGGTGAAGACTCGAAACGGCGCTAACTCGGCGCGGGTCAGCAGCGGGTACACAATTGGCTTGGGTCGGGAGCGACGCGGCTTGGGCGCGACGATGGGCGCAGTCCCGGCTTGTAGCGTTGGGTAACTGAGCAATTTTTCGAGCATCCGCTGCCCGACCGCTTGCAGACACATTCCATCCAGCGTCTCTCTCTTGCCCGCATAGACCTTGTGCAGCTTCCCGGCGCGATCTTTGGCGTAGGCCACCCAGTACAAGCCGCCGCGCTGCTTGATCTCGCAGCGAAATGTGAGCGTGATGAACGCGCCATCCGGTGTGTTGATCGGCATCCGGTAGGCGAAGCGCGAGGCGTTCTCTAGCCAATCGAACCACGCCGCCGACCCGACAGGCAGATTCTTGGCCTCGATTGGGCTGTAATTCGTGAGTTCGTCGTTGAGGACGAGTGGCGTGTCGCGGTATGGCGCTTTTGGCATGATGCTCTCTAAGTTACCCAACAGTTTGAGTATAGCGCCCTGTACCGCGTTTTCAAACATGATGGATTGCGGTCTGAAGGTAGATTTGAGACTTAAAAACGAGAGGTGATAGCTGCCGCAATGAATTTGCCGCGATCTACTACGATTTTCGCTTTAAGTTGCGGGAGTAGCGTGGTTGGGGTCATCAGTGTTCTCTTCGTAGCGTAACTTCCACATCAACGGAATCAACGGCGCGGTGAACACCGCCAACAAAGCGATTTCGTTCAACATGGCTTGAAGATGCTCGACAGTGACGGTGATGATTTGCTGCCCATTTGCATTGACCGTCAGCGAATCCTTGTCCATGTCGGGAAGGTTGACCGCCAGCACCGCGACGGGCAGGCAGGAACAAAGCTGCTTCACCAGCGGGTCAATATCTACAAGGTTGTTCTCCTCCATCGTCAACAGCATGGCGTCCATCACGGGATGCACGGTTTCGCAGTTGATTTCGGGTACGCCGGTGAACTTCAACTCGCCATTCACGAATTTGTCAAACGGGTTTTTCGAGGTCATAATCGATTGCCTCCACAATAGACTGTGCGAATGCGATGAAATCAGAGTCATCTGCCAGCTTGAGAATCCCGTAGGCTTCTCCAACAGTGAGATCGTAGGTGGTTGTGATGGGGCGGCGAACGATACTTGAGGCCAGTATGAGCCGCGCCTTTGGAAACGCGACACATATCTGACGGAGAACGATATTCACTCGGTCAATCAAATTGTTGAGACTGACCTGTTGGTATGCCACCACAGAACCCATAAGAATGAGCATCATCAGCATGAAAGCATAACGCCATGATATACCCTTCTTTTTCCGCCGGGGTGGATCGATTCTGTCCAGATAAGCAAGCCATTCCAGCGCACTAGGATCATCGCTAGGTTTCAGGGCGAAACGTGCTTCTGCATATCGTTTTTGGTCAATGAGAATTCGAGCATTCTCAATATCATTACTCGGCATGGGAACAGCTTCCTTCTATTTCAGGATGCTTCTTTTTCAAGACATCAAGTGCAATTCAAATAGCTTGCACAGGAATGCGCATGTTGCGTGACCCAAAACTGAACATGACAGAACATTTCCTACTATAAAGCCTTTTACAACTGATGTACCGTAAGGTTTGCAAATGTGTTCACAAAGACCAGCTTCCCCTGCCCCGCCAGCCTAAACTCGTAGCTCCTGCGGCGACAGTGCTGTATGCGAGGGAACGCCAATAGCGCAGCCACTTAACGTGTAAAGTTCCATTTTAGGGAGGTACGCTGTCGGTTCTACGGGCGTGTTGGGCGGCGGGCACGCGCTTTTGGCATGACGACCTTTAAGTTACCTAACGGTACGAAGCGCCCTGTATTGGGGGATTGCGCTCATTGACGATTGAGTTAGGAACTGCGCCTCAGCTTGAGGGAGTCAGGTTGTAGACATCATCCAGATTCACATGAACCACGTTGCTCGACTGGTAGAACGCCCTGAACAGTTCCACCCACTGGCGGTGCTTCGGGTCGTTCACGTCCGTTTTGAACAAGTGCGGACTGCCCAGAATGATGCGCTTCAGACTGGGGCGTGTAATCGCCACGTTGAGCCGGTTGGGCATGAAATAGAAGCTCGCCCGGTTGCTGGCATGGGCAGGATCGCTTGTGACCAGTGAAATCACGATCAATTCACGTTCTTGCCCCTGTATGCGCTCGACGGTATCTACAACGATGTCGCTGATCTGGCGAAAGTTCGGAAGCAGCTTGCGAAGTTCTTGACGGATTAGGCGAACCTGAGCGCGATAGGGGGTCACAACCGCGATTTCGCTAGGCTTCACGCCACCTGCCAACGCTTCCCGGATGAGATGCGCCGCGAGAATAGCTTCTTCTGCCGAACGCATCCCCTTGCCAATGTGAGGGATGGCGGCAAACACTTCCGGCACATCCGGGTCAAGCAACTGCCCCACCAGTGAGTTTGATCGCTGCGTCAATTTCAGGCGGCGGTGGCGGTTTGCGTCCGCTGTCTTGAGGCGTCCGCCGTAGAACATCTGACTGGGGAAGGCGTTGATCTCCTGATTCATCCGGTAGGTCGTGTCCAGCATTGTGCTGCAACCATTCTGATACAACCTCTCGAAAATGGATTTCGTGACCCAATCCGGCTCGTGTTTAGCCACAATCACCGGTGGCATTTGCTGGTGATCGCCGATGAACACAGATCGCGCTGCCGCCAGCATCCCGGCGAAGGCCAGCGGGAGAGTCACCTGCCCTGCTTCATCGAAGATCACCGTGTCGAACTTGACCATGTTCAGCTTTTTGCCGCGCACGGCAAAACAAGTTCCGCCGACGATGAAGCCTCTGCCTTGAGGGTTTAGACCCGTTTGATCGAAACGCTCGAAGTTTTTGACCGATCCCAGATCATCGGCGTGCAGGCGCTGGCCGATCTTGACGACATTCGGGTACTGGGTGGTCGTGGCAATTTTGCGGAGCGCGTTATTGATTGCCCGATGGGTGAAGCCCGTGATGAAAACCCGTTCGCCCCGCTTTGCCAGTTCTGCGGCTAGATGTGCCAACACCCATGTCTTACCCGTTCCGGGCGGGCCTTGAATGAGGTAGTAGTTGCGAGTAGCCAGCGCATAGGCAAACCCGTCCGCCTGACTCGCATTCATGCCGATTTCTCTGGCACGTTTCAGCCCGGACTGGTACGCGGCAGCATCAATATTCGGCTGGATTTTGCCATCCAGATAGTCCGTATACAGGCGCAGCATATCCGGTTGAAGTTCAAGCTCGCTGAGAACCCCGATCTGAATCTGCCGAACATCAACCACGTTCCGATCCAGCACCCAGTTCCCGCCTTCCAGCCCCCAGAATGTCTGCTGGTAGCCCGGACTGAGGGTAATGGTGCTGTCGTCCTCTTCTTCGAGTACACAGGGAATGTTGGGGAGGCTGTATGGCACGCCCCGGTTGAGCAGCAGTTCATCGCCGGGGCGGAATTTGGACAAGTTGCGCTGGAACTGAAACCGCGCACGATTAGGCTGCACCTCTACGGGAACCAGATCGGCAATCGCCTCCCCTTCGGATACCCGCTTCTCGACGGACTCCGCCCACATAGAACGGACTTGCTTGAGATTCTCGTCCGTCTCACGGTGAACGAATTGCTTCAATGCGGTGATAAAGTCGGGCATAGGGATTCCTGCACGGCATTAGGACGCAAATGGAAACACGTTAGAGTATCTTTTCTGGCTCATCAAGCAATCCTGAAACACTATTCTCATAGCTATTCGGGCGTAGATAGAGCGCACATTCTCGCAAGACTTCATTCTCAGGAATATCCTTGTGGCGCTTGAACCATGCCTGAATACACTCATCACAGGCATCTTCTACCACCTCCATATCTTCAAAAGGCGGTTCTTCATCCGGTCCTGAGGCAATCAGGTTGAGCAGTTGATACTCCGTATAAGGCACAATGCGCTTTTGCTCTAGGTCATAGACAACCATATGGGTCTCATCTACATGGCGGAGCAAGACATAGATTCTCGGTGTCTTACCGGGATACGACTTTGCACTCACAATATCATTCGGGATACTGCGGGCTTCTTTCTTGTTTCTCTCGTAACGCGATACATGCTGTGTGAGGATTGGCGACGTTTCAGCATCAGTATCTACATCTTCGTTGCTAACCATCTCGTCAAGGTACAATGTACTGGATGCGATTTTCGCCGTCGGTAAAGCCAGTAAGTCAATGTCCTGTTGGCTATGCGTTGTTAAAGTGGGTAGCTCTAAGATTTGACTCGACCACGAATGGCGTGCAATGAGGGTAGCCCAACGATGGGCTACCAACTGAACAGAGCGAATATTTTCCTCTGAAAGCAGTTCTTGCGTCTCACGAGCAATCGCTGGTACAAACGCATAGAGTTGGACAATTCGAGGGGAATGCCATAACCGCAAAATACGGCCTGCACGTTGAGCAGGTTCAATAGGTGTCCATGCTAAGTCATAGTTGATAACGACACGGGCATCTTCCAGATTGATGCCAATTCCATGCGCGTCTGTAGATAAGAAGATGCTGATTTGATTGCTGGATTGTGCATCTTTCTTATTGGCGACGGGAGCAAATCGCGCAATAAAATCCATGATCTCTTTTTGAGACTTCATCCGATAAGTGCCATCTTGCGCCTGCATGATGGTGCTTTCCACAGGCCAATCTGGATGCAGGTGACGAATCGCTTTTTCCAGATACACCACTGTCGGGTGTCGTTCTGAAAAGACAAGTACCTTATTGCCCTGTTCAAGCAAGGGACGCAGAACAGCCAAAAACTGCCGCAATTTGAAATCGTCATCGTAGCTAAACTGCTCCAGCTTCTTGATGACGGGGCCGATATACTGTTCGCGTTCTTCAATACTCATTCGGAAGCTAGTCTTCTCAAAATTCGCCTCATACCCTTCAGGCGAAATAACCTTCTTCAGCACATCTTCTAATGCGCGAGGAGAACTTCCCCACGAAACACGAACCAATCGTTCTATCAATGTGGTATGACCCGGTTTGTAGGCTTCAATCTTGAAACAGCCTTTTGCCAATAAAGTCGCCACATCACGCTCCAAAATAGGAGCTATATCGCTGCGAAAGAGAGTAACCTTCGGAAAATACTTTCGCTCATCCCCAAAATTCACATAGGCATTGCCGTTATCGTGGTCAGCCCAATGCTTCGCAACAGCGGGTGTAGTGAGTACGGATGCCACTTCAAGATCGCGCAGTTCTTCTGCTTCATCGATTCGCCAAGCATTACTGCCCGCAAAATCATCCTTGAATAGAGATAACTGCCCCTTCTCTCGTGTAGTGGTATGCGGAAGTAACCAAAGTTGACTGTTGATGTTGTCAATGCTAGTTGAGTAAGGCGTAGCTGTGAGCAGCAGGACTTTGCATTTATGCTTGTTAATCGCTGGTACAAGGCGTTGAAAAGCAAGCCGTTCTTGCTGCTTTTTCTTCTTCTTGCCACCCAAGTCATTGCTTTTGAAGCGGTTGCGAAAATCATGAGACTCATCAATGATGAAAAACCAATCGCCATCCACATCTGACAGAAAACTTTCAACCTGAACAGCATCTTGGCGATCCCAAATATCCGGTGTCATGATTTCGGGCATGATACCGGCGCTGCGTAGCCGATCTTTCCATTCCTGATGGACGGGCTTCGGAGCAATAACGATTACGTTTCGGATATGGCCCGACTGATATAACCGAAACGCTACATCGGTACCGATAATAGTCTTGCCCAATCCAGTCGAAGCCACGACCATCGCGCCGCCATAGTTCTGAATTTGCCGCAGCGCCATAGCAACAATGCTCAATTGGAAACTCACTGGGGTTCGGTAGCTGTCTTTCCTTTTGGGAACATCCTCCAAAACGTTCAAAACATCCAACGTCTTGAGATATACCTCCCAAGGTCTTCGGAACCGAAGCCACTCCATCAACTTTGCCAGCAGATCAGCAGTGATGTCTCTGGCCAGCTTGAAGTGTTCACCGTAGTCCTGAATAGCTTTCAGCACCGCTATTTGATTATCTTCGACGACACCAGCTTCAATGGCCTCAATGAAACCACGCTGAGAAACATTCGAGGATGCAACGATAGCCACGATGTCATCAACGATATAGACTTTTGCGTGATGATTAAGCGCCCGCGCATCAACAACAACCGCTTCTTTTCGCTCCAGCTTATCCACCAAGTCTTTGACAGCTTGATAGCGGCTTATGTCACGACCACTTCGGAGATCGTGCATAATCTGATCGACCATGACTTTCCGGGCGCGTTGTTCACCGGGTTCCTCAACACCGACCAGAAGCAAAACTTTCTTTCCCTCGGTGGCACTGCGAATCAAACTGTAGCCACGTATGGTAAAGAAGCCTGCCGCAATCCGAATGAGTGATTTACCCCGCCCGAAGTGATAGCGAATGACCGGCAGCGCGACGGCTTTATCAATCCAGATGCGAATATCTTCCACTCTCTCCATGAGATTTCCTCCCTTGAAGCAATCAACTACGAGTTACGGAGGAAGAATGAAAGGTATCGCCCCGGTACAAGCCCTTCATACCTATAGGGAGCGTATATCACCTCAACAGCTCCCGTTTTTGAGACCTCAAAAGGAATACACCCCGCTGCCGCACCACCGGCAATGAGCGTTACCATGCTGAATTTACAGTCCGTGAAAAAGACCATAGTCGAGTCACGTACTGCACCCAATCCATCTTTCCACTGAAAATCAAATGAACTAAGGTTGCTAAGCGTTCCCGGCCCAACGTTTCGTACTGTGAGGTAAACCAGCATGTATTCATTTCCCGAAGCTGGTTTCTCAAATCTGTCACCGTTGGAGAAGTCCACCTTCTGAATCGAAACCTCGATATTGAACTGTTCATCGCTCAACGAGTCCCAGACTGGCCCTAAACTAGCTGTTATAGGGGCAAACGTCGGGGTCGGCGTGATCGTTGGCGGCCTTGTATTCGTTGGCAATGGTGTATTGGTAATCGTCGGAGTATTCGTGATCGTTGGCGATGGCGTAATCGTTGGTGATGGTGAAATTGTTGGCGTCAATGTAGCCGTTGGCGTGGCGGTTGGCAGTACTGTAGAGGTAGAAGTTGGTGTCAATGTTGGCAGTTCTGTAGGTGTCTCAACAGTCAACACAACCGCAACCGGAGTCGCTTCACTTGAAGCTGCGCTAATTGTTGTGCCACTGTTCCTGCCAAACAGCGCATATCCCGCCCCAAGCCCTACTCCGAGTGCCAGTACAACACTAATGATATAGACCGCAAGGTTGATTCCACTGTCCCTTTGGATATTTTTGGGTGGATCAATCTTGTCTATCTGAGCCAGCCAGCGTTTTGCAATCGGATCATCCATTCCATTTAGGAGAATCCGAGCCTCTTGATACCGTTTCTGTTGCAGTAATTCGCGGACAGCAGTTAAACGCTCACGACTCATTTCTTTTACCTCTTATAGAAAACACAGGTCAAGCTGCGTTACCCAAAGCCAAACATGACAGAACATTTCCTACTATAAAGCCTTTTACAACTTACGTACCATAAGGTTTGCAAACGTGTTCGCAAAGACCAGCCTCCTGCCCCGCCAGCCTAAACTCGTAACTCCTAGGCGGTGATAGTGCTGTATGCGAAGCGAAACCGACGCGCAGCCACTTAACGGATTACGTCCACAAATTCCGTTGAATGTTTGCTCAAGGGCGTGATGACACGGGAGGAGGTTCGTTTCCGCTAGGGGGTGTGCGGCAGAATGCCCCGGCAGTTCGGGTAGTTGGAGCAGCGCCGGAATCGGGCTGCCTATGCCCGTGCGTCCGCCATTGAGTCACCAAGCAAATTCCGCCGGCCATTCGGTATCTTCATCGAAGCTATCGAACACGGCGGCATCCAGTAGGCAGGGGAGTACATCCGCCTGTTGGCAAAGATCGAACAGGATCGTGGAGACAAATTCATAGTAGTCCTTGTCACCCAGACCTTGGGGTGTCAATAGCCCCGCATCCAATTTCAGATGTTGCCGCAGCCAGCGAAGAACACGCGAATCAAGAACAAAGGTGTAGCGCGTTAAGCCCAGTGTCTGCCAGAAATTCCGCGCCTGTTTGGGGCCAAACTCATGGAAATGATTCAGGTAATCGGCGGCCCGCTCTTCGAGCGCACGATGAGCAGGATCGGGTGGAAGAGCGCGTTGAGACGCAAGGGTATCGCGCCAGTGCCGCAGGTTGTCCCATTCACCGCGTTCTAACAGGCGTAGATTGGTGTGAACGGCGCTGGCAATCTTGTTAGTTCTGCGTATGCCTTTGGCTTCAGTCAGCACCCGCAAAGCATGTTCCTGTAAGGCATCATCCTGACGACAGGCATCCAATGACAACGGGAAAGGCTTGCGTTCAAGAAACGTATTGATTGCGCTATCGGGGCCTGACCGCTGCTGGGTAGTGAGCAGACACATCATGTGAGTCATCCACAGGCTGTCGTCATCGTTGTGGGGCACAGCGCCTTCAATGTTGTGCTGAATCCGGCGCATCACAAAGCGGCGACCGCTGACCCGTTTCTGGGCAACGATATGCCGAACGGCTTCAATCTCATCACCCTCAAAACGGTAGGATAATCTCATATCCCCTACCCCTCATGCGCCACCCGTGCATCCGCCGGCGGCGGACTCAACCACGTCACCCACTGGCTGACATCTGACACAAAATAACCCTCACCCCTGCCCGTTCTCGCTCAGGTAGGTGCGGCGCAGGTCGTCCAGTGTGCGCCCCTGCCGCTTCACCAGCACCCGTTCGTACACGTTCACGGCTTTCCAACCGGTGACGGCTTTCGCCCAATCGTTCAGGCTCATCGTTTGCCCCTGATAGGCCACACGGCTGGCATCCAACAGCAGCGCGGGATGCTCCGGCGCACCGTTCACATACAGGGTATCTTCCATCGGCAGCACCAGCCCCCATTCAATCATCTGCGGCAGGCGGGGCAAATAACGGCGCGGTTCGGCAGCGTCCACCACCTCATCCTCGGTGGGAGTGCCGACCTGCGCTTGCAAGCGGACGCTGATTTCGCCGAGCAGCGCGACCAGTTCCGGCGCGGATAGCGTATCCAGAGAAGCCACCACCTGCTGATAGGATTTGCTCATCAGTCCTCCCCTCATCCGTAATGCAATTTTTCCCTCGATTGCTAATTGAGCAACCGATTATCGAGCCACTTTGCTAGGCTGCGTCCAAAAATTTGCAGGAAGATCAGCACAAAAAACAGAATGACAGCAACAGATGTATTCCCTTATGTCCAAGCCTGTGCGATGCCAACTAGCAATATCAGAACGACAGGTATGCAACCCAGCTTCAAAGCAAAACGAGCCAGTGCATTGATCAAAACGCCCATTTACACTCTCTTTGCACATATAAGTTGGTACAAAGGCACAGACCATTCTGGAAGATCAAGCGACAATCCAACCGCTGCGACTTCGCGGCACAAATGTTCATGCACCAGAGATTCGGGGTCTAATCCCAAATCCATAAGCTGAACAACACATCCCAGATTGCTGAGAACTTCGGCTATACGTTCAGGTTCCCAAAAGCTATCGTTAATGGTGATAGTCCGTTGTTTTTGGTTTGTAAGTTCAATCGTCAACGGATCACCATGCACCCATTTTTCGCGTGGGTGAATATGATATTCCCCGAAGGTAATCCCTGATTTTATGGCGACTGGATGCAGACGCAGTAAGTACAGCGTGCCACCAACTTCGAGCGCGGCAACCATATTCCGGCACAAAATCATCACATCCGCAAACGATGGGATGGTATCCAGAACGAACGTCGCAAGGAGCAAATGATAAAGCCGATCATCAATGCGCGGTATTTCATTGCCTGTGTCCATGAAGCGAAATTGCACACCCGTCAAATGCTGATACTCTTGAGCGGCAAGATCGACATTACCTTGATGGATGTCTGTCCCCAACACCTGAACTCGTCGCCCTTCGGCGTGAGTTTTCCCCAACTGCATCCAGCGTGCTGTTGTTCCTCCGGTGAAACAACCGACATCTCCAACTCGCAAATCAAGGTCTGAAAAGGTTTTGATGGTATTCTCAAAAGCCAATATGCCTGCGACCTTGTAGGCAATATCGTTCGTCGGCAGGCCAAGTGCATTTTCAAACACCTCGTAGCTTGCGTTCTGTGCAACATTGTAATTGTCGTGAGGATAGCCAGTTGAGGTCATTCTTCCTCCCCCTCCCCTTCGGCATCCTTGCCCATGCGGTACTTGATGTCGTAGTGGATGATGAAGTCCAGTTCCTCGTCGGTGAAGCCGTAGTGCCGCGCCAGCACGCGGTCAATCTCGTCTATGATCGGCTTGGAGAGGTTAATAGTGAAATACTCTTTTTCTATTGTGGTAGCTTTTCGATGATTTTGGCGTACTACTAGACGAGCGTTTCGCCGATAATCTTCCATAAGTTGCGATCCCAATTGCTCTAGGTCAACAATGACACTTGGAGAAGGATCAAATTTGAAGTTCACGAACTCTCTTTGATTAATTTGCTGGCAATCCGAAAAAACTTGGTAGTAGAAGAAAAATAGGGAGCTACTTAGTAGCGCGATAATGCTTTCTGCTGGAACACGAGGATCAATCTGGACAGTTTTGCACTGACCAGACACTTGATCCACTCCATTTTCGCGCTGAAGGGGTAGTGAATTCAGTACCTTGATCCAGTACAACATGCCTCTAAAGTAATATAATCTGTTGTTTGGGTTCTTTCCATTGAACAAAGCATAAAGCGATATTCTATTGGCAAAAACCTTTGCCAATATTGATGCCTCAAGCTTGTTATGAACTTTTGGAAATACCCCAGGAATTGTGAACAGAG
>CAIPFY010000412.1 GCA_903864435.1 uncultured Chloroflexota bacterium | reverse complement strand
GGGCGTTATCACATTGATCTGAGCGAGGGCGATAACGCATTCTGGTACGGTCAATGGGGCGACAGCCTGAGCGATGTGGTAGTGGATGTCGAAACCCGTCAGGACACCGAAAGCACGAATACGGTGTACGGCGTGGCCTGCCGGATGCGCGGCGCAGTCGGGCAGGTTGTCCCCTCCAGCGATGCCGCGCTGAACGACTTGGCGGCGCAAACCGATGATGGCGCGGTGCTGGCACAGGCCGAAGCCACCGCTGAGGCGACCGCCGAAGCCACCAGTGAGGCAACGGTTGAAGCCACCGTCGAAGCGCCGACAGAAGCGACGGCGGAGGCCACTGTTGACGCGCCGACGGATGCGCTCACGCTGAACAACGGCGACGGCTACCTGTTCCTGATCGAAGGCAGCGGGCGCTACGCCATCATGCGTTCACGCGGGCGCAGCATCACGCCACTGGTGGACTGGACGACCAACGCCGCCATTCATACCGGCGCTGCCGACAACCGCATTCGCGCCGAGTGCATGGGGACGTATCTGGCGCTGACCATCAACGGCGAGTTCATGGCGGATGCCACTGATGACACCTACACACGCGGGCAGGTGGGCATGGTTGCCGCCGCCGCCAGCAATCTCGGCATACAGGTGACATTCGATAACCTGTCGGTGTCCGACGCAAAGGCCGGCTAATAAGCGGAGCGATAGCGGATGCTCGAAGCCGATCCTGTCCTCGGCAGCTATATCGCCAATTACCCCAGTGACCGGCTTCGCCTGCTCGTTCCGGCGGGGCTGGTCATTTTGAGTGTGGGCGTGCTGCTGAACTACACTGTCGCGGAAATGCAACCGTTCGGGCCAGCCCTGACGGTGGTGCTAACCGCCGCCGTCTCGTTGGCGACAGGTTGGCGCACGCTGCACTTCTGGAACCGCGAGGTCATCCTGTATGAGTCCGGTTTCACCTACCGCGAGGGCGGGCGCACCGTGTACTTCATCTACGAGGAGATTGCAGCCATCCGGCAGCAGGGCGAACAACTGGCCTACTTCGGCGGCCTCATCCGGCGGGCGGTGTACCGCTTCACGCTAGTGACAATTCGCGGCGAAACGCTCATGCTCACCAACCTGTACCATCATGTAGATCGGCTGATCGCGCACGTCGAACGGCAGGTGTACCCCCGGTTGGAGGTCGCCATCCAGAAGCGACTGGCGGCGGGCGAAGCGGTGCCGTTCAGCGCCAACTTGCGCCTGAGCGCGGCGGGACTGCTGGCGGACGTGGGCGAACTGGCATGGGCGACCTATGGCGGCGTGCAGGTGGCGAACGGTCATCTGACGATTCTCAACCGCGAGGCGGAATGGCTGGCGCTGCCGCTGTCACAGATTGACAACATCCCCGTGCTGCTCAACCTGCTGCGTACACACAAGTCTTAACTTGCCTCATATATCATCGTCAGGTTATAGTTTTCGCCATATAGGTTTCTTAAATTGATTCATTTGAGTTAGGAATATAATAATGTCGGCTGCGGATGCTGTAGAACTGCCTGAACTGACCCCCCAAACCTATCTAAACCGCGAAATCGCGTGGATCGAATTCAACCACCGCGTGCTGGCACTGGCACAAGATGTCACGCTGCCGCTGCTGGAGCGCATCAAATTTTTGGCGATCTTCAGCAACAATCTAGATGAGTTCTACATGGTGCGCGTGGCATCCGTCCACGACAAACTCAAGGCGGGGCTGCCTAGCAACCGCCCGGATGGTCAGCAACCGGGGCCGCTGCTGGCTGATATTCGCAACCGCGTCATCGAATTGTTGTACCAGCAGCGTGTGACCATGCGCGAGTTGTTCGACCGGCTGGCAGAGCAGGGCGTTGTGGTCACACGGGTTTCCGACTTGAATGCCGACCAAAAAAATGCTGTGCTGCACTACTTTCAGGAAGAAGTGTTTCCGGTACTCACGCCGCTGGCAGTAGACCATGCCCGCCCGTTCCCCTTCATCTCCAACTTGAGCTTGAATCTGGCGGTCTGGCTGAAACGTTCCAACGGGCATTCCCGTCACCCCGAATTTGTGCGCATCAAAGTGCCGGATGTGCTGCCACGTCTGGTGGATGTGGGCAAGCTCACCCGCCGCTACGGGGGCGAGAGTACCGCCAAAGATGTGTTCGTCTGGCTAGAAGATGTCATCTCCGAACATCTGATAACCCTGTTCCCCGGCATGAAAGTGATCGAACATTATCCGTTCCGCGTCACGCGCAACGCCGATATTGACTATGAACAGGAAGAGGACAGCGTTGGCGATGTCAGTTCGCTGGTGCAGGAAAGCCTGCGTGAACGGCGCTTCGGCTCGGTGGTGCGCCTGAGCGTGCCGGACAATATCAGCGAACGCACTTTGAATCAGCTCATCTTCCAGTTGAAGGTAGACCCTGACCGCGATGTGTATCTGATTGACGGCGCGTTGGGGGCGAGTGCCCTGTTTGAGCTGTCTGGCATTGACCATCCCGCCCTGAAATACCCGCCGTTCATCCCGCGCCTGCCCGCTGTGCTGGCTGATAAGGACATCTTCAGCGCGATTCGCAGCGGCGATATACTGCTGCACCACCCGTATGACTCGTTCAAGCCCGTCGAAGACTTCTTTCGCGCTGCCGCCCACGACGATAACGTGCTGGCGATTAAGGCCACGCTGTACCGCGTGGGTAAGAAATCGCCCATCGTCGAAGCCCTGCTGGAAGCCCGCGACAACGACAAACAGGTGGCGGTGCTGGTGGAACTGAAAGCCCGCTTTGACGAGGAGAACAACCTCGAATGGGCGCGGCAGTTGGAACATAAAGGGGTGCATGTCACCTACGGCGTGGAAGAACTGCCCATGAAAACCCACGCGAAGGTGGCGCTGGTTGTGCGCCGCGAGGCCGACGGTGTGCGCCGCTATGTGCATCTGGGGACGGGCAACTACAACGCTGGTACCGCCCGCATGTACAGCGATTTGTGCGTGTTGACCTGCAACCCGGAAATCGCGGAGGACGCCTCGCGCCTGTTCAACCGCCTGACCGGATATGCGCCCTCGACCAGTTACAACCGGTTGCTGGTGGCTTCCGAATATTTGCACAAGCAGTTGAGCGCCCTGATAGACAACGAAATTGCCGCTGCCCGCGCTGGCAAACCCGCCCGCCTGATCCTGAAGATGAACCAGCTTGAAGAAGATGTGATGATTCAAAAGTTGTATCAGGCGTCGCAGGCTGGCGTGAAGGTGGATTTGATCGTGCGCGGCCTGTCGTGCCTTGTCCCCGGCGTGCCCGGTTACAGCGAGAATATCCGCGTCCTCAGTCATGTCGGACGCTATCTGGAACACAGCCGCATTTTCTACTTCCAGAATGCACCTGCCGATCAGCGCATTTATATGGGCAGCGCCGACCTGATGCGCCGCAACCTGTACAACCGCGTCGAAGTGGTGTTCCCGGTGCTGGATGCCGGCCTGCAAAAGCGGGTGTTGAGCATTCTGGCGACCTACCTGCACGACAACCATTCCGCGTGGGAGATGCAGACCGACGGCAGTTACCTCAAGGTTCAATCCGCGCAGGGCGAAGATGTGGTGGACTGCCAGAGCGCCTTCATGGAGGACAGCGCCGGTTTGGGCCTCCTGCCGTGAAGCTGAAGAACCTCACCCCTTTCCCCCTCAACTATCACGCGGAGTACCGCTAAGAGAGGGGAAGTGTCGCCTTTCTCTCCCTTCGCCCTGACGCGCAGCGGAAAGGCGGGGGTGAGGGCTTTTGAACGATTGCTCCAAAATCCGAATACACCCGACAGTAGCGATCAAACGACATCGGCAGCCTTTGGCGCTACAATACCGCTTCGCAAGCCTACAGGAGACTGCTTGAGATGACTGAAACGCCTGTACTGCAATTCCCGACTGAAGCGATAGAGGGTCGCCTGCCTGTGCTGACGGTCGAAGGACTGACGGTGTTCTTTAACGGCGCGCCGGCCATCGAGGATGTGAGCTTTGCGCTGCACGCTGGCGATCATGTGGCGATTATCGGGCCGAACGGCGCGGGCAAATCCACGTTGATGAAAACCATCATGGGGCTGCTTCAACCACAGGCGGGAACTGTGAATCTGCGTAAAACCGATCATCTGCATCTGGGGTATGTGCCGCAGCATGAGGGCGTGGACTGGAAATTTCCGGTGACGGTGCGCGATGTGGTGATGATGGGGATGGTGCGGCAGATCGGTTGGTTGCGACACGCAGGCCGCAGCCGTTGGGCAGCGGTGGACGCGGCGCTGGAACGGGTGGGGATGGCTGACTTGGGCAACCGGCAAATTGGCGACCTTAGCGGCGGGCAGCGGCGGCGGGTGTTCATCGCCCGTGCGCTGGCACAGCAGGCGAACGTGCTGCTGCTGGACGAGCCGTTTAGCGGCGTGGATACCGGCACGCAATCGAGCTTGATGGACACGCTGGACGCGCTCAACCGGGACGGGCTAACGATTTTGCTTTCGACTCATGATCTCGCGCTGGCCTTCAGCCGCTTCCGGCGCGTGCTGGCGCTGAACCGCCGCCTGATCGCTTACGGTACTGCCGCCGAGGTGTACCAACCGGCGATTCTCTCGCAGTTGTACGGGGGACAGTTAGCCACATGGCAGGATGGTAAGCAGGTGATGGTTTTCGTGGATAACCATCATTGTGCCGACTGCTGATCGCAACCGCTTGCGCCTTATGGTGCGCCGAGTAGCGCCTGTACCGTCAGGGTGAACGCGCCGCCCGTCTGGTAGCCGTTCACCCGCACGCGATACGTGCCATCCTGCGGCAGTCGCGCTTGCAGGCGCGGGTTCAAATCGCTGCCCTCGTCGTCGGCCTCTGCCAGCAGGCTACCATCCGGCGCCAGCAGCCCGACCACCGGATCGAAACCACTCCCCGTCGCCGCCACCACGCGGATTTCCACCTGCGTTCCAGCCACCCCGTAAAACGGGAAGAACACATAAGCACGATCCGGCGCGGTGTCCTCGAAGGCCATCAGCAGCAGGGCGCTGGGCGGCGGGGTGGGCGTGGGCGGGGCTTCGATCAAACGCCAGACCAGCGTATACGCTCCCGCGCCGCCTGCATCCACGCTGCTCACGCGCAGATGGTAGCGCCCGTCCAGCGGCACGCGCACGCTGGCGATTTGCGCTTCACCGCCGCGCTGCGAGGTTGCCAGCGCCACAGTGGAACCATCCGGCGCGGCTAGTTCCAGCGCAGGGTTCAGGCCGGGGATTAGCGGTTTGACGGCGGCGCTGACCACCATCCCTGCTGTCAGATCGAGCGTCCAGCCATCGCGTAGGCCGCGACGGGCAATTTCGCCGCTGTACAACTGGTCGGGAACGGTCAGGCCGCGCCGTGTTTCAGCACGCGAGGAGCCGACGCCATACGACAGGCTGAAATCGCCCGCGCTGCCGTTTTCGGGGGTAATGAACAGGCTGTAAGTTCCGGTGGTGGCGGCGGGATAGGCGGCGATAAGGGCGCTGCCATCGGCTTCGGCAGAGGCGGTGGCCGCTACCGAACCTTCGGGGTCTACCAATTCCAGCCGCAGCCGCACCGCCGAATGGAGCGCCGGAACTGCCCCGATGGTGATTTGCTGTCCCTGCGCTGCCCGCAGCGAGAAGCGCAACACGCCGGTCGCCGCGTCTATCCGGCTTGTAACCGGCGTGTGATCGAGCAGTAGTTGACCGTTGATGGCGGGGACAACCGTTGGCGGGAGCGTTTCGACCACCGGGGTGACGCTTGGGACGACCACCAGCGCGGCTGAAACGGGAACGGCTTCCGCGCCCAGTGTGAGCGCCAGTCGGTATTCTCCGGCGAAACCGCGCCCCCACGTTTGCAGGTAGTAATCGCCGCCTTCGCTCAGGCGCACGTTACGCAGCAGCGCCCCACGATTCCCGCCCGCGTTATCGTCGGCGGCTATTTCTTCGCCCGCCGGACTGAACAGGCGCAACAGCGGGTCTATCTCTCCGGTCAGGCGTTCCATATCGGCGCTCAGATAGTCCCCTGCATTTGCCCGCAAGCGGTAGACATCCCGCGCCTGTGGCGACTCCAAGCGCCCTTGCAGCACCGCGCCGGATGGAATCTCGCCGATGAGCGTGCCGAGCGCGGCATAAAAGGGCGGCGTGGCGCTAGGCAGCGGCGTGGCAGAGGGCGGCACTGGGCTTGGGCTAGGAGTGGCAGATGGAATCAAAGTGGGCAGCACCGCCAGCGTGGGCAGCACGGGCGTTTCGGGGGCTGGCGAACAGGCCGCGCACCCGACCAGCAGGAGGAATCCAAAAATAAGTCGCCGCATCCCGCAACTATAACCCAAACGCCCGCGCTGTGGCGAACGCTGGTCTATTCGATTGTTTGCCGGGGCGCGTGCCCGCCTAATGGCGGCGGAACGCCCGCCGAGTGGCGCGTCGCGGGTTGCCCCGTGCCACTCGGCGCGTTGACCGCGCTTCGAGCCTGAACAACCGTCGTAACCATCTTCGGATCATCGCAGACTCCTTTCACAGCCCTCAACTTGCCAGAATAAGCCGATTCTACTGCGATTTTT
>CAIPFY010000411.1 GCA_903864435.1 uncultured Chloroflexota bacterium | reverse complement strand
CGCGCCTTGATCGGCTGATGGGGGAAGTGAGCGAACTGCTGGTCACGCGGATGCACGGCGAAGAACGCTTGCACGATATTCAGCGCCTTCAGCACATGAACCAGCGTTGGCAGCGCGAATGGCGCAGCGTGCGCGCCGCCTATATCCGTTTGGCGCGTTGGGTGCAAAATCGCCCGCAGGATGCCCCCGAAGAAATTCGAGAGTTGTTCCAATTTTTAGAGACTAACCAGCGTTACATGCTGGAAGAAAGCCGCGAACTAAACCGCTTGCGCCGCGAACTGGATCAGTTTCATACCCAGTTGGGGCTGCTGACCGATCAGGTGCAGGAAGATGTGAGTGGGATGCGTTTGGTGCCGTTCGAGACGGTCACGCCCGTGTTCCAGCGGTTGACCCGCGACCTTGCCCGCGATACTGGCAAGCAGGTGCAGTTGGATGTGATCGGCGCGGCGCTGGAAATGGACAAGACCGTTCTCGATACTCTGACCGAACCGCTGATGCACCTGATTCGCAACGCGGTAGATCACGGCATCGAATCGGTTGAGGAACGGGCGCGTTCGGGCAAGCCGCCCGCTGGACGCATCCGGCTAATTCTCGAACAGCGCGGTAAAGAGATTGTCATCACTCTGGCGGATGATGGGCACGGGCTGAACGCGGAACGGATCGCCCGTGCAGCGCGGAGATCCGGCGTGATCGGCAATACGCAGGAGGCGGCGGCGCTCAGTGTGGACGATTTGAACAACCTGATCTTCCTGCCGGGTCTGAGTACGCGGGACAGCGTGAGCAGTTTGAGCGGGCGCGGCATGGGGATGGATATTGTGCGCGCCCGTGTGGAAAACCTGCGCGGGCGGGTGGGGGTGCAAAGCGTCCCCGGCAAAGGTTCGACCTTCACCCTGCGGATTCCGTCGTCTCTCACCCGTTTGAGCTGTGTGGTGCTGCGGGCGGGCGATCAGGATTTCGCCGTTCCTTCCGCGTCGGTGGCGCGGATGTTGACTCTCCCGCGTTCGGACGTGTTCACAGCGGAAGGCCGCCCCTTTTTCCTGTTCAATGGTCATCCCATCCCTGTGATTTCGCTGGCTGATTTGCTCGGCATTCCGGCGGGGACGCCTGCCGATGCCGATACGCTGCCGCTGCTGGTGCTGGCCGCCGAAGAAGATGCCGTCGCCTTCGAGGTGGAGGCGCTGTTCAGCGAAGAAGAACTGGTGCTGAAGCCGCTCGGCTCCGAAATTGCCAACACGCCTTTCCTGTCCGGCGCGGCGCTGTTGGGCGGCGGGGACATTTTGATCGTTCTTGACCCGAACGAGTTGATCCGCGAATCCGACAGCCCGCTGCACCCCGTTCTGCACAGCGCCCCGCCGCCGCCCGTGCCGGAACCGCAAGCGCGTCGTCTGCGGGTGCTGGTGGTGGATGATTCGATCACGACGCGCACGTTGGAGAAGCACATTCTGGAACGGGCGGGTTTTGATGTGTTGATCGCGGTGGATGGCGAACAGGGGTGGGAACGCTTGGCGGATACTGCGGTTGATCTGGTGATTAGCGATGTCGAAATGCCGCGCTTGACCGGTCTGGAACTCACGCAACGCATCCGTAGTTCGCCCAAGTTCGCGCAACTGCCGATTGTCCTGCTGACTTCGCTGGATAAGCCCGACCAGCGCGAATCGGGATTGAAAGCCGGTGCGGATGCTTATCTGGTCAAATCGCATTTCAATCAGGAAGAACTGCTGCATGTGATTGAGGCGGTGTTGTAATGCCGCCCATCCGTGTGCTTCTGGCGGAGGACAGCCCGACTGTGCGTTTTCATCTCGCCCGAATCGTGAATGCTGCGCCGGGGATGGTGGTGGTGGGCGAAGCACGGGACGGGTTGGAGGCGCTGGAAATGGCGGCGACTCTGGAGCCGGACGTGATTTCGATGGATATTCGGATGCCGCGCATGGACGGACTGGAAGCCGCCCGCCAGATTATGGCGCAGCATCCCACGCCGATTGTGATGGTGAGCGGGCTGTTGCAGGAGGAAATCAGCCTTTCGATGCAGGCATTAGAGGCGGGGGCGCTGGCGGTGGTGAGCAAGCCGCCCGCCCGTCATGACCCCGCGTTTGCCCGCCATGAGCGCCGCTTAATTCACACCCTGACCGCGATGGCCGGGGTGCATCTGGTACGGCGCTGGACATCGGCACCGCGCTCCAACGTGGCGCACATCGCGCTGCCGGGGGTGCATCCAGAAGTGGTGGCGATTGGTGCCAGCGCGGGCGGCCCCGGTGCGCTGGTGGCTCTTTTAGGCAGTTTGACCGAATCTTTCGCGCTGCCGGTGTTGCTGGTTCAGCATTTACCGGATGAGTTCGTGGATGGGTTCGCTCAATGGATCGCGCCGCATCTGGCGTTGCCGCTGCGGGTGGCCGAAGCCGGGATGCCGCTGGAACCCGCCACGATTTATCTAGCTCCAGCGGGACGACATTTGCAGGTTGCCCGCGTCGGCGGGTTGGTGGCGGCGCTGACTCCGGTGACACCGGCTGACCGCTACTGCCCATCGGTGGATGCGCTGTTTACATCGGTGGCGAACGTGTGCGGGGCGTTTGGCGTGGGCATCATCCTGACTGGCATGGGGGATGACGGCGCTGCCGGACTATGTGCGCTGCACGAAGCCGGTGGGCGCACCTTCGCGCAAGACCCGGATAGCAGCGTGGTGTATGGAATGCCCCGTGCAGCAATGGCTCGTGGCGGTGTGCAGCGGGTTCTGGCGCTGCCCGAATTGGCGCGGGTTTTAAGCACGTTTGCCCCTCGTTGAGCAAAAAGATCGTGATTGTCAGTAGAAAACCGGTAGAATGCATTGCGCACATCGTCTATAATAGAGAGAAAGGAGAGTGGGCGGCTCTTCAAAATGGGTTATTTATGCGAGCCGACCCATCACCATGCCTAAAGACGTATTGCTGGTTGAGGATAGCTTGACTCAGGCTGCACAGATTAAGGCCACCCTAGAGGGCTTGGGCTTTCTGGTGCGCGTTGCTTATGATGGCCCGGAAGGGCTGCGTGAAGTGATGGAAAAACATCCTGATCTGATCGTGCTGGATGTGAAACTGCCGGGGATGGATGGTTTCCAGATTTGCCGTCGTTTGAAACGTTCTGCGGATACTAAGAAAATCCCAATCATCATGCTCACCGAGCGCGATGAAGCGGAGGCGACTCGCTCTGGTTTACAGGCGGGCGCGGATGATTACATCCCGAAAGACGTATTCGCCACAGAGCATCTTATTGACACGTTGCAGCAGATGGGGTTGGTGAACGGATAATGGCAAAAGCCAAAGGCCCATACACGATGCGTCCGCCGGTGCTTTCGGTGCCGGTCGAGACTTCAATGGATATCATGATTGCGCGTAACACTGCACGCCGTGCTGCCGGGTTGTTGGGCTTTTCGCCTGCGCATCAGGCACAGTTAGCCAGTGCTGCCGCCACGTTAGCCGAATTGGTTCTCAAAACAGGCGAAGTGCATACCCTGCATTTCAATGGCGTGAACCATGTGGATAAAGATGGCATTCAATTGTCGGTGACTACGCCGTGGCTGACGGGCGTGGCACATGCCAATGTGATGATCGCGCTGCGCTCGAAGATGGGCGATCTGGTGGATGAGATTTTGATCGAAGGCGAAAACCCGCCGACGATTTTGATGGTGATGTGGCTTCGAGATAGTGATTTGAGTGATTAGCTCGCCGCGTTCGCCCGAAGCGATCCCGCTACCCTTGCTCACTTTTTTGCTGGGTGATCTCCATTTTGCGCTGCTGATCGAAGAGGTGGTCGAAGTGGCCGCAATGGTCGAAGTCAGGGCGCTCCCCGGTGCTAACCCCGGAATCATTGGCCTTATCAACCGTCACGGACACACGATCCTGCTGCTCGATTTGCGGGTGGTGTTCGGGCTGTCGGCGTCTTCCCTCACCAGCGAGACGCTATTCATTGTGGCGCAGGGGGGCGGGGCGCAGGTCGGGTTGGTGATTGACGCGGTGCAACAGGTCGAAGTGGCGAATGCGCTACAATTAAGCGATCTCCCGACTTCTGGAAAATACATTCGTGGTATCATCAACTATAATGGTCGGTTAATCCCCATTGTGGATATACAGCCCTTGCTGGCCGACTTCCTAACCGCCCAGAACGAGGTTCGGAACTGATGTTGCCTACACGTTCGACCCGCCAAGAACGCATTCTGATTGTTGCCAAAGATGATGAATTGCGCACGTCATTGGCTGATACATTGGAGTCGGTTGGGGGGTATACCGTCAATAAGTCGCGCAGTTTTGAGCAAGCGTTGAGCGAAATCTTGCTCACTGAATTCGACCTGATCGTGACGGAAGCCGAACTGCCCGATTTGAGTGGTATGGATTTGCTGGCGGTGGTGGGCGGGTTGCGCCCCAATGCGCGGGTGATTGTGATTGATGACGATCTTTCCGCCAAAAGCGCGGTGGCAGTGTACCGGCTGGGCGCGGTGGATTACCTGTATAAGCCCCTCAATATGACGTTCGTGGTGATGCAGATCGAGCGCCAGCTCGAATCCAAGCGCATTCAAGATGCCGCTGCCGAACAATCTTCCGATCAACCGCCGCCGCCCAGACCCAAGCCGCCCGAAGTGGATGAACGTGCCAAGCGTTTAGACCCCACCACCCGCCCCGCCGCATTGGTGCTGGGGCGCAACCAGTTCAAGCGCATCAACTGGGAACTCAGCCGCTTGCTGGGGCATGTGAAGGCCAATTTTGTCGGGTTGGTGGATTCGGAAGGCAACATGATCGGTGCTGCCGGCACGCTGGAAGATTTTGATTTGTCGCTGCTGACGCAGGCTTTGAACATTGACCATAACGCTCAGCTTTCGCTGGCGAGCATCCTCGAAGAGTCGAAATTCCACTCGACCTATTTTGAAGGCGATAGCAACGGTGTGTATATCATCGAGTTCAGCCACCCGTACACCGTGTCTTTGGCGGTGATCTGCGGAACCGATGTGAAACCCGGCATGGTGTGGCTGTACACCAAGCGTACCGCCAATACCATTGAAGAAATTCTCAAAACTATGCCCGCACCCAAGAACACCCCACAAATGTAAGATGGAGTGCTGTCTTTAAGGGATGCTTGCGTAGGTCGTTTCAAAATCCGAACTATCGGAGGCCACACAGGCGTTGACTGTTTGACCGAGGCGCATAATCACGCCTTTGGGGATGATGCCGCGCCGGATCGGATGGTCAAGGTAGATGGCTCCCATTCCTTTGAGGGGGATAATTACCACCACGCGCAAATTGCTAAAATTGGTGTTGGTCGTGGGGGCTTTGGTGGGGTCGTTCACCGCGTTGTTTGTCACCAGCAGTTCGCCGGACTGCAAAGCCCGCTGCACATAGTCTATCCCCTGAAACTTCGGTTCCACCAGATCAGTGGTCTCGAAATTCGCTTTGTCCACAACCTGCAAGTCGAGATCATAGGCCAGCGCCCGGTCTGCTCCGGTTTTCGCCAGCGCAAACTGCATGAATTCGCTAAGAAAACGTGCGCTCATGGGACTCTTTCATTGCTACTATCTCGCATGGAATGATCTTAACCTTTCGTTACCTGAAAAAAAAGATCAGGTTCTCTGGTGTACAATCAGATTTGCACATCAATACCCTGCCATTTTCGAGGTGTTCTTATGGTGTCCTCCATGCCTTCGCTTGTTATTCTGGCCGGTGGAGCGTCGTCGCGCATGTGGCCGCTGCGCGAAAAATCGCTGATTCGCTTCGGCCCAGAGCCGCTGCTGGTCAGCCAGTTGCGCCGCTATCAGGCTATTGGTTTCACCGATGTGGTGCTGGTGGGAAACCCGGAAAATCATGCCGACCTGACCGCGCTGGTAGCCGGTGTGGAAGGGCTGCGCGTGCAAGTGGTGGTGCAGCCGAAGCCGATTGGCATGGGCGACGCGCTGCTGTGTGCTGAACAGGCGCTGACCGACCGCCATGCGCCAATCTATATCAATCAGGTGCATGATGTGGTGGAAGATGCGCTGCACCGCGACATTCTGGCGGCGTATCAAGCGCAGCCGCAAGCCACTTTTCTGGCGGGTGCTGAACGTGCCGAGTATTTCCCCGGCGGCTATCTGATCGTGGATGGGGAAGGGCGCATCAGCGGCATCATCGAGAAGCCCGGTGCGGCCAACCGTCCTAGCAACCTTGTGAGCTTTGTCGCCCATCTGCATGCCGAAGCGGGTGCGCTGTTCGACGCCATCCGCGCCGAATATGCCTCCGATACGCCCGGTGATGACCACTACGAACGGGCGATGGATAAGCTGATGAAAACCCGCGAGTACCGCGTCGTCACCTACAAAGGTCAGTGGGACGCGCTCAAATACCCCTGGCATGTGCTGGATGTGATGAACCAGTTCCTCGGTCAGATCAAAGGCCAGACCGTCGCGCCGGATGCGTTCGTCGCCAAAACCGCAGTGCTGGTGGGTGATGTGGTTATCGGCGCGGGTGCGAAGGTGTTCCCCGGCGCAGCCGTCGTCGGGCCGGCCTATGTCGGGCCGGGGGCCATCATCGGCAATAACTCGCTAGTGCGGCAGTCTATGGTGCTGGATCGTTGCGAAGTGGGCTTCACCACCGAAGTCGCCCGCAGCTATGTGGCGGAACACTGCGCCATGCACGCCTGTCGCGTCCTCGATTCGGTGTTCGCGCCGTATGTGAACTTCTCGGCGGGATGCACCACCGCCAACCTGCGCATAGATCACGGGCCGGTCATCAGCAGGGTGAAGGGGCAAAAGCTGGACAGCGGCCGCAATAAGTTCGGGGCGATCATCGGTGAGAAGGCTTTCATCGGCGTGGATGTGATGACCATGCCCGGTGTGAAGATCGGTGAACAGGCGGTCATCGGCCCCGGCACGCACGTCCATCAGGATGTGAAAAACCGCACCCGCGTGTATGTCAAGCAAGAACTGGTTGTTGTGGAACCGGGAGAATAGGTCAATGCCTGCGATTCCTGCCAAAATCTTCAAGAAATATGATATTCGCGGCACAGCATCCGGCGCGGCGGCGGTGGTCACGCCGCAGGTTGCCCATCTGATCGGGCAGGCGGTGGGGACGTATGCGCAGCGCCACGAGCATCAGCATGTGCTGGTCATCGGGCGCGACAACCGTCACTCCTCGCCGGATTTAGCCGCCGCCGTCGCCGAAGGCGCTGCGCAGACCGGAATCACGGTGGTGGATATAGGACTCGTGTCTACGCCGCTGGTGTACTGGCACGCGGTTCAGCGCGGCGCGGCAGGGTTGATGGTGACGGGCAGCCACCTTGCGCCCGATCAGAACGGTTTCAAACTGAGCATCGGGGCGCGTAACCTGTTCGGCGATACGCTGCAACTTCTGCGCGAACTCATCGAACGGGGCGATTTCGCCTACGGTTCCGGTCATGTGGAAGTGGACTCTGCCTCGTACAGCCACTACCTGCGCGACATGAGCGTCCGCGTGCCGAAGCAGCGCTCGCTGCGCGTGGTGATTGACACAGGGAATGGCACGGGCGGCTTGTTCGCGCCGACGCTGTTTCAGGCGTGGGGGCATGAGGTGGTCGAGTGCTTATTCGCACAACCGGACGGCGATTACCCCAACCATCAGCCCGACCCGCAAGAACCCGCGAATATGGCGGCGCTGGCGGCACGGGTGCGCGAAACCGGCGCAGATGTAGGCATCGCTTTCGATGGCGACGCGGATCGCATGGGGGCGGTGGATGAGAACGGGCAGATCATCGTGGCGGATCGCATCCTCGCGCTGCTGGCACAGGATATGCTCAAGCGGCATCCCGGCGCGGCGGTGGTGGCGGACGTGTTGAGCAGTCAGGTGCTATTCGACGCGGTGGCGGCGGCGGGCGGCCAGCCGATGATGTGGATTAGCGGTCACTCGCTCATCAAAGCCAAAATGACCGAAATCGGCGCGTTGCTAGGCGGCGAAATGAGTGGGCATATCTTCCTCGCGGAAGATTACTACGGCTGCGATGATGCTTATCTCGCCGCCGGACGCTTGTTGGCGCTGATCGCGGCGGGGGATGTGCCACTGTCGGCGCTGAATGCCGCGCTGCCCACGTTGTTCAGCACGCCCGAATACCGCCCGCGCTGCCCGGATGACCGTAAGGCGGTTGTGATTGACGCGGTGAAAAACGCGCTGACTGGCGCGGGCGAAATCGTGGATGTGGACGGGGTGCGGGTGCTGTTCGAACGCGGGTGGGGGCTGCTGCGCGCCAGCAACACCGAACCCGTCCTCAGCCTGCGCTTTGAAGGCCAGACCGAAGCGGACGCGCTGGCTTACCGCGATCGCTTTTTCGCGGTGCTGCGCCAGTTCCCCGAAGTGGAATTGAAGGCTTAGGCTGGTTTCACGCGGATCAGTTCGGCGAGGTTATGCCCGACGATGCGGTATTCGCTGCCCACTTTCAGTTGCAGCGGGCCGTTGAAGGGCGCTTTATGGAACACTTCCAGCGGTCGCCCCGGCATTAATCCCAGCGCCGCCAGATATTCCAGCCGATCCGATTCACGGGTACGCACACGGGTGATGACCAGTTTTTGATTCTCTGGCCCGTCCGAGAGCAGCACATCATCCTGCGGCGGCAGCGTCCCTTCTTCGGAGGGGATGGGTTCGCCATGCGGACAGTGGGTGGGATGTCCCGCCATTTCCGACATGCGGCGCGTCACAGGTTCGCTCAGTCCGCGTGTCAGCCGTTCGGCTTCTTCGTGAACCTCGTGCCAGCCGAAGTGCATCACGCTCACCAGAAACGACTCGACAATCCGGTGCCGCCGCAGTTCTTTCAGCGCCTCGCGCTGACCGTTTTCGGTCAGGCGGATGCCCTGATAGGGTTCGTGTTCCAGCAGGCCGTTTTCTTTGAGTTTCGTCACCATGCGGTTGACGGCGGGGGCGCTCACATCCAGCCGGTCAGCCAGCGCGGACGTGCCAATATAATCTACCGGATCGCTGCCCCGGTCTGAAAGGCGGTAAATTTCCGCCAGATAATCCCGCATGGTACGGCTAAGATCGTCCGTCATGCACCCTTACCAACCGTGTTCCAAACGAGTCACAAGGCGTTCCGGCATACCAGTGGTGCGCATTCGCTTTTGAACCGCGCTCACATCATAGGGGATGCGGCGGTGTTCCCAGATGTTGGTATCCACATCGAGGATGGCATAGGCGGCATCCGGGTTGGCGTCGCGGGGTTGTCCCACGCTGCCGGGGTTGATGATCTGCCGCTTGCCGTTCAGGAGGCGCGGTTGCCGGTAGGTGGGGGCGATGGCGTGGGTGTCGCCTTCTTCGTTCAATTGCTCGTAAATCACTGGCTGATGGGTATGTCCCACCAGACAGTACGGGGTTTCAAAATGCGGGAAGTTGAGCGCGGCAATCAGCGGTTCGAGAATGTACTCCCACACCGGCTCACGCGGGCTACCATGCGCCAGTGTGTAATTGCCGATGACAATGGTGGTGGGCAGCGCGTCCAGATAATCCACATTGTCTTTGGTGAGCGTTTCGCGTGTCCATGTGACCGCTTTGCGGGCGTCCGGGTTGAAGGTGCGAATATCCAAGCGACCGAGCGCCGCCCAATCGTGGTTGCCGGCCAGACACAGGTGTGGCAGCGTTCGTAGCAGTTCCACGCACTCATTCGGGTCGGGGCCATAACCGACGACATCCCCCAAGCACCACACATACTCCCACTGGTTCTTGGCATCGCCGAGGACGGTTTCAAAGGCCGTTAAGTTGGCGTGAATATCAGAGATAATCAGAATACGCATATCAAACCTATGAGGCGTGACGGGAAACACTGTAGCAAATCGTACCACGCATTGACGGATTATTCCTATCCGATATTTTCAATCATACCTGATTTCACAAAATCTTGGCAATTTAGACTGAACTATTTCATACCATTTCAGGCGCATAGGCGCTGTTGCTCCTGACGCGGGCGCATGAATAGGCGGGCGCAGGGTACATTGCAGCCCTGCACTCGCATTTGCATCCACAGCGACACCCGACGCGGTATCCGCCGCCGGCCACCGCAGGCCATGCGCCTACGAAGGAACGCTTGAATCTTAAAACCCCACCCTGAAAGAGCGACTCAGGTTAGGGGAACCATGTGGATGATGGTCACACCGCCGCCGCCCTCTTTGGGCAGGGCTTCGGTCACTTTGGAAATCAGCGGATGATGTTCCACGCGCTCCCGGATGGCCTTCTTGAGCGCACCTGTTCCTTTGCCGTGAATGATACGGGCGAACGGCAGGCCGGACATATAGGCGGCATCCAGATAGGTTTCCAGCCGCTTGAGCGCCTCATCCACCCGTTCGCCGCGCAAATCCAACTCCAGACCGGGCGACTGACCTTTCGGCACAATCGGGTCAGGCGATTTTTCATACTCGCGCACATGGCCGCGCTTCATCTCGCGCTTTTCGCTGCGCGTGCGGTGGCTGATCTCATCTACCGCAGCCCGCACCCGCAACGTTCCCAGTTGCACGGTAACGCCTTCCCGATCCAGTTCGCTGATGATGCCCTCGGCATTGAGTTTCGCCAGCCACACCGTATCGCCTAAGCGGGGGATCCAATCGGAGACGGTGACTTGTTCCACTTCGTTAGCAACCGGCTGGTGCGCATTAGCCGCCAGCGCCGCCGCCTGATCTTGCACCGATTTGAGCATCTCCAACGGCATCGAAGCGGTACGCATGTCGGCACGCAGCCGCTTCACCTCGCGCTGGAACGTCTTGATTTCTTCTTCGGCTTGGCGGCGGGCGCTGGCGACAATATCGCGGCGCTCATCCTCGATCTTGTCCAGCCGCGCTTGCAGTTCGGCCTGCTGTTCTTCCACTTCTTCGCGCAGCGCGTTGATGATGACCTGATTGCGGCGAATCTCCTCGCGGGTGCGTTGAATTTCGTCCAGCAGATCATCCGCTACAAGGTCTTCCGTCGCCACCATGCTGCGTGCATCCTCGATGATGGCGACACTCAACCCCAAGCGGGTCGCAATCGCCAGCGCGTTCGAGCGCCCCGGCAGGCCGATAATCAGGCGGTAGGTGGGCTTGAGCGTGGCGAGATCAAATTCGACGCTGGCATTACGCACACCGGGCGTTTCCACGCTGTAGATTTTCAGTTCGGGGTGATGGGTGGTGACGACCGTCGTCACCTGATGACCGAGCAAATGGGTGAGGATGGCACGCGCCAGCGCCGACCCTTCGGCGGGATCAGTTCCCGCGCCCAGTTCGTCCAGCAGCACCAGCGAACGCGGATCACATTCCCGCAGAATGCCGATGGTGTTGGTCATGTGCGACGAGAAGGTGCTGAGGGATTGCTCAATGCTCTGCTCATCGCCAATATCGGCAAACACGCCCTCGAACACGCTCAACTTGGCATCTTCAGCAGGCAGTTGCAGCCCGCACTGTGCCATGCAAGCCAGCAGGCCGATGGTCTTAATGGCGACTGTCTTGCCGCCAGTATTCGGGCCAGTCACCACCAGCACCCACGTATTTTCGTCAATTTCCACATCAATCGGCACCACGTTCCCCGTCAGCAGCGGGTGACGAGCGCCTTTGAGCATGATGGTACTGCCGGGGTGATTCGGCACATTCGGGCGCTTGCGAAACGGCAGCAGCACCGGCTCGGTGGCACGCAGTTGTTCGGCATAGATGGCGCGGGCAAACACCATATCCAGATAGGCCAGCACTTCAACGGTGCGAACGATGGCCTCCGATTCTTTGCCCACTTCATCCGTCAACGCCTGCAAAATGCGGCGGATTTCCTTTTCCTCATCCAACTGAAGTTCGCGGTAATTGTTGTTCAGTTCCACCGTCGCCAACGGTTCGATGAACAGCGTCGCGCCCGATGAGGACGAGTCGTGAACCACGCCGGGAATGCGCCCTTTAAACTCGGCTTTGATCGGGATGACATAGCGCCCGTTTCGCAGGGTGATGATGGCTTCTTGCAGATAGAGCGCGTTGGTGGAGGAGCTAATCAGGCGGGTCAGGCGGGTTTGCAGCTTGTCGTAAGCCACTTTCAAATCGCGGCGGATGACAGCCAGATGGGTGCTGGCAGTATCCATCACTTCGCCTTTTTCGTTCAGCACCCGCCCGATGGACTCTTGCAGGTCGTTGCATTCCTCTGCTTCGTTGGCGATGTCCGCCAGCAGCGGATAGGTGCCTTTCATGCGCCCCAACGTGCGCCGGATGGTGGTGGCGCGGCGCAGGGTATAGCGAATGTCCAGCATCACCTGTGCTTCGATCAGGATACCGCGTGTCGCCAGTACAGCGGCCTCGCGCACATCCCGCGCCCCGCCCAGCGTCACATTCACCTTGTTTTCCATCAACAAGCGAGCTTCGGCAGTTTCGCGCTGCCAGCGCACCGCTTCCTCAAGATCGCCCGTCGGGTGCAGTTCGCGCACCAGTTTCGCCCCTGCCGAAAAGGTTGTGTGCCGCGCCACCTGCTCCAATATTTTGTGCAGTTCAAGCGTGTGAACGGTTTTTTCTGTAATCACGGTGGAGAAACCTCCATGCGCCGCGCAGAACACTACAGCGGCGGGAATAGGCAGACCAGAGATAGCCGTCCGCTGGCATGATCGGACAACCGGACGGCAGTATAAGAAGGTCAGGAAAGAATGTCAATCGTTAGGTTCACAAAGGGTCACAAAAGACGCACAGCGGCCTGTCATGACTGCCGTGCGATTTCCCACGCCAGATGATTGATCTCCGGGATAATCAGCTTTTCCAGCGCCATCTTCACCGCGTTCGGGCTACCCGGCGTGGAGACAATCAGCTTGCCGCGACAGGTGCCAGCGGTTGCGCGGCTGAGCATCGCCGCCGCGCCCACTTCAGCATAGCTCAACATGCGAAACAACTCACCGAAGCCGGGTAGCGTCTTTTCGAGGGAACGACTGACCACATCGAAGGTGGTATCTCGCGGGCTGATGCCGGTTCCGCCGTTGAACAGGATGAGTTGCACATCGGGCAGCGCGGTCAGTTCGGCGATCACCGCCGCCACCTGCGCCGGTTCATCCTTAATCAAGCGGTAAGCCGCCACCTGATGACCCAGTTCCGCCATGCGCGATTCGATGTACTGTCGGTTCAAATCGGTTTCCGGCGTGCGCGTGTCACTAACCGTCACAATCGCTACCGTTACGGCACCGCTACCGGCTTTCTGACGATGTTCCTGTGCGCCCATGACATTCTTCCCTTTCCGCTAAAAATCAATCCTATTCGTTGACAAAGCCTTCAACAACTCATAAACTCTCTTTAATGGTTAAGTCTAACGGGTGCCTGAAATGAAGGCGAACCCGTACCAGAGGGTTATAAGGCACCTCAGCAGTTTGGAGGGTCTTCAAAATGAAGATTATAGAGCCTGTAATTGCATCATCGAACAGGAAGCGCGCGACTTGAGTTGCAAACCAAGCCGCGCGTTGTTTTTTAATAACCGAGCATCCTATCAACAAGGAGTGTACCTGCTATGGACTACGGAATGATCGGCAAGATCGAAAAAGCGCACCGTTATGCTTTGGAACCGCAGCGCATCACTCTCAGCGCCCTGACAGTCGAGATTCGGGGCGATAACAACACGTACACGGTTTCTCTGGCCGAATCAGGTTGGACGTGTTCTTGCGCAGGATTTGAAGCGCACGGTTTATGCCCGCATATCATGGCGCTTGAAAAAGTCTTACACCCCATGCTCAAGCGGCCTGCCTCACCCTACGGGCATGGTCAGAGCGTTGTGAGCGATGTGGAAAAAGCCGGTCGTTACTCCCACGAAACGGATCGCATTCGCTTCAAGAGCTTCGATGCCAGCTTCAGCGGCGAAAACAGCACCCACCAGATGAGCTACCGCGATGGCGAGTGGGGCTGCGACTGCGATTTCTTCCACAGCCGCAAAGTGTGCAGCCACACAATGGCGATGGAGCGCATCGTATCCGGCATGGTTTCGGTCGTCACTCCGTTGATCCACTACTAGCAAACGCTCTCGCTCTAGTCTGAACCGATGTAACGGGGGGTGCAAGCCACCCCTCGTTTTATTAGGCCAAGCGGGATAACGCCATCTGGCGCGGTATGATACAATGCCGGGGCGGAATCGGTGAACACGAGGAACGAAAGCACCATGACCGAGCAGTTCAATTGGGCTAATCAGCGAGTGATCGTCACAGGCGGCAGCGGTTTTCTGGGGTCGCATCTTGTCGCGCATCTGCGTGAGCTAGGCGCAGGCCAGATCATCGTCCCGCGCCGCGCCCAATATGACCTACGCGAACCGGAAGCGGTGGAACGGTTGTACCGCGAATACCCGCAAACCACGATGGTCATTCACCTTGCAGCCACCGTCGGCGGCATCGGCGCCAACCGCGAACACCCCGGCAGCTTTTTCTACGACAGTCTGATGATGGGGACACTCACGCTGGAATATGCGCGGCGGGCGGGCATTCCCAAGTATGTCGGCATTGGCACCATTTGCAGCTACCCGAAGTACACCCCCATCCCCTTCCGTGAAGAAGATTTGTGGAACGGCTACCCGGAAGAAACCAACGCGCCTTACGGCCTTGCCAAGAAGATGTTGCTGGTGCAAAGCCAAGCCTACCGCGCCGAATATGGCTACCACGCCATTCACCTGCTCCCCGTCAATCTGTACGGCCCCGGCGACTCGTTCGACCCGAAGAAAGCCCACGTCATCCCGGACATGATCCGCAAGATGAGCGAAGCGCAGGCAGCAGGCGCGGACGCCGTGACTCTGTTCGGAGACGGCACGCCCACCCGCGAATTTCTGTATGTGCAAGACGCAGCAGCGGGCATCGCACGGGCGGCAGCCCTTTATGACAAGCCGGAACCAGTGAATATCGGTAGCAGCTTTGAGATCAGCATCCGCGAACTGGCAACTATCATTGCCGAAGAAACCGGCTTTCAGGGCGAGATTCGCTGGGATACCAGCAAACCCAACGGTCAACCGCGCCGCAAACTGGACGTAAGCAAGGCGGAACAGGAATTTGGCTTCCGTGCGACCACCGATTTTCGGGCTGGCCTGCGCCACACCGTAGCATGGTACCGCGAGCATGGGACAACCAATGCCAAGTAGAGATTTAGATTAGAAATCTGAACACAAACACCCGGCAGAGAGTAATTTGGCAGTTACATGACATATTGGCTTATGGATTCTTTGCAATTTCTGATGAACGGGGTGAAAATACGCCGTCAGAAAATGTGCTGTTTTAATACGACCTTATAGGCGATCAGGATTTGAGAAGGGGGCTGTACCTTTGGCACAACCAGTAATGATGGAGGTTAAAGACCTCGTCACACGATTTCATACACAGGAAGGCATAGTCTATGCCGTAAACAATGTCTCATATAAGCTCCATGAGGGCGAGACATTGGGGGTGGTGGGCGAATCGGGTTCCGGCAAGAGCGTTCACGTCCTTTCGATCATGGGGTTGATCCCCACCCCTCCGGGCAGAATCGAAAAAGGCGAAGTCATCTTCCGGGGACGCGATCTGCTTAAACTCAGCCCGGACGAAATGCGTGCTGTGCGTGGAGCCGAAATTGCGATGGTCTTTCAAGACCCCATGACCTCGCTCAACCCGGTGTTGACCATCGGTACGCAAATTACCGAGGCGCTCCGGCTGCATCTGGGCATGAGCGACAAGGAAGCGACTGACCGCGCTACCGACCTGTTGACGATGGTGGGTATTCCAGATGCCAGAAAACGGCTGAAGAACTATCCGCATCAGTTCTCCGGCGGTATGCGCCAGCGTGCAATGATCGCTATGGCGCTCTCCTGCAACCCCAAGCTCCTGATCGCAGACGAACCGACAACGGCGCTGGATGTGACCATTCAGGCGCAAATTCTTGATCTGGTGCGCCGCCTGCGCGATGAAATCGGCATGGCGATGATCTGGATTACGCATGACCTCGGCATCGTTGCCGGTCTAGCCGACACCTTGCAAGTGATGTACGGCGGGCGCATTGTGGAACGCGGCCCCACCCGCGAAGTCTTTAAGGACACGCGCCACCCCTACACGCTGGGTCTGCTGAAATCGCTCCCCCGCCACGACAAGCGCGGCGGCGGCGAACAACTCACCCAGATCGAAGGATCGCCGCCGGATATGCGCGTCGAACCGAAGGGCTGCCCGTTCGCGCCGCGCTGCCCGTACCGCATTGACAAGTGCGAGAACCAGATTCCGCCGCTTCAACCTGCCGCTGATACGAACACCGTTCCTGAACATTTGACCGCGTGCTGGGTGGACGTTCGTACCGCCGTGCCGCAAGGAGTAAGCATTCATGGATAGCGCCGCACCTGCCTCACACGTTTCCATGCCCAGCACCGGCACTGAAGTGCTGCTGAGCGTGAAGGGGCTGAAGAAACATTTCCCCATCACCTCCGGCATCATCGTACAGCGGCAGGTGGGCGCGGTGAAAGCCGTTGATGATGTGTCATTTGACGTGTACAAAGGCGAGACTCTCGGCCTCGTCGGTGAATCCGGTTGCGGCAAAAGCACTACGGGGCGTACCGTCCTTCAGCTCTACAAGCCCACCGCCGGTTCGGTGGTGTTTGAAGGCAAAGAGCTGACCACGCTCCCCGGCGAAGAACTGCGTAAGATGCGCCGCCGGATGCAGATGATTTTCCAAGACCCGTTTGCGTCGTTGAACCCGCGTATGTCAGTCGGGCGCATCGTGGCGGAGCCGATCCGCATCCACAAGATGATTGACAACCGCAAAGAGGAACAGGAATACGTCGAACATCTGCTGGAGCGCGTGGGGCTGAATCCCTACTATGTGAATCGCTACCCGCACGAATTTTCCGGCGGGCAGCGGCAGCGCATCGGCGTGGCGCGTGCATTGGCGCTCAAGCCCACCTTCATCGTGGCAGATGAACCGATTTCGGCGCTGGATGTCTCGATTCAGGCGCAGGTGGTGAACCTGCTGGAAGACCTTCAGGACGAACTGAACCTGACCTACCTGTTCATCGCCCACGATCTGAGCATGGTACGCCACATTTGCGACCGCGTGGCAGTGATGTACCTGGGCAAAATTGTGGAACTGGCGCCGGCGGACGAACTGTACGAAAACCCGCTGCACCCGTATACACAGGCGCTCCTGTCTGCCGTTCCCGTGCCTGATCCGCTGGTCGAAGAAAGACGGCAGCGCATCATTCTGACGGGCGATGTGCCCAGCCCCGCCAACCCGCCCACTGGTTGCAACTTCAACACCCGCTGCCCGGTGGCTTTTGACCTGTGCTATCAAGACCCCGATCCGGTGCTGACGGAAGTCTCGCCGGGGCATTTCGTCTCCTGCCATCGCACCTAAGTAACCCCTAAAGCGGCACAGGACAAGCCCCTGTGCCGCTTTTGATTCCGCCCCCTGCTGATTTTTGCACGAATTGCACAACGCACCGCAGCATGTTCTACATACGATAGATGGTTTTCCCTCACACGATGCCCCGCTGGAATGTTCTTGTGCAGGCCGTAGCCACCCCTTATTGAGCATAGTCCATAGATGCGCTGGCATGACTTTGTTTACATATTACAAAATGTGTAAACACTTAAGCTACATGCAAAGGCAATCAATGCGATAATGAATACATGTCGAATCGCATGACGACGACGCACCTCAATGCTTCTGCGATGGGGAGGATAATATGAAGTTGACGATACGTAATAAACTTTATCTGGGTTTTGGCAACAGTGTTATGCTGAATATTATCTTGCAGAGCATTCTATTGCTGAACCTCAATGGCATCGCCAACACTTTTCAAGAGTTTATCAATGTCGAAATAAAATTATCTCATCTGGCAGAGGATATTCGTTATTACGACGCGACCTTGACCGACGCTGTACGCGCCGTTCTGATTGACCCCACCGACCAGACCAACTATGATCGCTACAATGCCGATGCGACCAGTTTGGACGGCGTAATTGCCGAAGCAACCACGCTGGCGACTTCGGAAGAAGAACGCCAAATCTTTCAAAAAATCGGTGAAGTGAACGTCAGCCTGATCGAAATCGAAACCCAATTGTTGGAAAACCCGAACATCGAACAGGCGCGAGCATTGTATCGCGGGGAATACGGGGTATTGAAAGCGCAGTACGCGGAACAGGTGGCGCTGTTCTATACGCGGCGCACAGCGGAACTCGAACAGGAACAAAACCACATCTTCGAGACTATTCGCAACACGCAAATCATGAGCGAAGCCATGATCGTTGCCATGCTGATCGCTGGTGTGAGCGTCGCGGTATATCTCAGCCGCGACATTTCCAAGCCGCTACAAGCCCTGACCAACAGCATTGAGCAGGTGGGTAAAGGCGATCTCTCGCAGCGAATCCACATCCATAGCAGCGATGAAACCGGCACACTCGGACACGCCTTCAACAAAATGGTGGAGAATTTACAAGGTTCAGCCGAAAACCTTATCGCCAAAGAGTACCTCGAAAACGCGGTCAACAAGTATCAGGGGTTCGTCGCCCGCGTTGCGGCAGGCGACCTAACTACGCGGCTCGAAATGGTGGGGAACGGGAACAGCGAAGATGCGTTTTCGGACGATCTGTACCGGCTTGGCATGAACTTGAATGACATGGTGGAAAACCTGAACGGAATCACGCATCAGGTACGCGAATCGGTCAGCGGCATTATGTCCGCCACCACCCAGATACAGGCCGCCACCACACAGCAATTTGCCAGCACAACCGAACAAAACGCTGCCGTGACCCAGACTGTCGTTACGGTGGAAGAAATCCGCACAACCGTCCAGCAGACCGCCGAACGAGCGCAGGCCGTCGCGGACTCGGCACAACAGTCGGTGAACGTTTCGCGGCGCGGCAAACAGGTGGTCGAGAACACCGTCGAAGGGATGAACCTCATTCAGAAACGGGTGGAGAACATCGCCGAAACCATCCTCAGCCTATCGGAACGCACCCAGCAAATCGGCGAGATCATTAACACCGTCAATGCCATCGCAGACCAGTCGAAACTGTTGGCGCTGAATGCCAGCATCGAGGCGGCGCGGGTGGGTGAAGAAGGGCGCGGGTTCGCCATCGTCGCCTCCGAAGTGCGTCAGTTGGCGGAACAATCCAAGCAGGCCACCTCGCGCATTGGCGAAATCCTGAACGAGATTCAGCGTGCCACCAACACCGCCGTGATGGTGACGGAAGAAGGCAGCAAGGAAACCGAGCGCGGCATGGAACTGGTCAACCGCGCTGGCGAAACGATCCGCGATCTCGCTTCCACGCTGGAAGATGCCGCGCAAGCCGCCGTCCAGATTGCTGCCAGCACCCATCAGCAAACCAACGGAATGAGCCAGTTAGTCTCCGCCATGCAGCAGATCAAGCAGGCCAGCGTGCAGGCGGCTTCTAGCTCACGCCAGACCGAACAGAGCGCGAACGATCTTGCCAGCACATCGCGCCAGTTGGAACAAGCCGTCGCCCGTTACAAAGTGGCGACCTAAGTCCCGCGCCCCGCGTCCGGTTCGGCTGTGCCCTAGCGTGCAGCCGAACTTGTCCGCTTGTCCACATCCTCGCCATGACCGACAATCAGGATCAGAAATTCAAAGGGGTAGGCACGTTCCCCGTGCGGGCGTTCGCACCCGGCGTAAGGGCGACATCAACCCACGATCAGACAACGCTTCTTTGCGGGACAGGCGCACTCGGCTACAATGAAGGCAATCAAGCGCAGGTGAAGGGCGAAAAGCACATGGCGTATGGACGGCTGGATGTTTTCTGGCCGGATGGACAATTCAAAACCTTTGCACTGGTGGAAAATGCGGTATCGGTCGGGCGTTCCAGCGGCAACACGCTGGCGCTGGATACCAACACCATTTCGCGCTATCACCTGAGCATTACCCACGATGGACAGCACGTTTTCGTGACCGATCTGGACTCGGCGAACGGAACTTTTGTGGACGGCGTGCGGCTGAAGCCCAACGAAGCGCGTCCACTGGGCGGCGGCGAAGACATCCAGATCGGCCATTTACGTTTGATCTATCATCAAATTGATGAGATGCCCACACAGCCCATGAAGGCGGTGGAGGAAATCACGCAGCGCATCGAAACCACCGCGCTAGACTTTCGCGTGGAGATGGTCGGCCCCGATCAACCCTTTTCCCCCGGCGCACACATGTCCGCCGAAGTTGCCATCACCAACACCGCCGCCACCGCCCGCCGCTTCCAAGTGAAAGCCGAAGGGATGCCCGCCGAATGGATACGGATTGACCGTAGCGAACTGGAATTGGACGCGGGCGAAACAGCCACCGTCCAGATGAACTTCCGCCCGCTGCGCCGTCCCCAAAGCCGCCCCGGAGATTACTCCGTGCTGGTGCGCGTGTTCCCGTCAGACCGCCCGGATTTGTGGCAGGAAGGCCACATTCCGGTGCGGATTCTGCCCTACAACGGCTTCGGCGTGGCGCTGGAGAACGACACCATTCAGCGCGGCGAGTCGTTCCGGTTGCATATACACAATCAAGGCAGCGGGATTCTGCCGCTGGTCGTCAGCGCCGTAGATCGTAGTGGGGCGCTGCGCTGCACGCTCAGTCCGGCGCAAGCCTCGCTAGGGCCGGATCAACGAGTCATCGTTCGCGGTCAGTGCAAGCCGACGCGCCGCCGCTGGTTGGGGAATGAGCAAACGCTTTCGTTTGACGTGCAAGTGCGTTCGACTGATGCCGCCGCTTTTCTGGCAGCCGTGCGCGGCGCGTATGTGGATCGCCCGTTAATCCCGCGCTGGTCGGCCTATATGCTAGGCGGGTTAGGGTTGGCGGCGGCGGCACTGCTGGTGATTTTCGTCATTCTCATATTGCGTCCTGCCCCGCAGCCCGTTATCAACAGTTTCACGGTGAGCAGCACGCTGGTCGCGCAGAGTACCCCGATTGAAATGTACTGGTCGGTGCAAAATGTGGAACACCTGAGCGTGCAGGTCAACGGCACGCCGTTCATCAGCGGCATCGGCCCCGACTCGGTAGGCGGACGCATTGATACAAAGACTCTCTCCGGCGATGTGCGGGTGTCGCTGGTGGGGGAAAATGGCGATCTGCAAGCCAGCGCCAGCCAGTCCATTCAGGTGTATCAAGGACTAGGCGAAGGCACATTCACCGTAGAACCGACTCAGTTGGTGCGCTATGTGGTGCAATCGCTGCGGGTGCAATGGGACGTTCCCGGCGCTGTCACCACCCGTCTGAGTGGTCTGGAATCCTTCAGCAATTTACCGCAGCAGCAAACCTCGTTTGGCGCCAGCGGCGAAATCACGGGGGTGGCTGGCATCCCCCGCGACAATCTCAAGCTCACCCTGTTCGCGCAGGACGAAATGGGGAACACCCGCGAACAGACCATCCAGATTCCGATCATCAACCCGGAGTGTGTACCTGCCGGGCCGCAAATCGTGCTGTACGCGGGGCCAGATGCGCGGTATCAGGTGGTCGGAACCGTTCCAGCCGGCGCGTTCATCGTGGTAGACGCGCAGGACAGCAGCGGTCAATGGCTGCGGGCGCAACTACCGGGTGGGTTGGCGGGGTGGGGTGTCCGCGCCGAATTTTCGTGTGCGCAAACCTTCAACGTGGGCGATCTGGTGAAAGAACTGAATGTGCCGCAGATGCCGCCGGCCAGCCCCACGCCCACAGCCGCACCGCCGACAGTCAGCCCTGCGCCAACCGGCACGACCGCCCCGCCGCGTTCGGTGGGGACGTTTACGCCCACACCCACCACAGCGGGGTAAAAGCTCAGGGAGTTTTAGAGGACTGATTGAGGTGCGCGAGATAATCCGCGACGAAATCGCCTTGATCGCTTGCCACCAGCACGCCGGCCAGCTTGTTCATGACCAGCTCGCCAAAATGCTCGACCAGCCGGTTCACCTGTTCGCGGATAATCAGCATCACTTCGTCCCAATCAATGCCGGGGGGAAGCAACGGTTCGCGTAAACTGCGCGTGCTTTCGATATAGGCCAGCACCGGGTCTACACTGGGGAACACGAACGTGCCGGGGATGTCGTAGCGCACCACGCCGTAGAAGTGCCGCGCCAGCAAACGAGTGCCGCTTTCCAGCGTGAAGCCATCGTTGTACACCGGCATCATCCCGACGGCGGAACCTGCCGGGGTCAACAGGGTAATCGCCCGACGAAACAACACTTGCAGTTCAGGCAAGTTATGCACGCTGTTAGTGGCGGCCATCAGCAGGCCGTCCGGTTTCAACACGCGGCGAATCTCGGTCACTACCGCGTTCATGTCCGGCACATGGAACAGCATGTGGTTCGCCATCACCACATCGAAAAACCCGTCCGGGTGCGGCAAACGAGCCGCATCCGCCACCAGCACGCGGTTACGAAGCGGGTGATTTTCGAGCATCCCCGCAAACAGATCGAGTCCTACATACTGCACGTTCGGGTACTGCTCCTGCAAACGCTGATACCATGTACCGCGCCCGCAGCCAATATCCAGAATGCGCTCATCACCGCGCCAATGCACACACCCTAACGCCCAGCCCAAGTAATCTTGCGATGGACTGCTATAAAGTTCGTGCGTTTCCTGCCGGATACGCAGCGCCTCGTCCGATTCGTACATACGACGCACCGCATCGCGGTTATGATCGGTGAACATCTGGCTGTCCCATCTGGTTTGATTGTGCTGAACTCCACTATAGCCCGAACTGTGCCGGACGCAAATGCTTACGCGCCATCCGTCACCACACGGCGAACGGCAGGCGGCACTCGCGCTGCCATCACCGCCAGAATATCGGCCTGCACCGCCTCGACGGAACGCGCCGCGTCAATTCGCACCCAGCGTTCCGGTTCGGCGGCGATCAGGGCATGATAGCCCTCGCGCACGCGGCGGTGGAAAGCCATCGCCATATCGTCCAAGCGCGTCCATTCTTCGCCCCGCGCCACCGCGCTCAGACGGCGCTGCAACCCGTCCTCCGGCGCGATGTCCAGCAAGAGGGTCATGTCCGGTTTCAAGCCGCCAGTGGCGAACTCGGTGATCTGCCGCAGCAGCGCCAGTTCCAGCCCGTGCCCGTACCCCTGATAAGCATAGGTCGAATCGAAGAAGCGATCACAAATCACCAGCCCGCCCGCCGCCAGATGCGGACGGATGACCTCCGCCACGATCTGCGCCCGCGACGCGCTGAACAACAGCAGTTCGGCGCGGGGCTGCAAGCTCTTGTTCCGCATATCGTTCAGGATGGCGCGAATCTG
>CAIPFY010000410.1 GCA_903864435.1 uncultured Chloroflexota bacterium | reverse complement strand
GAAGCGTTCTTGTTCATGCAAAACCGCATCAACCTGTGGATGACCTGCCGCCTATTCATGGAATCGCCGACCAACGCGGCCTACCTGAAGGCTTTCCGAACCGTGTTGAACGCGGTTCTGCGAGAGGATACTTTCACACAGGAGCAGAAAGGCCAGAATAACCGGAACGCCAAGAAACGGCGGCTTGAACCTTTATTCAGCGGATTAGCCATGATCTTGATCGTGGTGGGTGGGCTGGCGCTCGTTCTGGCGGGTAGGCCTGTGTTGTTCGCAAGCAGACCTGTCCCAACGGTTATGCTAACGGCAGTGCCGACGACAATGTTGAATGTATTGTACACGGATGATTTTGAGTCTGGCACGTTAAGCCAGTGGGACAACACTTCAGGGATAGGCCGGATTGTTCAGGACGGGGATCAGCATGTCCTCCAACTGGAGAACAAGACGGGTTCTTATGTCATTTTGCAGATGAACGGCCATCCCCGTGCGGACTATACCGCCGAAACCCGTATACGCATTTTACGCAGCACCTCCAGCTACACCGATTTGTTTGTCAACATACGGACGAATCCTGAAGGGTCATACAGCGGCGGCTTGGATGTGGAAAGCGCCACACTGGGTCTGTTGGCGACAGTCAACGGAACATTTAACGATCTGGGGACGAAAACGGTCGGTCTGGCATTGAACCAGTGGGTCAACATACGACTACGGGCGGTGGGCAACAAAATAGACCTGTTCATGGATGAGCGGTTGCTGCTGTCGGTTACCCATTCGTACCATCTGGCGGGGACGCTCTCGTTCAGCATCGCGCCGGGGACGCTCATCCAATTGGACGATGTTCGCGTGATCGGCGAGTGAAGGCCGAGTACGCCTCCGTTTGGTTGCACTTTCCATCACCGCCCTCTTGCCGCTGCCCCCTTTGCGTTAGAATAGGCGCGTATCGTTCTGTCTATGCGGATTGGGAAACAGACTATGAGCGACCCTGCCACCCTTCAGACCACGATCAGCCTTGAGGAACTCAAACGTCTGATACAGGACGCGGTACACGATGCGATTTGTGAGCTATTAGATGAGGACGCGAATACCGAACCGAATTTTCGCCCCGAATTTGCACAGCGGTTGAGGCGCTACCGCACACAACGACCTATGTCCGTTCCGATTGATGACATCCACCCAGAAGCGCAGTCAAACGAGTAAAATATGCCCAAACGCACTGACATCAAGACCATCATGGTGATTGGCTCTGGCCCGATTGTCATCGGGCAGGGCTGCGAATTCGACTACTCCGGCGTGCAGGCCGGGAAGGTGCTGCGCCGCGAGGGCTACCGCATTGTGCTGGTGAACTCCAACCCGGCTACCATCATGACCGACCCCGAATTTGCGGATGCCACCTACGTCGAGCCGCTGACTCCCGAATTGTGCGAGCGCATCATCGAGCAGGAGAAACCGGACGCGATCCTACCCACCGTCGGCGGGCAGACCGCGCTCAATCTGACGTTGGCGCTGCACGAACACGGCATTCTGCAAAAGCACCACGTCGAACTGATCGGCGCGTCGCTGGAGAGCATCCGGCTGGCGGAAGATCGTCAGTTGTTCAAAGATGCCATGACCGAGATCGGCCTGCAATCGCCCCCCAGCGAAGTGGTGACTACGGTGGAGGACGCGGTACGCGCCGCCGCCACGCTCAACTATCCGGTGCTGATTCGTCCCTCGTTCACGCTGGGCGGCAGCGGCGGCGGGGTGGCCTACAACGAGGCCGACCTGCGCGAAATCGCCGCACGCGGCATCAAGGCCAGCCCTGTCGGGCAAATTCTGGTGGATATGAGCCTGTTGGGGTGGAAAGAATACGAACTGGAAGTGATGCGCGACCAGCGCGGCAACTTCGTGGTGGTGTGTTCGATTGAGAACCTCGACCCGATGGGCGTGCATACCGGCGACAGCATCACCGTTGCGCCGGTGCAAACCCTGACCGACAAGGAAATGCAGCGGTTACGCAACATGGCGAAGGCGGTGCTGGATCGCGTGGGGCTGGCGACTGGCGGCGCGAATGTGCAGTTCGCGGTTGGCCCGCACAATGGCGAAGTGTTCGTGATCGAGATGAACCCGCGTGTGTCGCGCTCCTCGGCGCTTGCCAGCAAAGCGACGGGCTTCCCGATTGCTAAGATTGCGGCGCTGCTGGCGGTGGGCTTCTCGTTGGATGAAATCCCCAACGACATTACCCGCGTCACGCCAGCCAGCTTTGAGCCGTCGCTGGATTATGTGGTGGTCAAAATTCCGCGCTGGAACTTCGAGAAGTTCCTCGGTGGCGATCGTGTGCTGGGGCCGCAGATGAAGGCCGTTGGCGAGGTGATGGCGATAGGCCGCACCTTCCCGGAGGCGCTGCAAAAAGGCATTCGCGCTCTCGATATTGGCGTTCTGGGCTTCGGCAGTAAGTTGAGCGAAGCCTCGCCGGAAATGCTCAAAATCCCCACCGCGCAACGGCTGTTTCAGGTGGCTTCCGCGCTGTACAACGGGATGCCGCTGGCGGAAGTGTGCCGCACCACCGGCTTCGACTCGTGGTTTGTGCGGCAGATGGGCGATTTGATCGCCATGCAACACGCGCTCACCGAACAGGGGACGACGCTGGAGGGGCTGGACGCGCCGACGCTGTGGCAGTTGAAGCGCAGCGGCTTTAGCGACGCGCATCTGGCGCAACTGCTGAACCTGACGGCGGCGACTCCCGTCACGGAATTTGATGTGCGGGCGCGGCGCAAGGCGCTAGGCGTGATCCCCTCGTATTACCGCGTGGACACCTGCGCGGCGGAGTTCGAGGCGCACACCCCCTACCTGTACTCGACCTACGAGGAAGGCGACGAAGCTGAACCGACTGACCGCCAGAAGGTGATTGTCCTCGGCGGCGGCCCCAACCGCATCGGGCAGGGTATCGAGTTTGACTACTGCTGCGTCCATGCCTGTTTCGCCCTGCGCGATATGGGCTACGAAACGATCATGGTCAACTGCAACCCGGAAACGGTCAGCACCGATTATGACACCGCCGACCGCCTGTACTTCGAGCCGTTGACCGCCGAAGATGTGCTGAACATCGTTGACGAGGAGCAACCCGCCGGCATTCTGGTGCAGTTCGGCGGGCAGACCCCGCTGAACATCGCCGGGGCGCTGCATAAGGCCGGCGCGCCCATCTGGGGAACGTCTTACGACACGATCAACCTTGCCGAAGACCGCAAGCAGTTCAACGCTCTGATGCGCGAACTGGATATCCCGCAACCGGAAGGCGATACCGCGCTCAACCGCGACGAGGCGCTGGCCGTCGCCAATCGCATCGGCTATCCGGTGCTGGTGCGCCCCAGTTACGTGCTGGGCGGGCGCGGCATGGCGATTGTGTTTGACGATGCCATGCTGCTCAAATGGGTGGATGAGCATATCGAATGGACGGGGCATCCCATCCTGATTGATCGCTTCCTCGATGATGCCTTCGAGGTGGATGTGGACGCGCTGGCGGATGGCGAGTCGGTCACGGTGGGCGGCATCATGCAGCAGATCGAGGAGGCTGGCATCCACAGCGGTGACTCGGCCTGTGTCATCCCGCCCTATAAGATCAGCATGTACCATATCGAGATTATCCGCGAATACACCCAGCGTATCGGTAAGGCGCTGAAGGTGAAAGGGCTGTTCAACGTGCAGTACGCCATCCGCGACGATGTGGTGTACGTGCTGGAAGTGAACCCCCGCGCCAGCCGCACCGTGCCGTTCATCAGCAAGGCTACCGCACGTCCGCTGGCACGCTACGCCGCCATGATCGCCACTGGCAAGACTCTGGCTGATCTGGATTTCACCGAAGAACCGCCGGTAGACGGGTTTTTCGTCAAAGAAGTGGTGCTGCCCTTCGGCAAATTCCCCGGCGTGGATGCGCGTCTTGGCCCTGAAATGCGCTCGACGGGCGAGGTGATGGGACACGCATCCGGTTTCGGTCATGCCTATATGAAGGCGCAGATCGCGGCGGGGAATTCGCTGCCGCAGTCGGGCGCGGTGTTCATCAGCGTGAACCCGTATGATCGCGGCGCGGCGCTGAAAATCGCCCGCGATTTGCACCAGTTGGGATTCAGCCTGATCGCCACCTCCGGCACAGCCGCCTCGTTTGAGTCGGTGGGGCTGCCGGTGCGGGTGGTGAACAAGGTCAGCGAAGGGTCGCCTAATGTGGTGGATGCGTTGCGGAATGGCGAGATTGCCCTGATTATCAATACGCCGCGTGGCGGGCAGGCGCACCTCGACGGGCCGCAGATTCGTTCGGCGGCGCATCAGTTCGGCGTGCCGCTGATTACCACCATGACCGGCGCGATGGCGGCTGTACAGGGCATCCGTTCGCTGCGGCAGAAGCCGCTACGGGCGCGCAGCCTGCAAAAGCACCATGCTTGAGTAGCGCCCTCACCCCCCACCCCCTCTCCCAACCGCTGAGTACAGCTAGGAGAGGGGAAGAGAGGGCAGAATGCGCGGATTTGTAGGGACATGCAACGGCGTGTCCGCTTGTGGGCAGGCGGACAGGGTAGGCCATGTTCCTACGAGGGATGTGCGTGAACGATTTGTAGAGAAATGGGGCGCTGTATGCGCTGGAAACCGTATCAACGTGACAGCGACGTGGCCTACACCTTCGGGGTGTTCCCCACGATTGAGTTGCTTCAGCAGCAACCGGGGCAGGTGCGCGAAGTGCTGCTGCATCCCGACGGGCAGCGCAACAGCGGCCTTGAGCATCTGCGGGCGCTGGGCGTGGCGGCGGGCGTGCCGGTGACGGTGGATGCCAAGCTGGTCGAGCGCCTATCCCCCAAAGAGAACACCTACGCGGTGGGCGTGTATGCCAAATATGCGATGACGCTGGCGACGGATGCGCCCCATGTCGTGCTGGTCAACCCGTCCGATATGGGCAACCTCGGCACGATTTTGCGGACGCTGCTGGCGTTCGGGGTGTTCAATCTGGCGCTGATTCGTCCGGCGGCGGATGTGTTCGACCCGCGCTGCGCCCGCGCTTCGATGGGGGCGCTGTTCGGGGCGCGGGTAGCCTATTACGACGACTTTGAAGCCTACCGCACCGCTTACGGCGGTCATCATCTGTACCCCTTGATGACGAACGGTGCGGCGCAGTTGCCTGCGGTGCGTTTTCAGCCGTTATTCACGCTGGTGTTCGGTAGCGAATCGGCGGGGCTGCCGGACGCTTTTCGGATGCGCGGCACGAGCGTGACCATCCCGCAGAGCGCGGCGGTGGATTCGCTGAATTTGTCGGCGGCGGTGGCGGTGGCGCTGTACGCCTCGCAGACTGCTCAATCGGTGGAATGAATAAAAGAGGGCTGTGATGACTCGCAAAATTTGGATTGATACCGATACCGCTTCGGACGACGTGCTGGCGCTGATTATGGGGCTGCGCGATCCGCGAGTGCATGTGGAAGGAATCAGCGTGGTAGCCGGCAATCTGCCGATTGATACAGCGGTGAAGAACGCGCTGATCTCGGTGGAACGCGCCGGAACGTATGCCCCGCCTGTGTATCGTGGCGCGGCCAAACCGCTGCTGCGCCCGCTGTATACCTCCGAGTTCGTGCATGGTAGCGACGGCATGGGCGAGATGAACCTGCCGCCGCCCACGCTCACCGAAGCGCCCGGTCACGCGATTGATGCGCTGATCGCCTGCGTTGCGCAGAATCCCGGTCAGATTGAGGTGCTTACGCTGGGGCCGCTGACCAATCTGGCGCTGGCCTGTGCCAAAGCGCCGGACGTGATGCGGCAGGTCAAGCGGGTGGTGATGATGGGCAGCGCCGGGGTGGGGCCGGGTAACATCACGCCGGTGGCGGAGTTCAATATTTATGTGGATGCCGAAGCCGCGCAAATTGTCCTCGACAGCGGCATGCCGCTGTGTTTTGTCGGCTGGGATGTCAGCACCGATGAGACGTTCATCAATCAGCAGGATATTGACTCGCTGCTGGCGACGGGTTCGGAACGGGCGGCTTTCTGCGTGCGCTGCAATGCCACACTGCAACAGTACAATCTGGACTCGTGGGGCAAAGTGGGCTTCGATATGCCCGACCCGACGGCGATGGCGGTGCTGCTGGAACCCGACATTGCCACGCGGCAGATTCACGCCTACTGCGCGGTGGAATACCGCAGCGAGGCCACCTACGGGCAGGTGATGATTGACCCGCACGGGCTGCTGAAGCGCGAACCGAACGCGGACGTGTGCCTCGCCATTGATCCGGCGCGGTTCAAGGCGCTGATGTTCCGGCTGATTCAATAGACACGCGGGCGCGGTTATGACAATCGGCGGGTGGGAAGCGTGACATTTTTCACCTGTGCCGGTTCCGGCTTTTACCTATACTGAAGCCATAAGTACGACCCAACCCATATCCCCATCTTTGCAACGCGGCGCGGTTAGATGCGCCCCGTGCAGCAGCGGTCAGGCCCCCAACCCTGACCGTTGTTGTTTCTAGCCCCTGTACACCGCGCCCTCAAACCACCTTACACCGAATGACATGAATGACACGTCATATTCGTGACATTCTTCACATGCGGAGCAGGGTGCTTTTTTCTATACTGATGACGTTAGTACAACCCAACCCATATCCCCATCCTTGCGATGCAGCACAACCCCATGCGCTGCATCCAACAGCGGTCAGAACCCCAACTCTGGCCGCTGTTGATTCCTGCACCCGGAATCAAAACACCCTCGCACAAGCGGGGGTGTTGGTCTGTAGCGGGTTTGCGCTGGCCTACTCGATGAGCGTCAGCCCCGCCCAATTGCCCTGCTTGGCGGCGGCTACGCTGATGCCTTCCATGCTGTTCAGGTCTACATCGGCTTCCGGCGCGTCGAACACGCGCAGCACGTCGTAGTGGGTATTGCGCTGCGCCGGAACGAAGCCCGCTTCCCGAATCTGGCGCTGGATTTCGTTCGGCATCATGAGCGAACTAGCTTTGGTGGGCGCACCCGCCGAGGACACCACGTTCTCCTCGATCATGGTGCTGCCGAAGTCGTCGCAACCGAAGTGTAGCGCCATCTGCCCCACCTTCACGCCCTGCGTCGGCCAACTGGCGCTGATGTGTGGCACGTTGTCCACGAAGATGCGGCTGATGGCGGTGTGGCGCAAATACTCAGTGCTGGTGCCGCCGTATTCAGCGGCGTAACGGCTGCGCCCTAGCGGTGTGCCTTCGATCTGCACTGTCCAGCTAATGAAGGCGTTGAAGCCGTTGTTAAAACGCTTCAGGCTGTCGTCCTGTTCGTCGCGCAGGCGCAGGAGGTGGTTCAGGCGGTTACGCAATTCCTCGCGGAAGCCGATCACCATTGTGTTCGTCGTCACCAGTCCCAGTTCGTGTGCCACTTTCATCACGCCGAACCAGTCGTCGGTCATGATCTTCTTGGGGGTCACGCGCTTACGCACTTCGTCATCCAGAATTTCGCCGCCGCCACCGGGCAGCCCCATCAGGCCGGCGGCCTTCAGGTCGGTCAGCACTTCGCGCCACGTCTTGCCAGCCACTTCTGCCATGAACTGAATTTCGCTAGGCGAGAAAGCGTTGATCTCGATGGCGGGGAAGGTGCGGTGAATCCAACTGACCAGATCGAGATAGTAGTCATACGGCAGATCGGGATTGTGACCGCCCTGCATGAGGATGCGGGTCGCGCCCAGTTCCAGCGCCTCCTCGATCTTTTTGCCGAGGATGAGCTTGCTGTTGACGTAGCCTTTTTCCGTGTCGCCGGGGAGCGCGTAGAAGTTGCAGAACTGGCAGTCGGTCACGCACACATTGGTGTAGTTGATGTTGCGGTCAATCAGGTATGTGACCAGATTGCCGGGGTTCAACTGCTGGCGGCGGGCGTTGGCGGCTTCCGCCAAGTCCAGCAGGTCGCCGTGCTGGTACAGCAGCAGCCCTTCGTCGTAGGAGATGCGCTGGCCGTCGTGTACCTTCGCCAGAATCGAGTCAATCTGGCCTTTGGTTTGCGAATCAAGTGTGGTCATCAGTTCTCCGTTCTCCGTCCTGTCGGACGCGCTGCGGCGCGTCACTGCCAACCGAATGAAATGTATGAGGGGTTAGTGTGCCGCCTGCGGCTGTCCCCAAAATTCTAGCGTGTTCCAGTCAAACCCTTCCAACGCCAGTTCGAGGAAGCGTTTGAGTCCGGCGCGGTCATCATCTTGCAAATGATAGCGCAAATCGCGCAGATAGCGGCGGCACACTCCGGCGGGCAAACCGAGCCGCGCTGCATAAGCGTTCGCCAGCCCGTCGCGGGGCGTTTCCGTCAGGCCGGCCTCGGTGGAGGCGTACAGCGCATCGAACACGCCTGCCGCTTGCAGCGCCGCCGCCCGTTCGCGCCGCGCCGCCCACACCGCGAAGGTGAACGGTAGCCCGGTCATTTTCAGCCATTCGTCGCCTAGATCGTAGATGTAGGGCAGCCCCCAACCGTCGGGGCCGCTGAGGGCGCGGTGAATCGCGCCTTCCACCAGCGCGTCATCCCCGATGACCAGCGCCCCGGCATGGTCGGCTAACATGCTCGGCAAGTGCTGGCGGGTGACGGTGAAGCGCGGTCGGATGCCGTAGCGTTCGCGGCACAGCACATCCAGCAGCGCCACGCTGGTAGCGGAATGGTCGGTGAGCGCGATGCTCTGCCCGTCGAGGTCGCGCATGTCCGCCGCCCACGAGAACAGCAGCACCGTCCGCACCGCGCCGAAACTGGCGATGCTCAAACCGGGCAGCACCACCACCTGCTCGGCATAGCGTGCCGCTTCGATGGCGGAAATGGGCGCGAGGTCAATCTCGCCACTTTTGAGCATCCGGTTGAGCATGGACGGTACGCCGCGCTCGAAATGCACATCCACATCTTGCAGCCGTTCCGCCAGATCATAGTGGAAGGGCATGGTATTGAGATAGTCAATCAAACCGATATTCAGCGTCATGATGCCTGATTTCTGCTCGTTTATGAACGAAACCACTCTGCGATTTCGATAGGTTGTCCGCCGATGAGCGCCGATGTGAACGCGCCATCCATTCCGATTAGCCCCTGCCGTATGTAGCGCCCTGCATCTGCATCGAGGACGAACACTTCCACAAACTGCGCGTCTGGGTTCACCATCCAGTATTCGCGCACCCCGGCGCGTTCGTAGATGGCGAATTTTGCGCCGCGATCATTCATTTCGGTGGAGGGCGACAGGATTTCCACCACCAGATCGGGCGCACCGTGCCAGTAGCGCCCGCTGGCTTCCAGCACACAGCGCGTATTCTGCGGGCTGACCCAGAACAAATCCGGTTCCAAACTGCTGTCCTCGTCCGGGCGCAATCCGGTGGGCGCTAAACGCCAGTGTCCGCTTGGCATCCGTGACCGCAGCGCGAAGTAGATGTTGCCGAGGATCATCTGATGCGGGTCAACGGGCGGATTCACAACGATTTCTCCGTCAATCAGTTCGGTAATCTGGCTGCTTTCGGGCAGCGCATCATAATCCGCAAGCGTCAGGCGCGTTTTGGCGGGTATCACCCTATTCAAGCCCCCTTATTGCGGTTTGGGCAGCAGCGCGACCAGCACGATGATCGTGACGACCAGCGGAATCAGCGCCCCCATCATCAGGCTGATGATCTGAATCGGGCGCACCAGCATGTTGCGCCAGTCCACGCTATCCACCGAGTCGTCGTTAATCTGCCAGATGTTCTGTTCGCCGAGGTAGATTTGCACGCCTAGCAACCGCCCTAGCAGTTGGCGCAAGCGCGGATCGAGGATGCGCCAGTACAAGGCCATCCACGCGCCGCCCGTGAGGAACAGCACCACCGCCCCCACGCCCAATGTGAAAATCGCGCTACCATCCATGTGTTGCGTCCCCGATCAGCCTGTGAACCAACTGGAAAGATCAATCGGGGCGTTGTTGAGGGCGGCGCAGGCGAACGACTGCCCCGCTTTGAACACCCCGCCACGCTCGAAATGCGCCCCGTTGTGCGTATACACTTCCACGAACAGCGCCTCCGGGTCAACGATCCAGTATTCGCGCACCCCGATGGCCTGATAGCGGTCAAACTTCACGCTGCGATCTTCATAGGCTGTTGACGGCGACAGCACTTCTACCACCAGATCGGGCGCACCGTGCCAGTAGCGACCATTCGCTTCGAGGAAGCAGGTCGGGCTGTCGTGGCGCACCCAGAACAAATCCGGCTCGAAACTGTTGGCCTCGTCTAGATGCAGGCCGCTAGGCGCGATGCACAACTGCCCCACCTCCTGAAATGGCAGCAAACTACCGATGATCGCCAGCAGTGTTTTCTGGTGGCGAAACAGGGGCGGATTCATCACGATCTCCCCGTCAATCAGTTCGACGATCTGGTTGGTTTCGGGCAAGGCGCTGTATTCGGTAAACGTCGTGCGTGTTCGGACGGTTGTATCCATCAGCACCCCTCCTTCCCCTAACAAACCCTCATCCCCGACTCTTCTCCCTCAGAGAGAAGGGTGCAAGGCGGTGGCCTGTGTCCCTACGGAAAACGTTCTCGACTATCGCCCTACGCGAACACCTCGATCTCGTTGTACACCGTGTCGCGTTCCACCGGCGTGTAACCTGCTTGCCGGATAAAGTTCATCAGTTCGTTCACGGTCATGGTTTCGCGCTTGGCGCCCGCTTCGCGGTAGATGTGTTCTTCGATGATCGTGCCGTCCATGTCGTTCGCGCCGAAGTTGAGCGCCACCTGCGCCAGCGCCGGGGTGAGCATCACCCAGTAGGCTTTGATGTTGGGGATGTTATCCAGCATCAAGCGGCTGATCGCCAGCGTCTTGATGTCGTCCACGCCCGTCGTCCACTGGCGACCGAGCTTGCGCCCCAGATTGTTTTCTTCGGGGTGGAAGGCCAGCCCGATAAAGGTTTGGAAGCCGCCGGATTTGTCCTGCTGTTCGCGCAGCGCGATCATGTGGTGAACGCGGTGTTCCGGTTTCTCGATGTGACCGTAGAGCATGGTGGCGTTGGTCTTGATCCCCAAGCGGTGCGCGGCATCATGGACAGCCAGCCACACTTCCTGATTGGCCTTCTCCGGGCAAATCTTGCGGCGCACGTCCCAGTGGAAGATTTCCGCGCCGCCTCCGGGCATACTGTCTAGGCCGGCTTCCATCAGCTGGCGCAGCACTTCGTGGTGGTTTTGCCCGGTGAGTGTGCTGAAGAAATCAATCTCCACCGCTGTGAACGCCTTCAGATGGATGTGCGGGAACTCTTTCTTGAGCGTCCGCAGCAGGTCGAGGTAGTAGTCGAAGCCCAGTTCGGGGTGCAGCCCGCCGACGATGTGGAACTCGCGCACACCCGCCGCCACCGCCCCGCGCACCTTGTCGGGAATCTGTTCCGGCATGAAGGTGAACGCGCCTTCTTCTTTGTCGCTGGTGCGGGCGAATGAGCAGAAATTGCAGTGGAAGGCGCACACGTTGGTGGGGTTAATGTGGCGATTCTTGTTGAAGTACACCTTGTCGCCGTGCAGCCGGCGGCGCACGACCTGCGCCAGCTTGCCAATCTTGATGACATCGCGCTGTTCAAACAGCCACACGCCTTCTTCGTGGGTCAGGCGTTCGGCGGCCTGCACTTTGTCGTTGATCTCATTCCACGTCGTCATACTGGCTTTCTCCCCGCATCCTACCCTGTTTAGATCGGTTTTATCTGCGAACGTTCAATACGTTGTGAATGTTCTGAATTTCACGAAGCATTATAGGGCGTTTCCAAAATGCTGTAAAGCATTACTGTGACATACTCCCCGCACGTAAACGTGGGGGCTTCTGGCTTCAAACGTCGTATGCGCTCGTCAATAGTGACTTACAACGACTCAGCCATCGGGCTAATGTCCTAGCCCACAAACATTGGTTCTCGCAGTCTAAGGTGTTTAGACTT
>CAIPFY010000409.1 GCA_903864435.1 uncultured Chloroflexota bacterium | reverse complement strand
GGTTTTGCCATACGCGCTCAGAATGCCCACGCGGATCTCATCTAGCGTGGCCTGTACCCATTCCCGTTCGCCCTGCCAGAACCGCAGCAGGTTCAAAATCATCGCCGCGCACTGGTCGCCTTGCACCAGCGCCATATCCTCAGCCCGAATGATCGCCATTGTCGGTGCAGAGTTCATTGTTGCACCACCGTTTGATTAGCATTTGAGTTCAAGCTGCATAAAATGTTGCAAAATGGTGTCATTTCGGCTATCCTAATGCATAGTGATCGCCGGAGAAGGTTCCCGCCCCCTGCCGTCGATCAATGGTTTAAAAACGCAGCCTAGCAAGCTGCCAGTGTCGCGGGGTTTCATTTTCTACCCCGCCCTATCACCAGAGGCCACTCGCTTCCCCGCCAGTGGCCTCACCGTTTCCCCCCGGTCACATCGGGCTGTATAATCAAAAGTAACACTCAGTTACTCAGGACTACCCCATGCCCACGCTTTCCGAAGCCGTCCATACCTACATCAATCTAGATCGCGCACCCACAACCAACGCCACCTACACCCAAATCCTCACCCGCGCTGCCGTCTCGCTGGGGCCAGATCGAGACATTCGCCTCATCACCACCCTCGACCTGCTGGACTATGTGCGCCGCCTTCACGATGGCCGCAGCCCTTCCACCGTTGATCTCCACGCCCGCGTGCTGCGCGGCCTGTTTTCGTGGTGTGTCACTCTCGGCCTGATCGAGATGTCCCCGGCTGCCAATGTCAACGTGCGCGTCCCGTCCACCGACCCCAGTAAATCTCGCGCCATCCCCACCGCAGTGCTTCGGCAGATGATCGAACTTGCCTCAACACGGGATCGCGCCATCCTGCTCTTTTTCGCTGATACGGGTTGTCGGCTCGGTGGCATCGTCACGTTGACCATACCCCGGCTCAATCTGCCCGCCCGCAGCGCCATGCTGCACGAAAAAGGCGACCGCTACTATTGGGTAGACTATGGCGATACCACCGCCGCCGCGCTCACCGCATGGTTAGCGCAGCGCCCGAAATCGCCCTCGGATGCCGTATTTATCGGCCCCCGCACGTTACGGGCGCTCTGCCATGAAAGCGTTGCGTCTATGGTCGCCAATCTATCAAAGAAGGTGTGCGGTCAGGCCTACCGCCCCCACTCGATCCGCCATTGGGTGGGCGAAACGTGGGCGGAGGCTGGCGAGTCGGTCTATACCATTCAGGGTAAATTGGGGCATCGTCATCAGCGCACAACCGAACGCTATTTTCCGCGCCGATCGAGCAAACTGGCCGAAGCCACTCAGCGCCGCTCCATCAATCACTTGATTGACGAACAAGACGCATCGTGTAAGATTATCGAAGTGGACTTCGCCAGTTAATACTGTTTCCGAAGCACCCCGACTTGGCAATATATGCAATATTGCCAAGTCGCCCCCGAAGGCATCCCCTATCACTTGGCTTTTCAGTATTTTAAGGTGCGTTCGCTGGCATCCCGCCAGCTATTGCGCGTCCCGTCCCTGCCGCCGGGTGATTAGCTTCCGCTAACCCGCCTTTTGCCCGCGCACTTATTGTAACGCGATCTAAAACTTTTTACACATGTGTTTTGATTCATGTGTCCTCTGCCCTAACCTACTTTTTCCAGCCGCAGCACCCACCCGCTTTGCACGTTGCTAATCTCGATCAGTGCCGAACAGCC
>CAIPFY010000408.1 GCA_903864435.1 uncultured Chloroflexota bacterium | reverse complement strand
GTAGGGCATAACCCCCATCAGGATTGGGAGCGAGCGCCCAGCCTTCCCCGAATTGCCAGTGGGAGAGATCACCACTGTCCAGCAAATCGCGGACGAGCAGGCGCATAGCGCCTTCGGGCGGGATGAGCAGCGGCAGCGTGGTAGTCGGTAGCGCGGTGGGCGCATCCGGCAGGCTGTCGGTGGGGGTAAGCGTGGCGGTTTCGGTGGGGGTGGCGGTAGGGCTGTCGCTGGTGGGTTCCGGCAGTGTTTCAGTGGCCTGAAGCGTTTCAGTGGCGGGAACCGCTGTCGGGAGATCGGTTGGCGTTTCGGTCGGCGATGGTTCGGGTAACTGAGTCGCAGGTTCGGGTGAAACTTCGGCGGGAATCGGTGCATCCTGTGCGCTGATGATTGCCGTGTGTAAACCGAAGATCAGCAGCGCCAGAATGATGAATCGTCCGAGTAGGCTGTTCTGCGAAATCTTCATAAAACCTTCTCAATGTCGTTCAGTCCACACATCCCCGATCTACTGCCGTTCAGGGCGAGTGAACGTGTCTATTGGTCTAAATATCCTACTTACGAGGGGGTTTTTCCATAGCATAAAATCAAATAGGTCTCAAACCGATATGCAATTGTGGGTTATATTTCCTATATGGTACTTTTGAAGAAAGTTGGATTTGCCGCTCAAAGGGTGTTTTTTTCATACATTCGCCAAGTAGGAGTCATCTATGGAGTTGTGGAGTCGTCGTTTGACAGTGCTGCCGGGGTACATCGGTGCGGGGGTCATCATTGTCGGGTGCGTAGTCGCCGCACTTGGCTACGTCGGAACTGGCGGGGAACACTACTCGCCGCTGCGCTATTTCGTCTCCGAGCTAGGCCACACACAGCAATCCGCGCTGTCTGCCATCTTTAATGTCGCTCTGTTCATCGGTGGCGTCTTCTACGGATTGTTCATGCTGGGCGTGGGGTTGAGCTTCCGCTGGATTGCGGGCTACGCTTTCTCGATTGCTGGCATGGTGGTGGCAGGGGGCGGCGCTCTGGTGGGCGTGTATCCGATGGACGTGAACCTGCCGATGCACCGGCAGGTGGCGCTGTTGTTCTTTCAGGGGTCGTTGGTGTTGATGATCGGGTTTTCGCTGCTGGTGCTTCTCGCCCGCCAGCGGGTCTACCCGCGCTGGATGGCCTTCACTACGCTGCCGATGATCGTCTCGAATGCCATCCTACTGCGAATCATCTTCTCCGGCGGGACAAGCGCACTGGCGAAACCAGAGGGCGGTCGGCCTGAATTTTGGCTGGTCGCTATTTCTGAATGGGGCGTGATTATCTTCCTGCTGCTGTGGGTGGTGCTGGTGGCCTACTACCGGTCGCGCCCAACGCCGGCGGCCTGAGCGTGCTTTGCACCCCTCGCTGCCCGTCATTGCGCGGGCGGCGAGGGGGCGGCGTTTGTGAAATAATTCCCCATTTTACAGCCTCTTTTGCTGCCGATTTCCCTTAAAACAGCCCGGTTACAATGAAATACTGACAGTTGCTTGACAATTCAAGCGATTTGCCTATACACTGTCAACTGTTAACAATTAGCAGTTCATTTATAGGCTCTGTCCCTTTTTATGGGGTGCGTTTATTCGGCATTCAAAGTTTTCTATTACTTTGGTTCTTTTTTTGCCCCGAATTCCTAACGCCCCCATCCGTTGTCGGCGCTGTTTGATGGGTGACAGCGTAACCTTCTTTATTCGGAGAACAACCGATTCCAGTTGTTACTAGCTGTGAATACAGGTTGTTTATTCTTCTCTATTGGGTCTACCACTGCGCAGAACCTAACGCTTTGCGTTTCAAAGAGAGACAACCGGAATGAGCCAGATCACCCGTGCCCGCGCACGCTTTCGTATGCCGTCTTTCATGCACAGGTTGCTTGCTAGGCATGAATCCGCCATCTTGATTCCGCTGATTCTGCTGGTTACTTTTTTCTACCTTCGCAACCCCGCTATTCTCGCGCCCATCACGATCACTTCCATTTTGCGAACGATGGCTTTTCCCGGCTTGATTGGTATGGGCATGGTCATCCTGATGATTACGGGCGAGATTGATCTTTCTACCGCATCCGTGATGAGTTTGACCGCCGTATTTGCAGCCAGCCTGATCCGCGATGCCGGTGTTCCGGTGTGGCAGGCTTCGATTTACGCGCTGGGGTTATCCCTGCTGATCGGCTTCATCAACGCGGTGTTGACGGTGCGTGTGGGTGTACATGCCGTGCTGACCACGCTAGGCGTGGGGTTGGCAGTGCGCGGCTTCAGCTATCTATTCGCCAACGGTTTGCCCATTTACCCGCTACCGGAAGAAGTCGGTTATCTGGGGACGCTGCGCCCGTTGGGGGTTTCGGTTGTCTTTGTGCTGATGATTATCATGATGGTGATCGTGCATGTCATCCTGAACCGGACGACATGGGGCGCGGCGATTTTTGCCACCGGCACCAACAAACTTGCGGCGCAGATCGTGGGCATCAACACCAATCGCGTCAAAACACTCGCCTTTATGCTAACCAGTTTTCTCGCGGGCTGTTCTGGCCTGTTGTATATGAGCCAGCTTCCTCTGCCATCGGGGGATCCCATCATCGGGAAAAACCTCGAACTGGATATCATCGCCGGCGTCATTCTGGGCGGTGTGAGTTTCTTTGGCGGACGCGGGTCAGCCATCGGCACGCTGTTCGGGGTCATGCTCATGCAGGTGATCCGAACGGGGATGGTGGTGGCGCAGTTCGATCCGTACTGGCAAATCCCGGTACTCGGACTTTTCATGCTTGCAGCTGCATCCGTAGATGTCATTCGGCATCGGCGGTCGGAGCGTTGATAGCGATTTTGCCCTTTGGAGAGTGAGGGAGAAAGGATCGGACATCCATCAATTTGTGGTGCAGTTGCCGGATATTCGTAAATGCAAAATATAAGGGAGACTGTGATGTTTAAGAAATTCTCGTCCCGCCTGTCAATAATGTTCGTGTTGTTACTGCTGCTCGTTCTGGTTTCTCAACCCGCCACCGCGCAGGGCATCACCGGTAAATTCTACTGGGTGCAGAACACCGCGTGGCATCCCGTGCATCAGCTCACCCAGTTGAGCTTCCTGCTCGGTTGCGAACAGGCCGGCTTGGAATGCGAACTGGCGACCACCGATGAAACATCGCTGGAAGCCCTGATTGCTCTGGCGGAACAGACCGTTGATCGTGAAGACAACAAGGGTATGGCGGTCTGGTGCTGCGGCCTGCCCCAGTTGAAGCCCGCCGTTGAAAAAGCTCAGGCGAAGGGTATTCCGGTTGTGATGCTGCACGGCCCCGTGCCGCAGGGCGATTTCCCGGATAACATGGTGGTTATCGCTGCTGATACGACCAAGTATCCGGTTCCGGTTGCCAAAGCCTTCTGCGAAGCGTTGGGCGGGCAGACGGGTTCTGTGGCGATCACGCAGAATAACTTCAACCCCACCGAAGACGCGGTTGCCAAAGCCTTCACCGAAGGTATGGCGAAGTATTGCCCGGACGTGAAGGTGCTGGCTCCGCAGCTTGAAGGCCCGGAACCGACACAGGCTATTGCGGCGGCAGTCGCCATTATGCAGGCCACCCCTGACCTGATCGGTGGCTTCTCGACCACCGGCGGCGGCCCGACCACATGGGCAGGCGCACAGAAGGAAACCGGCAAGAGCATTATCGCTGTCGGTATGGACTACACCCGCGTGAACCTCGATCTGGTCAAGGCGGGTCAGATTTTCGGTATCGTCGCGCAGCCGCTGTTCACCGAAAGCAAGGAAGCCGCCGTCGTGCTGTCCCGCCTTGCGAATGGCGAAAACTACAAGGTCCCGTACTGGACAGAACTCGAAGCTCCGCTGGTGACTGCCGGCGATCTCGATGCCTACTACGCGATTCTTGATGGTTTCGAGCCGCAGATGCGTGCGACTCCTAGCTCGTAGTCACTCGTTTGCTGTAGCAAGAGGTTATCCCCCGACGACATGGGTGGTCGGGGGGTAATCCTCCTTTATTTCAAAGGAATTTTTATGACCGCAACCGTGAACAACTCGCCGAATCTTGTCAGCTCTCCTCCCGGCACGCCCATTCTGGAAGCAAGAGGCATTTCCAAAGCGTTCGGGCATGTGCAAGCCTTGAAGAATGTGGATTTTGAACTGTATCCGGCTGAAGTTGTGGCGTTGATTGGCGACAACGGGGCGGGAAAATCCACACTCGTCAAAATTCTGTCCGGCGTGTATCGCAAGGACTCCGGGCAAATTCTTGTCGAAGGGCAGCCTGTTGAATTTCACGGGCCAGTAGATGCGCAGCGGTTGGGGGGAATCTCAACCGTGTATCAGGATTTGGCGCTGGTGAACGTCCGGGATGTGGCTTCCAATATTTATCTCAACATCGAGCCAACCCGGTTTGGCATCTTTATTAACTTTAAGAAACTGTATGCGGATGCACAGGAAATTTTGCACCGTTTGAAGATTGACCTACCCTCGGTGAAGGTGAACGTCGGTGAGCTATCCGGCGGTCAGCGGCAGGCAGTCGCCATCTCCCGTGCGCTGGCGCGTGGTCGCCGCATCTTCCTGCTGGATGAACCCACGGCGGCGCTGGGCGTGGAACAGCAGGACAAAGTGAATCAACTAATTCTCGATCTGAAAGCGCATGGCAGTACGGTTGTGGTCATTAGCCATAACCTTGAGCATGTGTTCAAAGTCGCGGATCGGCTGATTGTGTTTCGGCGCGGGCGGCGGGTGGGAACGCGCCTGAAGTCCGAAACCACCAAAGAAGAAATAGTGGGACTCATCACCGGTGCGATTAAAGGTGATGCAGTTGAAGCGGCCACTTAGATGGCTTCTACATCAGGGGGAGATATGGTTGACACAGCCTTGACGCCGGTTCGCAGCGTCTTCCGGTGGATCGTGTTGCTTGCGCTGATCGCGCTGGTTTCCGCCTGCACACCCTCGCTCGGTTCGGGGAAGGTGCTGCGGCAGGCGATTGTCGGCAAATGGGTGAACGCGCAGAACTTCACCATCGAGTTCTATGAAGATGGAACCGGATTCGTTCCCGGTGTGGATGGCGAAGTGCCTGTACCCGCCACCGATTTTAGCTACGTGGTGACGGATGACAGCCACATTCGGATTACGATGGGTGATCTGAACGGCGCAGTGGTCGAGATCAAGATTGAGGGCGATCAGATGACTTGGATAGGCAAGGATACCGGTGTGTCCTTCATCTATACCCGCAGTCAATAAGGAACGCATCCGTTTAGGGTTATGGGAGCCGGATAACGAGCTATGGTTAAAAATCCCTGTCAGCTAGAAGGCAAGCTGGTGCTGGTCACTGGCGCAGGCACTGGAATTGGCAAAGGAATCGCGATCGAAGCCGCCCGACAGGGCGCCGATGTGGTGTTGTCCTACAGCCACAGTGCCAAAGGTGCGCTGGAAGCTGTCGAGGAAATCAAAGGATTGGGACGCCGCGCCGCTGCTGTGCAGGCCGATCTGAGCAAAGTGCCGGATTGCCAGCGTTTAGTGGATGAAGCGGTGGCGTTCCTCGGCGGGTTGGATGGGCTGGTGAACAATGCCGGTGTCACGCTCACCCTCAATTTTCAGGATGTGACCGAAGAACAGTTCAACCAGATTTATTTCCTGAACATTCGCGGTCAGTTTTTCACCGCGCAGCGTGCCCGCCCCTACATGCTCCAGCGGGGGCAGATGCTACGGGAACGCGATGGCGCATGGGCCGGCGGCAGCATCATCAACGTCTCGTCGGTTCATGGTTTCGTGGGCTGCCCCGGACATTCAGTGTATGCGGGAACCAAAGGCGCGATCAATGCTTTCAGCCGCGAGTTGGCGGTGGAATTGTGCCCAGATCATATCCGGGTGAATGTGCTTGCGCCCGGTTCGATTGAAGTGCAGAGCTATTTCAGCGACCCGAACTATAACCGCGAATTGGGCAACAGCCTCGTCCCATGGGGGCGCATCGGTCAGCCACAGGACTGCGGCTATATGGCTAGTTTTATGCTGTCGGATGCGGCGGAGTTCTTGACCGGGCATGTGCTGTATTTTGATGGGGGGCTGACCGCGAAAATGGCGCTGCCCATTCAGCCGGATGCCGGCGAACGCAAGTTGTAACTAAGGACGATATGATGGACTCGACCTCTGTAACCGGAAGAACGCCGTCTATGCTGCGACGAATGGGTCGCCGTGCGCTGAACTATCCCGAAATTGGTGTTGGCATAGCGATCATTATTTTCTTGCTCATGTTCACGTTTCTGGATGCCAGCATGGCGACGCCCGAAGGTATCGTTCGCTTGTTCACGCAGATTACCTACATGGGGTTTGCAGCTTTTGGCATGAGCCATCTCATGCTGGCCGGCGAGATTGACCTTTCGACGGGGGCGGTGGCGGGACTGGCGGCGGCGGTGGCCGGCGCGGTGATCGGTGATCTGGGAATGCCGGAATGGGTGGGGATTGCTGCGGCGCTTCTGGCGGCGGTCATGGCGGGGTTGCTCAACAGTTTTGTGGTGCTGGTCATCGGTGTGCCGTCTTTCTTTGGCACACTGGGGACTCATTTTGTCATCTGGGGCGTCATGCAGGCCATTCTGCGCGGGCGCTGGATTATAGTGGAGGACAAGGTGCCTTTTCTGGGCGCCGTGACCTCGCCTAGCCCGTTCTTCAATCTGCCGTGGACGTTCATCATTTTCCTGATACTGGTGCTGGCGGGCGACTTTCTCGTGCGGCGTTCGCGTATCGGCGCGATACTCGCGGCGACCGGCGGCAACCGTCAAGCGGCGGACGTGGCGGGGATCAATACCGCCGCTGTGAAAACGGTGTGCTTCATACTCGTCAGCGTGTGTGCCGCCTTTGGTGGGATGTTGGTGATGAATGCCGCAATCTCGGCTGATCCGCAAATCGGGGATGGTTGGCAGCTCTGGGTGGTGGCGATTGCGGTGATTGGCGGGAGCAGTTTTAGCGGCGGTCTGGGATCCGTCCTCGGCGCGTTCCTCGGCGTGCTGTTGATACAGGTCATCCGGTTGGGGCTGGGCGCCGCGCAGATCAAAACGAACGCGCAAGGTGTGGTGATCGGCGCGATTCTGATTGTGTCCGCCATCCTCGATGTGCTGCGCCGCCGCGCCAAACAGTATTAAATCCATCTGTATTGATACGAAAATTCAGCAAGCGCCCCCTTCACAGCACCTGTGAAGGGGGCGCTTGCCGTGTGCCACACAGCTAATCTCTAGAGTCTCATGCACATTTTCTACGAATGTCTATAATGACGTTACCCGTAACGCGATTACAAATGGAATTCATTCAGGTATGCCCGAAATATTCGTTTCATATTCCCGCCGCGACAAAGCTGTTGTCCAGACTCTTGTAGATCGTCTCATCGCCAGTGGACGTGATGTGTGGGTGGATTGGCAGGACATCCCCTGGACGGCGGATTGGTGGCGCGAGATTTCGGAAGGCATCGAACACTCGGATAATTTCGTGTTCGTCCTCAGCCCCGCGTCGCTGTCCTCGCTAGTGTGCAACTTTGAAGTGGCGCACGCCATCGCGCAGAACAAGCGCATTGTTCCGATTGTCATTGAGCAGGCCGATCAGAAAAAAGCCCACGAACTTCTGAAAGCTGCCCCGCTGGATGATGTGGGCAAGCGTATTTTGCACTCCCGTGATCTGGATGATGTGCTGGATGACAACTGGCAATACCTCGCCCGTCATAACTGGCTGTTCTTCAATGATCCCGCACAGTTTGACCGATCATTTGCCAACCTGACGAATGCGCTGGATACCGATCTCGACCATGTGCGCGACCACACCCGTTTTCTGGTACAGGCGCGGGAGTGGGACACCAAAGAACGCGACAGCAGCTTTCTGCTGGTGGGCAAAGAAATCGCCGAAGCCGAACGCTGGTTGAGCGCGGGCGCTGCCAAAGTGCCGCCGCCCACGCAGTTACATTCGGAACACGTCTACACTAGCCGCCAACATGCCACCAATCAACAGCGGCAGGTGCTGGTGGGCGTGAGCATCGGTCTGGTGGTCACGGTGATTCTGGCGATTGCCGCTTTCGGACTGTGGCGGCAGGCTTCGTTTGAACGTGACCGCGCCGATCAACAGGCGCAGATTGCGCGTTCCGGTCGCGTCTCGTTACAAGGGCTGCTTCAACTGGGCGAAGGCCATCTGGATTCCGCGCTGCTGCTGGCGGTTCAGGCCATTGGCATCCGCGACAGCCGTGAATCGCGCAGCAGTTTGCTCACCAGCTTGCAAAGTGCCCCGCGCTTGGATCGCTTCCTACAAACCGAAAACCCCGCTTTAGTGGATTGGATCGCTTACCGTCCCGATGGGAAACAGGCGGCGGTATCCGATGTAACCGGACGCATTGTGCTGTGGGATACCGAAAAGATGCGTCCTTCCGGTGAACCGCTGCTCGGACACGAAGGTGATGTCTGGGGCGTGGCTTACAGCCCGGACGGGCAAACCCTCGCCTCGGTGGGGGCGGATGGAATCCTACGCCTGTGGGATGTGGTCAGCGGGATGGTAAAAACGGAGTCAGAACCGTTTGATGATGAAATCTTTTGTGTGGCTTACAGCCCGGATGGTCAACTGATCGCTACCGGACATGCCGATTACGGGGTGCGCCTGTGGGATGCGCAAACGGGCGAACTGCTGAATGAAAGCCTCGATGAACATGAGGACTATGTGGAAACCTTATCTTTCAGCCCGGATAGCACCCTGCTGGCTTCCGGCAGCGACGATAACCAGATCATCCTGTGGAACGTGACCGATCCGCAGGATGTGACGGTGGAATGGGTGCTGGAAGGCCACGAGAATGCGGTGCTGACGCTGGCCTTCAGCCCGGACGGGGAACGCTTGGCATCCGGCAGCGCGGATAACACACTGCGCCTGTGGACGGTGGATACGGGTGAGGAAATCGGTCTGCCCTTGACCGACCATATTGATTGGGTGGGAGTCGTTCGCTACAGCCCGGATGGTTCGCTTCTGGTATCCGCCAGCGACGACGCCACGCTCATCTTCCGCGATCCGGCCAACGGGCGGCGGTTGGAGGATGTGCCGCCTCTCAGCGCCCATTCAAATGCAATAGGCGCTTTCGCCTTCAGCCCGGACTCGGAACACCTTATTTCCGGTGATGAGGATGGCAATATTTTGCTGTGGAACATTCATCAAGATCAGCCCTTGAGCCGGGTGCTTGCGCATGAGGAAGCCGAGGTGGACAGCCTCGCCTTCAGTCCTGACGGTACACGCTTGCTGTCGGGCAGTCATGCCGGTAACGCCGAAGGCAGCGCGACAGTGTGGGACGCGCAAACCGGAGCCAGCCTGTTCGACCCCTTTAAGGTGGAACGTGAAGTGGTGGCGGTGGCCTACAGTCCAGATGGTAGTTTGTTCGCTTATGGTATTGCCGATGGGACGCTGGTGCTGCGCTCCACTAGCAGCGGCGAGGCGCTGCAAACGCTTCAGGCACATGCGGGTTCGATACGCGATATTGCCTTCAGCCCGGATAGCAAGCGGATTGCCAGCGCCAGCGAAGATGGTAGCGTGCGTCTGTGGCAAGTCTCCGATCTGTCGCAGGTGGCGCAGCTCCAGCATGAGCCGTTCGTGAAGGCGCTGGCTTTTAGCCCGGATGGGACGTGGCTGGCGCTGGGGGATGAAAGCGGCGGCGTGGCGCTGTGGAATAGGGAACAAACTGCTCCCCGCGAATTCTCGCAGGCGCATAGCGGCGCAATCAGCAGCATCACCTTCAACCATCGTGGCGACACGCTGGCCTCCGCCAGCCGCGATAATACGGTGCTTTTGTGGGATGTTTCGGCGGGCGTTGTGCAAGGGTTGCCCCTGAGTGGGCATGATAACTGGGTGCTGGATGTGGCTTTTAGTCCCGATGACCAGATGTTGGCTTCCAGCAGCCGCGACGACACGATTGTGCTGTGGGATGTGACCAGCCAGCACATGATCGGCGCACCGCTGGAGGGCGCAGGTGATTGGGTGTGGAGCATTGCGTTCAGCCCGGACGGCAAGACGCTGGCTTCGGGTTCTCGGAATGGCGACATTCGCCTGTGGGTGGTTGATCCGCAACTGTGGATACAACGCGCCTGCACGGTGGCTGGTCGCCCGTTGAATGCCGAGGAGCGCAATTTGTATCTGGCGGATGTGACCACATTGAGTACTGCTTGTGATATGGGATAGACGAAGGGGGCACGATGAAAAACATAGAATTGACCCCGTTGCTGATTGGAATCGTGCTAATTCTATTCGGTCTGCCTTCGCAGCGGGTGCAGTCCGCACAGGCAGGAGACTGCGCTCTGGTGGCGCGGAGCGTGATGGAGGTGGCGCAGGAGGTGTGCGACGGCCTGAAGCGCGACCATATCTGCTATGGCAACGTGAACATTGATGCTCAACCTGCCGCTGGCGTGAGTGATTTGCAGTTCACGCAGCAGGGGGACACGGCGAATATACAGGATGTGGGTTCGCTCAAGCTCAAGTCGCTGGACATCAATAGCTCGGAATGGGGCGTGGCGCTGATGAAAGTTAAGGCCAGCCTACCCGATGACTCGGCGGAGAATGTGACGGTTCTGTTGTTCGGGAATGTCGAGGTCGAAAATCAGGGCGCGGACACCGTGAACCTGCCGATGACCGCCCGGTCTGCCGCCAATGTGCGCCTGCGTCCGGCTGCTTCCGGGCCAGTGGTCGGGTCGTTCCCCGCACAGTCCGATGTGGTGGCGAATGGGCGCATGGTGAACAGTGCCAATGAGTTGTGGCTTCGCATCCAGTTTCCGGCTGCGCCCGGCGGCGTGGGGTGGGTGCTGGCGGCTGCGCTGACCGTCAGCGACAAGGGGGATGTGAACAGCCTTACCGCAGTCACAGGCACCAGCGATCATCTGTACGGGCCGATGCAGGCTTTCACGTTCACCAGCGGCAAGGATGACAGCCCGTGCGAAGAAGCGCCGGAAAGCGGCATCACCATTCAAACGCCGAAGGGCAAAGGGCAGATCAGCCTGCTCATCAACGAGGTGAATGTGCAGATCGGCTCCACGACTTTTATACAGGCGCAACCGGGCGGTCAGATGCGCATCAACACGCTCGAAGGGCATCTGATTGTGTCTTCGGATGGCGAAACGCGCTTACTACCACCCGGCACGATGCTCGATGTGCCGCTGGACGAGGACGGCAACGCCGATGGGCCGCCTTCCGATCCTGAACCGTATGATGAAACCGAGATGAATTTGCTGCATGTGGCGCTGGATACGAACATGCTGGATCGGCAGGTGAATGTGCCGCTGCCGATGGATGAAGCCTATCTCGATGAGTTCAATGCCTACTTCAACCAGCAAGATAGCGAGTTCTTCGATGGCGATGGCAACGACTACCTGTTCGAGGACTTTTTCGACAGGTATTTCAACGGTGAACTGACGGACAGCACGAGTCCCGAAGGGGTGGATTTCGGCAGCGATATGTCCGACGCATTGGTTGAATACTGGGCATCCGGGGATGTACCGCCGGAGTATGCGGACGAGTTCGCGCAAGCCACGCTGGGCGAACTGGACTTTGAAGCGCAAGATCAATTCTTTGAGACGATCAGCGAACAGGACGATTTCTCGCTGATGATGGAGGTGTACACAGAAGACGCGGCTTCGCCGGATGATGGGAGCAATTATACCGATAGCGGTGGTGATTATACGGATAGCGGCGGCGACACATCGGAATACGTGGACGAGCCGCCACCGCCCGATTCCGGCGAGCCGCCACCGGATGACGCGGACGACGGATGAAGAATGGGTTGGGATATCATATACAGGTGGTATATCGTGAAAAGTAGGATGGTTGGGGGATGGATTCTGGGTGCTGCTCTGCTGCTGTTCGCGCTGCCCGGAGAGAAGGCGCTGCCCCGGCAAGAGGACTGCTCGCAGATGGCCTATCAAGTGATGGAACTGGCGCAAAATGCGTGCAACGGCCTGAAGCGCGACCATATCTGTTATGGCAACGTGAGCATTGATGCCTCGCCCATTGCCGGGGTGAGCGATTTCCAGTTTTCGCAGCAGGGCGATATGGCGAGTTTACAGGATGTGGATACGCTCCGGTTGCGGTCACTGGATATTGCCAGTGCCGATTGGGGGGTGGCCTTGATGAAGGTCAAAGCCAGCTTGCCTGATGACTCGTCCGAAAACGTCAATGTGGTGCTGTTTGGCAATATTGATGTGCAGAACGAGGGCGACGATCTCGCTAACCTGTCGTTCAGCACCATTTATGAATCCGATGTGTACCTGCAACCCAGCGCGGACGGCGTGGTGGTGGGTTTCCTCGCGGAAGGGGATGTGGTGACGGGGAATGGTCGCCTGACCGATTCCTATGGCAATGGGTGGATTCGCATTCAGTTCCCGCCCGCGCCGGGTGGGTTGGCATGGGTGTGGGCGGATGTGCTGTCGTCAAATGCGGATGTGAGCAGCCTGACTGAAGTGCAGGATACGGCCGATCAGGTCTACGGGCCGATGCAGGCGTTCACCTTCATCAGTGGCGAGGGCGACAACCCCTGCCAGCAAGCGCCGGAAAGTGGGATTGTCATCCAAACGCCGAAGGGCAAAGGGCAGATCAGCCTGCTCATCAACGAAGTGAATGTGCAGATTGGCTCGACGGCCTATTTTCAGGCCATTCCCGGCGATGAGATGCGGGTTAGCACGCTTGAAGGGCATCTGATTGTGTCGTCGGATGGCGAAACCCGTCTGTTGCCGCCGGGAGCGATGCTCAGTGTTCCGCTAGATGAATACGGCTATGCGGAGGGTGTGCCATCTGAACCCGAACCGTATGATTCGGAATCCTTGGGGTTGTTGAATATGGCGCTGGATGCAGGCTTCTTAGACCGTGTGGTGTCGGTTCGGCCTGCGCTTTCGCTGGCCTATCTCGCAGATTTCAACGCTTATTTCAACCAGATCGGCAGCGATTTCTTCAACGGGGATGGGAACGATTACCTGTTTCAGGATTTCTTCACCCGCTATTTCGAGGGCGACCTGCCGATGGGGACGGGCGCGGGCGGCTTTGGCGAGGACATCTCCACCGCGTTAATCGGCTACCTGATGTCGGGCGCTGTGCCTCCCGAAGCCATTGATTCGTTCGCCCAGACCGCCTTTAACCAGCTGGATGCCGATTCGCAAACGCTGTTTTTGGATACGCTCGCTGCGCAAACCGATTCGGGGACGGGGCTGGATCAATCAGTGCAGGACACTTTTGATGCTGGCGTTGATGCTGATGCTGACGCCGATGCTGGCGCTGATGACGATGACCCGGATGCGGAGGCGACTGACTCGCCATAAGTCAGCCGCATCAAGCAAACGCCCCGCGCAGCGCATCGGCTGGCGGGGCGTTCGTGTTCAGATCGGCTCAGTCGCGCAGGATGCGGACGTGGCGCTGCGGTTCTGCCCCCTGACTTTCGGAGTACAGCCGCGCTTCCCGCGCCATCTCATGCTGGCGGCGGCGGGTTTCGGCGTCCTGCGGCGTGAGGTCTACATACTCCGCGCCACCGCGCACCCGCTGAATGGCGGCTTTGGCTTCGGCCATCGCTTCGCCAAAGGTATCCCCGTTCCGTTCCATATCCAGACCGAACAGGTCAATCAGGAAGGTTTCCATCTGCGAGACGGTATTGGCGCGCAGCACGTAGATCGGTGTGCCGCGCCGTTCCGCGTCCACGATCAGGCGCGGACGGCGGCGGTAGTAGTTCTTGAGCGTGACGATGGCCTCGGCCTGCGCGAAATCATCCACGATGGAGGCCGGCACATGCAGTCGCCGCGCCGACTGCTGCAAGCGGTTGCGTGCCACGCCATAGGCGTACAGCCGGATCGGGTTGCCTGTCGTGATCGGGGCGGCGGGGTTCGTTGCGGCACTGGTGGCGCTGCTGCGCGGTTCGCCGGCTTCCGTCATGACCGGAACCAGCCGCCCGCGCCGTCCCTGTCCGTTGCCGTTCCCGCCGCCGCTCACATTCACAGCCAGATTCGCCCCGCGTCCGCCCCGGTCATTAGTGGCTTTCGGCTCCGGCACCACAGTTTCGACCTCGATTTCGCCCGCGTCGTTGCGCGAACGAATTTCGACGGGCAGCGGGCGACCCCGTAGCTGACCATCCACTGCCGCCGAGACATCCTCATGCACCACCAGCCGGTCACGGGTTTGAATCTCGATCAGCACATCGAAGGTGGGCGGGGCGCGCCGTTCCAGCACCGATTTTTGCGTGCCGCGCCGCCGTGCTTCCTCGTCCGAGAGCGTGACCGACTCGATGCCGCCCACCAGATCGGACAGGGTGGGGTTGAGCATCAGGTTTTCCAGCGCGTTGCCGTGCGCCGTGCCGATGAGCTGTACGCCGCGTTCGGCGATGGTGCGGGCGGCCTGCGCTTCCAGTTCGCGCCCGATTTCGTCAATCACGATCACTTCGGGGTTGTGGTTCTCCACCGCTTCGATCATGACTTCGTGCTGGCGTTCCGGTTGCGACACCTGCATCCGCCGCGCACGGCCAATCGCCGGATGCGGCACGTCGCCGTCCCCGCCGATTTCGTTAGACGTGTCCACGATCACCACGCGCTTGTGTTCAGCCAGCACACGGGCGGCCTCGCGCAGCATGGTAGTTTTGCCCACACCGGGCGGCCCCATCATGAGGATGCTCTGCCCGGATTCGATCAAATCTTGAATGATGTCAATCGTGCCGTACACCGCACGCCCCACGCGGCAGGTGAGGCCGACCACATCCCCGCGCCGGTTGCGAATGGCGGAGATGCGGTGCAGCGTGCGTTCCATGCCGGCGCGGTTGTCGTTGTCGAATGTGCCGATGGCGGACACGATGGCGTTCAAATCCTCGCGGCTGACTTCGGTTTCCAGCAGCGTATATTCGCCTTCGACATAGCGTGCCGTCGGGAAGCGCCCCAGATCAAGCACGATTTCTAACAGTTCATCCGTATTGCCAAGATGGTCTAGGGCGACTTCTAGATGCGAAGGGAGGACACGTTTGAGTTCGAGTATGTTGTCGGTGATCCGTCGTTCCATAAGGGAGATGACTTGCTCCTGATAAATCGGTCGGTAGCGGGGCGGCACAGGCCACCCATACAAAACCGTTCCTGACCGCCGTTACTCCTGCCGCTTGTGCCGCGTCACCAGATCGGTCACGCCGCTGCGGGGAGGTTTGACGGTGTTGGGTACGGTTTCCAGCGTGTGCCGCAGCGGGGCGAAGGCCGCCGAGCGCACGCCCGCAGTGATGTGCTTGACCATCACCGCCTGTCGCGCATGAATGTGGAAGCCTAAATCTTCCAGCGCGTCATCCAGCCAGTCCTGATAGCGGCGCACGCGCACATAGACCGGCACTTTCTGGCAGCGTTCGATGCGCTGAATCGCCGCCGCCAGCACAGCGGGCGCGTCGCTGAACACGTCGGGGTGCAGGTGCGGCGTCAGGTATACGCCCGCCTTGCCCTCGGTCACGCCGATGTAGCCTTCTACGCGCTCCTGCTTGCGGTACACCAGCCCTTCGCCCACATCCGGCAGATCGGTGATGGGGTGCATCAGGCGCGGGACGATGTTCCCGAACAGCGCATGAATGCCCATCAAATCGCTGTCAACGGGTGCGCTCAGTTCAACCGCCGCCGCCGCCACACTGTCCTCCGGGTCGCGCCGCCAGATTTCCTGACGGGCGTAGATGGCGTAGCTGGCCTGCCGCATGGTTTTGAACAGCGGCGCGTTCTCGTCCACTTCTGCCGAGAGCATGTGCGCCCCGCGCCGTCCCGCCTCCACTGCCATCGCGTCCAGCACATGCAGCCACTCGGTATCGTCCTCGCCCTCGTCCAGCGCCGGGGCGATGTAGGCCACATGAGCGCAAGGGGCATCGTGGTACACCTGAAACTGCCCCACCACATGCCGCTTTTCGGAGCGCGTGACCAGCGTGTGCATCCCGCGAATGGGCCACAGCAGGGTGAACAGGTTGGAGGGCGAGTTGCTGGCATCCTGCGTGAAACACACTTCGCTGTTCAGCACCACGCCGCCCTCGCTCAGGCGCATGACCACCGGAATATCCACCAGTGTGACCGCGCGCGTTTCGGACGTGTCACGGATTCCCATCAGGACTCGCTTTCGGCATATCGCGCACAAGCCTGCGTGTGCCGGATGACTGCTTGGTACGGAGGTTCAAATCCATAAGTGTTCATTGAAGCCCATTTTAGCACCCCTTTTTCTCCCCGCACAATCGCGGAGGGCAGCGTTCAGCGTTTCTTTAGCGGGCGCTCATGCAGCCCGCGCCGAGTATAGTCCTTTTTTCAGGGTTATAAAGGGTCAAAAGGGGTCAGATCATTAGTGCAATTGTCTTCGCGGTGGTAGCACAGGGTGATGTCTGTCAAACGGACTTAGCGTGCTTCAGAGAGATACACAAAAAGTAGTGTTCATCGCACTGCTTTATCGCTGTCGCTTTCAGGCCATTGCAAAAAGGATTTTAGCGCATGTGTTTGCGTGATCAGATAAGAATCTAGGCATCGCGTTATGCCATGCCTAGACCGCACCTTAGCTACCGCCTGCCATCGCGTTTTCAATGGCGTTGGGGAAACGCCCTTCAAAGTCCATCACGCCGACCCATTCCGGTGTGATCGAAACTTTGGCAAAGTGCGTAAACAATTTACCTGCGGTATCCAGCCATGCTTTCGCCTGTTCTTGGCCATAGTAGCGTACTGCTGCTATGCCGTATTCTGGTACGCCACCTTCTATCAGTTCGACTTTCGCGCTGCCCCGGATGAGCAGAACTTTGTAGGGAGG
>CAIPFY010000407.1 GCA_903864435.1 uncultured Chloroflexota bacterium | reverse complement strand
GGCACATCAGTTGGCGGCGGTGGCACATCAGTTGGCGGCGGTGGCGGCACATCAGTTGGCGGCGGTGGCACATCAGTTGGCGGCGGTGGCACATCAGTTGGCGGCGGTGGCGGCACGTCAGTTGGCGGCGGCGCGGAGGCGTGCTGTTCGCTTTCGATGTCGTCCTCGTCCACTTCCACAATTTCCGGCTGAATGCCCTCGTCGCCACCGCTGGCGACCAGTCCGCCCGGATGGGTGTAGACCACGAATTGCCCGTCCGCCGTGACGACCCCTTGCTGGTCGAGGGGCAACCACGAGCCATCCGCCTGCTGCTGGAACAGGCTGAGTGCGGTGAAGGGCGCAACCGGACGGCGTAGCGGCACGATCACCTGCGCCGATGTTCCCGCTGGCAGCCCTGCGAGTTCCAGCAGCGAACACCACCAGATCGCACCGTATTCCGGCGGCGGGTTGAAATCGTTGGCGAGCAAGCGCAAGCTCAGATCGAGCGTGGCGGAATCCTCCACTGTCACCTGTACGCCGGTATCGCCGATGGGCAGCGCGTCCGATTGCGCCGTGTTGAACTGCACCTCGGACTGCGTGGCGACGATTACGGGCGGTTGCTCGTAGAAGTTTTCGACGGCCTGTTCGCCATTTTCGCGCTGCCAGACCATGTAAAATTCGAGTTCATCCGTTAGCGGTTCCGCCAGCGTGAACGAATAGCCATCGGGCGCGGTGCTGGCATCTACCCGCGAGGTTTGCCAGATCAGCGTGAGTTCGCCGCGCCGGTTTTTGCGGATGACATCGAACTGCACCTGCCGCGTAACCAGCATTTGTTGCAAGCGGGCACTGACGGGCAGCGTGATTTCGACGCTCACATTCCGCATCAGGGTGTCATCGGTGGGTTTGATGAAGGTGGCGGTATAGCGCACACCGTCCGGCAGTTGTAGCCCGCGCAGGAACACCGAGGGCGCGATCAGGTCGCCAGCGAATTGCGCGGCAGAATGACCCGCCACCAGCAGGCATATCAGCAAACTGAGCAACAAGGCGAAACGGTTGCGCTGCATGAATCCATCCCCACACCATCGAATTGTGACGATAGTGTAATATAAAAATCCTCAACGGTGCTACTGGCGCAGCGTCACCTTATAGACGTGCAGCGTATCGCTCACCCCTTTAACGACCACCTGTTCCGGCTGAATAGCGTAGTTTTCCAGCAGGGTTGAGTCATTCAGACTGGCAAAGGTTTCCTCAGTGATGTAAATCTCGTCGGCGTCGGCAAGGCTTTGCACACGGGCGGCGATGTTCACCGTTTGACCGAAGTAGTCCAGACGATCATTGAGAGTTACCGCAATCGAGTGACCGCGATGGATTCCCACTTTGAGATGCAGGCTGTGCGAGATGCTGCGGTTAAACGTGCGCATTTCCTGAATCATTTGCAGCGCCGCCTGAACCGCATCGGTGGGATTCATGAAGGTCGCCATCACTGCGTCGCCAATGGTTTTCACAATCGCGCCGTTGTTCTGGGAGATGGCATGTCCTAACGTGTCAAAATGCTGGCGCACCAGATAGTAGGCTTTGGGGTCGCCAATCGCATCGTATAGGGCGGTTGAGCCTTTGAGGTCGGTGAACAAAAAGGTGATGTCCTGCACGCTCAAACCTTCGTCGCTGCGGACGGTTTCGGAGCGAAACAGATCATGGAAGGTCTGGGTGGTCAGCAGTTTCTTGCCCGTCAGGAACGGCGAGAAATCCATAACAGGCGGCGGGTCGTTCTGCACATGGAAAACCCACAGGGCGCTGCGGCGGTTCAGCAAGTTCTCGATTTGCAGCGTATGGTTGCCGTTCGCCAGTTCGCGCCCTAACTCTAGGCTGAAGGTGCGCGGTTGTTGGGTGACATCTTCTATGACGAGCGTCCGGGGTTGCATCTCAGGATCGGGCGATTGGAATTTGCCGTTCACCAGTTGCAAGGGGATTACCTGTGAGTCGGCCTGTTCGTCGGGCGTGAGTACCAAGCCAAAACTGGCGTCGTTGTTCACATCGGTGGCACGCAGCAAACCGGGCGGGAGTTCGACTTCGGCAACCGCTTTCTCGCCGGGGAGGAGATAGCCCATATATTTTGTGAGGTGGGCAAAGGCTTGGGCGAGCGTGACTCCGGGGATGGGCGAAAGCACGTCGCGGCTCAAATGATATTTGAAGTAGAAATCCTCAATCGGCAGGTTTTCGGGGTGATGAAAACTAATTTCGCGCACCTGCGGCGAGATGGTGAAGGAGATTTGGATGTAATCGTCCAGCGAGGTGTCGCGCTCCACCGTGCAGAAACGGCAGCGATAATGGGAATGCAACGCGCTCATGCTGCGCAGGCTCTCGACCACATAGCCACAGTGCGGGCACAGGACATGCCATTCCATTTCAAACAAAGCGACCTTGACAGCATACAGGAACAGATCAATCGCCTCGTTTTCGGAGAGGCTCTTTTCGACGGCATATTGAAGCGGGTTGAGGCGAAACAGGCTGAAATCGTCAGCCGTGCGAATCAGTGTTTCCAGTTTGGAGATGATACGCGGACTCCACGCACGGGCTTTTTCTAGCAGCTCCAACTTTTCGTCTAAAGCCGTTTCATTGACGTTTGCCATTGTTATTCCCCAATTGAACGTAGCGAATCGCGCCGATCGCGTTCGGTCAGCGTGAGCGAATAGCCACGCACCTAGTGTAATGCAAACCGCATTTTAGGACACTCGCCGCCCCGCCCGAATCAAAAGGCACGACTGCTACGCCGTGCCTTTCGCGTTCTAAAAGCGGCTTGTGGGTCTACAGGTCTTCAGAGAACCACGCCAAGCTGTTGAAAATAGCCTGATCCAGCACTTCGGGGCCAGTCGCCAGCACATCGAAGATATGATCGCCATCAAGGACGACCAGTTCTTCGTGTCCATCATGGTAATTCAGGAACGCCTGCCCCTGCTGCGGCTGCGGATACACGGTGGTATCGCGGCTGCCCACGATGACCAGCATCGGGCCTGCATAGCGGGTGATGGCCGCGACCGGATCAACGGTGAACAGTTCCTCGAAGAAGCCGCGCTTCATGCTGGTTTCTTCGCCCCACGGCAGGGTGATGGGCAGCGCCTCGCCATCAGCCAGCGCCAGACCAGCCTTGATGGTGTCCATCGGCAGGATGTTGGCGAAGTTGGAAGCGGGGTTGGCCGCCGCCGACCACAGCACCAGCGACTTCACACGGGCATCCTGACTGGCGAGGCTGGCAGCGACCAGACCGCCCTGACTGAGGCCAATGACGCCGATATGTTCAACGGCCACGCCTTCAAGCGTGCCAACGAAATCCAGCGCCGCCACCGCGTCGCTGATCTGGCTGGTGAAGGTGGTATCTTCCCACAAGCCTTCGCTCTCGCCCGAACCCCGGAATTCGATACGCAGTGTGGCAATGCCGCGTTCGGCGAAGATGCGGGCGGTGCGGCTGTACATGGCTTCTTCGGTGTTCACAACCGGCAGTTCATCGCGTTCGCCCTTGAAGCCGTGAAACAGCAGAACCAGCGGAACCGGCGCATCGGTGGTGGGCATCGCCAGCGTACCGATCAGCTGAAGCCCCTCATTCTCGAAATGAACAATGGTTTCGGCATATTCAAACGAAGGTGCAGACGCAGCCAGTTCAGCGGCTTTGGCAGCAAGGTCTTCGTGGGCGGCGGCGGGAAGAAGCCCGAATCCGACCAGCACGAGGATCAAAAATAGAACTTGGAAACGACGCATAAAACATCTCCTTCGGAAATCCTAGAACACCTATAAAACTATACCGCTTGATACCCGGATTGCCACGCTGAATGGTCTATGGATCAGGGGGTGTTGGAACGCTCCGGTCGTATTGGAAAAACAAGTGAGTAAGGTATTTTTTATACAATCCAGAATACAATGTTGTTATATTTGCGAGATTGTGTCAGGTGTTGTAGCATTTTCGTTCCCAATAGCTGTGGCGCAAACTGCCACACAGCAGAAAATATTTCGTTTGGAAAAGCAAGGAGATAGTTCATGGCACGAAAGCTCTCGATGGTTCTGTTTTTCATGTCCATCACACTCTGGTTAGCGGCAGTCGCCATCCCCTTCACAGGCGCACAGGATGCGAATGTGGATGTGTATGGTCGCGCCCTGCCGGAAAACGCCGCCTCGTATGACCAGCAGACGTGGCAGACCATTTGCGATTCGACCCGCAAGGAAACCACGCTCTCGTCGGTCGTCTCGGTCTATCAGCGCGTCTGCGGTGATACCAGCCTGTTCGATCTGTTCAGCGACCCGTTGGTCAATCTGGACGAAAACCTGAACCTCGTCCCCGGCGCAGCCGAAAGCTGGGAAGCCTCGGAAGATGGTCTGTCGTGGACGTTCAAGCTGCGCCCCGGTCAGGTGTGGAGTGATGGCACGCCGCTGACCGCCAACGACTACGTGGTCAGCTACAAGTTCATGGTGGATCCCGCCAACGCCTACGACTTCGTGTGGATGTGGCAGGGCATCATCAAGAACTGGTCGGAAGCGGTTGCCGGTGAAGTCACGGTAGACGAAATCGGTATGCGTGCGGTGGACGATCTGACGCTGGTCATCGAAACCAATGGCCCGCGCCCGTATCTGCCCGGCACGGTCTACTTCTGGCCGCCGCTTCAGGCGAAGGCGCTGGCCGAATTTGGCCCCAACTACACCATTGACCCGGCGCACAGCGTCAGCTCTGGCCCGTTCATGCTCAAGTCGTTTGAAGCAGGCAGTCGTCTGGTTCTGGAAGCCAACCCGACCTACAAGGGTTTCCGCCCGCCCTACCTGCGCCAGATGACCGGCGTGTATGGCGACCAGTTGAATGGCAGCTTCCTCGCCTTCCAGAACGGACAGAGTGACCGTGTGAACTACGTTCACCTCAGCCCGGCGGACTTTGAAGTGATCTCTGCCGACCCGGTTCTGAGCGCCAACTATCGCCAGAACTTCGGCGACTTCCGCACCGACTACCTGTTCTTCGACACCTACACCGCCCCCTTCGATAATCTGAAGGTGCGGCAGGCGTTCGCTCATGCGCTGGATCGTGATGCGATTGTCCAGAACGTGGTCGGCCCGCAGTTCGGCATCCCGGCCTACTCGTTCCTCGCCCCCGGTTTCCCGGCCTCGGACGCGACTGGCGACCTGAAGCAGTACCAGAACTATGACTGCGAACTGGCGAAATCGCTGCTGGCGGAAGCCGGCTACCCGGATGGCAAGGACTTCCCGCCGCAGGAATTGAAGTTGCGCAACGAATCGGAATCGCGTGCGGCGTGGTGGGTGGCTTCGGCGGCCTCGATCAGCGAATGCTTGAACGTGCAGCTCACTGTCAACAACATGGAATTCTCGGCCTTCATGGACGGTCTGCTGGCTCGTCCGACCACCGTCCAGTTCGGCGCGGTGTCCTACGGTATGGACTACCTCGACCCCTCGAACATGCTGGGCGTGTGGCTGTCCAGTGGCCGTCACTCATGGCTGAACGCCGAGTTTGACCGTCTGGTGAACGAAGCCAACGTGATGGTGGGCGACCCGGTTGTCCGCCTCCAGATGTACAAGGATGCCGAAAAACTCCTCGTCGAAGACGTGGGCGGCATCTTCCTCGTCCATCGTATTCAGGGCGATCTGTTCCAGCCGTATGTGGCTGGCGACTGCTTCCGCCCGGATGCGCAGGGCGTGGGTGCGCTGCACTGGGGCAACGACTGGTGCTGGGGCACGTTCTACATCACCAATGATGTGAGCAACTTCCAGACCTATCGTTCGTCGTAACGACCATCTGAAACAGAGGTTGCCCTCACCCTCTAATTGGTCAGGGGAATGCCTGCGGCACGCAAGCGTAAATTCCCCCGACCAATTACCCTTTCCCAACCGCTGAGTACAGCTAGGAGAGGGGAAGCAAGACGCATCTGTTGGTCTGGGGATGAGGGTGTATGGCCTCCAAGTCTGAATGCTGTCCCTTCAGTTGCCGGAAACACGCGGCGACTGAAGGGAATGAACACCAGCATCGCATTGTGTTCCACAGATATAGGGGCGGGGGCATACCTGCCCCTATTTAAGATTCGAGTATCGCATGACAGGTTATATTATTCGCCGCCTCATCGCTCTGCTGCTGGTGATGCTGGCGGTTTCGGCAATCGTATTCTTTTTGATGAACGCTGTTCCCGGCGGGCCGTTCAGTCTGGGCGAACGCGGCTATACGCCAGACGCGCTGGCGAACCTCGAACGCAAGTACGGGTTGGATAAGCCGGTGACGGAACGCTACATCAACTTCCTCATCAGCGCCGTGCAACTCGATTTTGGCAACTCGTTCGCCGTCGCGGGGTCGCCGCCGGTGACGGCTGTCATCCTGCGGACGTGGCCGGTCACGCTGCATATCGGGCTGTATACGATCATCGTGTCGTTCGGCTTCGGCCTTGTCATGGGGACGTTCGCGGCCTATCACCGCAATAGCTGGGTGGATAACCTCATCACCTTTCTCGCCACGCTAGGCATCACCCTGCCCAACTTTATTATCGCCACCTTTTTACTCATCATTTTTGGCTTTCAAGCGGGATGGGGCGAAGACCAGAAACGCTGGATTATCGGCCCACTCATCCCCGGCGGTTCGGCCATCCTGTCGTGGGATTACTTCCTGCCCGTCATCACCTATGCGCTGGCTCCGCTGGCGCTGGTCGCCCGTTACACCCGTTCCAGCGTGTCGGACGCACTCGGCGCGGATTATGTGCGTACTGCCCGCGCCAAAGGGCTTTCGGACTTTACCATCATGTTCCGCCATGTGCTGCGGAACGCGGCAATCCCGATGGTGACGGTGCTGTTGCCGCAAATCCCCAACCTGCTCACGGGGTCGTTGTTCATCGAAGTGGTGTACGGCATTCCGGGCTTGGGCAAATTCTTCGTGACCAGCATTTTCAACCGCGACTACCCGATGATTATGGGGCTGGTGCTGCTGGTGGCGTTCTTCTGGGGGATCACATACCTCATCACCGATATTCTTTATACGCTGATTGATCCGCGTGTACGCCTGTAATTGTGAGTAGCCAAAACGTGGAAGCAAACCCAACTGTCCCCCCCACCCGCCTGACCCCGCCGACTGCGCCTGTGGTGCGGCGCACCCTGCTCGGAGATGCGATTCGCCGCTTCCGGCGCAACCGCCTAGCCATGGTCGGGTTGGTCATTTTGATCGCGTTTCTGCTGGTCGGCGTGCTGGCGGATGTCATCTCGCCCTATCGCTACGATCAGGTGTTTTTCACCAAACGCGCCAGTATGCTGCCCCTCGTAGACCCGACGCACCCGCTAGGGCTGGATAATTCCAGCCGCGATTATCTGTCACGCTTGATTTACGGGGCGCGTACCTCGCTCACCGTCGGTATGCTCGTTCCGCTGATCGCGTTCGCCATCGGGATGCCGCTGGGGATGCTCTCCGGCTTTCGCGGCGGTTGGGTGGATTTCACCATCCAGCGCCTCGTGGACATCGCCACCGCCATCCCGCCGCTGCTGTTCGCGCTGTTTCTGTTGAGCGTGGTCGGCTCTGGCGTGGGGAATGTCATCTTCGTGCTGGCGATCACCACATGGATCGAACCGTTGCGGCTCACCCGCGCTCAATTCTTGGCCTACCGCGAAAAAGAGTTCGTCACGGCGGCGCGGGCGCTGGGCGCGAGCGATTGGCAGATCGTGTTCAACCACATCCTGCCCAATGTGCTATCGCCGCTGCTGGTGGCCTTCACTTTCGCCATTCCTCTCGCCATCTTCGCGGAAGCCGGTCTCAGCTTCCTCGGAATCGGCATCACCGAACCCACCGCCAGTTGGGGCAAAATGGTGGGTTCGGGCATTGGCAACACGATTCGGGTATATTACCATCTGGCACTGTTCCCGACTCTTCTGGTCGCCCTCACGGTGTTGGGCTTCTCATTCGTCGGGGACGGCCTCCAGGAAGCACTCGATCCGAATCGGTCAAATTAATGAGATTAATGGGACAAGAGGCTATGTTCAAACGAAGCGGACTGCTGATCGCACTCATGATTATACTGCTGGCGGCGGGCTGTGGCGGCGGTGCGCCAGCCTCCACGCCGCTGCCCACCATTACCGCTATCCCCACCTATAGCTACGTCGAACCGACGGCTGCCCCGGCAATGGCAACGGCGGCTGCCGCGACGGCTGCGGCGGCAAGCAGCGCCACCACCGCACTAGACCCGCAGGCTGTTGAACGCGGACGCGGACGCTACGAGGCGCTGGACTGCGGCTCGTGTCATGGGGCGGCAGGGGAAGGCACGGATAAGGGTTCGTCTATGATCGCCTACGTCGGCACGGAAGACGAGTTCATCGCCTTCATGCGTTCGGGCGGCAAACTGGGCGCAGATCATCAATATTCGACCAACCGTTTGAGCGACAGCGGCGGCAAGAATCTGTTCCAGTATCTGCTATCGCTGCGCGCATCATGAGCCAATCCAGCGCCCGAATCAGTGACCGCACCCGCCTGATCGCCAGCGCACTCTTTTTTGCTGTCACGGTGGCGGTCATCTTTTTCTCAGGCAACCGCCCCGCCGCGATCAGCGCCACCGCTACGCCCGCGCAGATCATGCCGCTTGACCCGACGGTGCGCGCCAATTTGCAGAATGTATCGGCACAGGTGCTACCCGCCGACCAGCAGGAAACAGTGCAGCAGATCCAGACGATGCTGAACGACTGCCCGGACTACGGCGAAGCCCGCCGCAGCCAGATGCAGCAGCATATCGCTTGGCTGCTCGACCCGTCCGGCATTCCGACGGACATTCTGATGGCGATTGGCGCAAACCCACGCGGCAAGTTGATGGTGGGGATGGCGACCTATACCGCCGTCGAATGGCGCTTGCTCAACCGTCCGGCGGAGTCGTGCTTGCTGCCCATCGGCAAGCTGGTCAATACGCTGCTGGCGGCGAACGGCGAACCCACCGAACCCGCTTTCACCACACCCTGATTTTCCCAACCCGCACACGGGAATAACGCTCAAAGACCGGCTTTCAGGCCGGTTTTTGATGGGGCGCATTCGGATTCGGGGGCGGGGTAGATGTTAAAAATACTCACCCTTTTTCCCTCTCCCTCAGTGTGATGGACTTAAGAATCGTGTAACCTTTTCAACCCCCTTCGCCATGACGCGCAGTGGAAGGCGGGGGGATGAGGGTAACTGCCCCATTTCCGAATACACCCGCCATTGCTTGGACTTCTAGAAAATTCGTAAAGAATGCGGCAAAATAGAAATTGTCTTACGCAGCACAGTAGGGGACGCATGAGCTATCAACAGGATCGGCAGTCGGTGAACAGGCTGTTTCAACCCGCCATCGGCATTATGAACCGCCTTCGCTACCCGCAGAAGTTCATCCTTATCGGGATGCTGCTGTTGCTGCCTTTGCTGGTGGTGATGACTCAGTCTTTCTCCAAGATCAATGAAGATGTTGATTTCACGGTTGCTGAACAGCAAGGGCTGGTCTTTAACCGGGCGGTTCTCGATCTTCTTCAGCATGTGCAGCAGCACGCCGCCCTGAGTGTCGCCGTGCTGAACGGTGGCGACTCCTTTCGTAGTGCGCTGACCCTGAAGGAAGCCGATGTGGAAGCCCGTATCGCGGCGCTGGACGCGCTGAGTATGCGCTTCGAGGATATGCTGCATGTCACTGACGAATGGGCGATAGTCAAATCGGATTGGGTTGCGCTGCAAGGGCATGTGGATGAGATGTCGTTGCAAACCGTCGAAAATACCCATGCCGCGCTCAGCAACCGCATCTTGCGCCTGATTACCGTCATCGCCAACACGTCCAACCTGATTCTTGATTCCGAACTGGACAGCTACTATTTGATGGATACCGTCATTACCCAGCTGCCGCTGGTGACGGATTACATGAGCCAGATGCGGATGATCGCGCTGCAAGCGGCGCTCAAAGGGGAAGTGGATAGCCGCACCCGCACCCAACTCACCCTGTATTCCGGGCTGATGCGTTCAGCAGTGCGTGCCAATCTGGAAGGGTTGGGCTATGCCTTCGCCCGCAATCCGGCGCTGGCGGCCCGCTTGAATCCCGCCTTGAATAGTTACACGCTCGCCACCGACAGCCTGCTAATCCTGCTCAATCAGTCGTTCATTCTGGGTGAGAATGGCGACCCGAACGATGGCGCTACCCGCCCTGTCAGCATCAATGCGGACGAGTTCTATCAAGCCGCATCGGCGACCATTAGCCGCGCTTTTGACCTGTATAACCTTGTTTCACCCGCGCTGGATCATTTGCTTTCAGAACGGGTTCAACGGTTTGAGTCGCAGCGGGCGCTGGCGATCGGCGTGACACTGGCGGCGGTTGTCACCACGCTGTATTTGTTCCTCGGGTTCTACTTCTCGCTCAATCAGAGCATTGTCAGTCTCGATCGAGCTACACAACGTATGGTACATGGGGATGCCAGCCCAACGTTCCGTGTCGCCAGCCGCGATGAACTGTCGCAGGTGGCATTGGCGTTCAACACCATCGCTACCGAACTGGTAAACGCCCGCGATACGGCGCTGACCGCGACCCGCGCCAAAAGCCGCTTCCTTGCCAGCATGAGCCACGAACTGCGAACACCCCTGAACGCGATCATCAGTTACAGCGAACTGATTGAGGAACAACTGATTGAGGATGAAATTACTTCCTACGTTCCCGATCTCAAGAAAATACAACTGGCTGCCCATCATTTGCAGGCGCTCATCAATGACATTCTCGATATCTCCAAGATTGAAGCGGGCAAGATGGAGTTGTACCTTGAGGAGGTGAACGTGTGTTTGCTGGTCAATGATGTGACCACCACCGTGCAGCCCATGATCGAGAAAAAAGGAAACCATTTGGAGGTGTCCTGCCCGCAGAACGTCGGCCTGATGACCACCGACCTGATTAAGACGCGCCAGATTTTGTTCAACCTGATGAGCAATGCCAACAAGTTCACCGAAAAAGGCCAGCTACGCTTGACGGTGCAGCCTGCCGGCCAAGCGGAGAAAATCACCTTCAGCGTGAGCGATTCGGGCATCGGCATGTCGCCAGAGCAAATGAAGCATCTGTTCGAGGAATTTCGGCAAGGAGAATCTTCCACCACGCGCAAATATGGCGGGACAGGGCTGGGGCTGGCGATCAGTCAGCGGCTGGCGCGGTTGATGGGCGGCGACATCAGCGTGTCCAGTCAACTTGGCGCGGGTTCCACCTTCAGCCTCACACTGCCACTGGTGGTTTCCCCCGCCGAAGCCTGAGCCTGAGGGGGCTGCCCGGCCTCCGATGGGTGTCCCCCGGATAGCGCATGAGAACTTCGTCCAGTGCTTGACCGGGTTTGAGTAACCAATCCAATCAAGAACCTCTCTCGCCGTTGCATCCCCCGTATTGTCTATTTACAAATTATCAAAATCAGGCAGATTTTTGTGAAAAGCGAAAACCTTAAGGTTTTAATTGTATTTTTCGAGTTAGTCTGAAGTTAGTGTAGTGTAATTTAGTCAGGGAGAAATTCCATTATGGTGCGCAGCATGGTTCGTGTTCTGGTGGTGGTGCTGGCGCTGCTGGCACTGGCGGGTGTGGTTTCGGCGGACGGTGGCATTAACGGCTCGGCGAACGGGTACTTCGGTGGGGACAGCCTGTTTTGCAGTGCCGCACGCGGTTGCTGGCTGCTGAACGGCAACCGTCCGGCGAACGGGTCAGTTCCGGCGCTGCTGGGCGAATTCCCGCAGGCCGACATTCAGGCGGCGCTGACGACGTGTGCGGCGAATGCCACCAACGTCATCATCGGCACGATTGAGGGCACGTATGGCCCGTTCACGCTGTCAGCGGTGTATGACGGCCCGAACGCCGATCCGGTGTGTTCGCTGCAAGTCAATGCGTTTGAAGCGGTTGGCAAGGAATCCAAGCCGTATTCGTTCAAGCCGATGGCAAGCGGTGGGTACGCGCCGATGGGCAGTTCGGTGGATCTGAGCGCCGAGTGCTTCATTCAGGCGCAAGCTAGAAACGCCTCTGTGCGACCTTTTGGTTATAAGGTGATTGGCAGCGGCAAGGCCGACGGTTACGACCTGTTCAGGTACGAAACCGATATGATGCTGGGGCTGCTGTTCGTGCGCTGGTCGGAAACGAACGAGGGATTGCCGGAGTGCGACTATACTGTGTAAGTCACTGATGTGACGATAAGACACTCGGCACGGGTTCGCCTG
>CAIPFY010000406.1 GCA_903864435.1 uncultured Chloroflexota bacterium | reverse complement strand
CTAAGGTGTTTAGACTTTTACGCTACGGACTTCCCGTAGCAACCCATGTCTAAGTTGGTAAGTTGCGCCGCACTGAACTTTTCGCACGACCATCCCATTACAGGCTTGTGAAGTGATTGTCCAGTCGAATTAAAAGGAGTATACCTTGCAAAACCATCATTCGGCTAACGCTGAGCCGCCTTATATCCCCGCACCTAAAGATAGGGGTTTTACGGCGGTTTTCGATAACGGCATTCATCTGGCCTGTATAGACTGTTCGCAAACACTCTCAGCATGATACTTATGACGAATGTCATGGAGATTCGCTTGATGTTCAGCATAGCGTATCTCTTTCTTTAGCTTGGGCTAAGGAGGCGTGGTTTACAATGAAAATGCTAATAATGAAGGTTTACAACCTATGGAGGTTTTTCGTGTCTATTCGTCGTATCTTGATTGGCCTTGTGGCGGTATTCGTCCTCGGTTTCATCGTCATTCAGCTTATTCCCGGGTTTGACATCACCAACCCGCCTGTGACCAACACGATCAAATGGGACTCGCTTGAAACAGAGCAGTTGATGCGCACTGCTTGCTATGACTGCCATTCCAACGAAACGGTCTGGCCGTGGTACAGCTATATCGCGCCGATCAAGTGGCTGGTGGTGAAGGATGTGAATGAAGGCCGCGAGGAAATGAATCTTTCCACCATGCCGCAGCTTGATGTGCGCGAAATGGTGGAGAAGATCGAGCGTGGTAGTATGCCCCCCGCCATCTATCTGCCCATGCACCCGGCGGCTAGTTTGAACGCCGAACAGAAAGCCGCGCTTATTGCCGGCATTGAGGCCACCGCTGCCCAGTAAACCGCACTTCTTCGGTCAACAAAAAACGGAGCGCCCCCAAGCCGGGGACGCTCCGTTTTTGTTTCGGGTACACCCTTACTTACACAGCGTCTCCTCGCAGGGAATGCCATCGTTATCCGGGTCGAGCGTGAAGTTGCCCGCCCGCAAACAAGCCTGCGCTTCGGCACAGCTTAATAGCAGGTTGCAGTTTAACTGGGTGCCGGGGCAAGGAACAACGCCCGGTGTGGATGTGGGGATGCCGGAGGCGATGGTGGGAACGACGGCGGGCGTGGACACGGCCTGCACAGGATTCACCACAATCTGTCCGGTGGTGGGGTCAATACCCAGTCCCGGCCCGGTCACGGTTTGTCCGGCGATGTTCGAGACGAGCAGCGCGTAATCGGCATTGGGCGGCGTCTCGGCGGTATCGCTGATGATAATCAGGTAGCGCCCCGGCGCTGAAATCTGAATCGGCCCCAGCGAGATCAGGGCTTGACCTGCCACCGGTCGCCCGACGCCGAGGAATTGCGTGGGGTTATCGAACGGGCTGACCGAGAGCAGGGGCGAGGCGGTGCCGCTGGCGATCAGCAGTTCCACCCGCAGCGCGTCACCGGCGGCGGCATCCAGACAGAAGCCCACGACCGTTTTGCGTGGGGTGAGCGAGTCGAGGATGAGTTGGCCTTTGGCGATGACCTGCAAAATGTCGAACTGGTCTTGGTAGGTGAACAGGCAGCTGCCTTCGCCCACTTCCAGATCGGGCGGGACGAGTTCATCCAAGCGGGCGCGCAAATTGGCAAACTGCGCGTCCGCCGTCTGGATCACGTTCAACGCGCCGCTGACGGTGGCTTCACCCACCACGCCCGAAGGTGGCTGCGGTAGGCGGCAAGAGTCAATCCACAGGTCAATCGCCTGTCGGAGGGTTGCCATCGCCGCGTTGAAATCCACGCGCAGCGGCTCCAGCGTGCCGTAGTTGGCGGCCAGCAGCTCGTTGGCGATGTTGATGTCCGAGGGGCGCGCCGGGAAGTTCTGGCAGGCGGCGCGGTCGCCCAGTGCGACGGTTGTCCATGTGGCGCGGATCGAGTCCAGCGAAGGTTGCGCGAGTTCCACGCGGTCACGCATCAGGCGCAGGATGCCGAAGTAGTTCTCGCGGGTGGAATCGGACTGCGGCGGGGCGGAGGCGACGATGCCATCCACCGGCAACTCGGTGATGCTGTGGTTATCTTGAAATTCGACAAAACCCGCCACCATCCAGCCGAGTGTGCCATTAAAATTCACCTGCACCCATCCGTTGCTGGCGGTGCGTCCGGTGAGGGGGAACACGCTGTAACGTGGCGGGTTGGCGAGAACGGGATAGGCGGTGCTGGGGCCTGCCCGCAAGCGCATCCCGCTGTCAGCCAGCCGCCCGTTGATCGCGCTGGTGGCGTCGCTCGCGCCGGAGCGCGGGCTGTCGAAGCCGCCGTAGGGAATACTGCGCGGGTCGGCAACGGGCAGGATGTTCATATCCCCGAACACGTTGATGACCGCCGTCCCTACCCAACCTTCCTGTCCGTTGAAATCAATCCGCACCCACTGGTTATCCGGGCTGCGGCCATTGGCGTTGGTGCGGTAGCCGGCATTCAGGAAACCGAGTATGTCGGCCCCCAGCGCAGGCGAAAGCCGCACGTTCACCGCGTCCCGGTTGATCAAAATTTCCACGCCCGCCGTAGGCAGTGGTTGTGCCGCCACCCACCCGACGGTCAGTACCAGCGCCGCCAGCAGCGCCGTCAGGGCGAACGCTGTTTTGCGCATGCCTGCCCCCTCAACAATGAGCCATTCTATGGGGTTATCGTAGCCGCATCAGCCGAACTTCGCAACCGATCAGGCGGCTTGGCTTTGAGGTTGCCCTTGCGCTTCCCGTGCGAAGGGGCTGCCGAGGTTGTTCCTCTATAGAGATAGCTCTATATGCCTCAATAGGTTTTGATTAATGAGGCGATGTGAGATGCTAAAGAATGCGGCCTGCTTGCTCCGAAGCGTTGCGATGTGGCAATACCACGCAGTAGACCTTAAGCGAACTTCACGGTAATCCAAAGGCTGATTTTTTTCCCAAAATATCCCAATTTAATCCCAATGACGACCTGATTTTTCCAGCCCATGTAGAATATATCCCAAATTGTGTGCTGAAGCCCGAAAGCACATTACAAGGGTTTTGAAATTAAAAGGTTTGTTACTTGTAACACTGGAATCGCGGTTTTCGCCGGAAATGGTCATCCATCGCATTCGATCTTCACCTACCCTTGATGTGACTCCAAACCGAGTCAACCCTGACGGATTGGCTGCTAGATTAAGGTTTTGCGAACCTTTTATCCCAACCTTAAAATGCTGATTTTTTTAACATTCGCGGTTGAGAGTCGGTTGAGAGTCCTTCGGACTTGGGGTATACTGTTGCTATACACGTCACCCAAGACGTGCAGTCGTTCCCACAGAAAAGTGCGCCAACACATCTGCGCATTCGCGGGAACCCAGAACCTATACACAACTCAAATTGGGCTGGCGGCTCGGCTAAAACGATACCGAAGGATTTTGTGTCTTTCGTTGCCAGCAGGTCGAATAACAGAAGGTTTATTTTTGTGAACCCGCAAGAGCAGTGGAGCATTACGTACAATCAGCTTGAAATTCAGTTGGATCGCGGCAGTTTCGATACATGGCTGCGCGGTGCTGTCTTTCTGGGCTGCGATCAGGGTGTGTACCGCATAGGGGTACGCAACTCGTATGCCCGTGACATGCTCCAGCATCGTTTGTACCGCGATGTGCGCCGCGTCCTGACTGACGTGGTTGGCGAGTGGGCGGATGTCGCTTTTGAAGTGCATAAGCCCGCTGCCGAGGTGTCCGCCGAGGAAGAACTGCCGCTGCTCCGCCTGCTCTCGCAGCAACCGGAGACGGCTCCCGCGCCGCTGCATCAGCAGATCAGCCGTCCGCAGCGCCCGGAACTGCCCGAAAGCGAACTGAACTCGCGCATGGTGTTCGAGCGTTTTATCGCCAATTCTGCCAACCGCATGACCTACGAGGCGGCGCTGGCGGTAGCTGAACATCCCGCCACGCACTATAACCCGTTTTTGATTTACGGCGGCGTGGGGCTAGGCAAGACGCATCTGCTTCAGTCGGTGGCACACGCTTGCCGCACGAAGGGGCTGCGCGCCATCTACATCCCCTCGGAAGCCTTCACGAACGATCTGGTGGATGCCATCCGGCAGCGCACTACCGCTATGTTCCGCGAGAAGTACCGTTCGGCGGATGTGCTGCTGGTGGACGATATTCAGTTCATCAGCGGTAAAGAAAGCACGCAGGAAGAATTTTTCCACACCTTTAACGCACTGAATACGTTTAGCAAACAGGTGGTACTGGCCTCGGATCGGCATCCCAGCCAGTTGACCACGCTGGAAGACCGGCTGCGTTCGCGGTTTGCCGGCGGGCTGGTGATGGATTTGCAACCGCCAGAGTTTGAAACCCGTGTGGCGATTTTGATGATGTGGGCGCAGGAACGCGGGATTAAGCTGCCCGCGCCGGTGGCGGAGATGATCGCCAACCGGTCACGCGCCAATATCCGCGAACTGGAAGGCGTGTTCAATCAGGTGGTGGCGACCACACAGTTCACGCAGCGTCCGGTGACGCTGGACATCGCGGAGAATGTGCTGGAAGGCTACCGCCGCCCGCGCCGCCATCAGATTACGCTAGGGCATGTGCTGGAGCTGACCGCGCAGCATTTTAACGTGTCGGTGGCTGATCTGACGGGGCCGCGCCGCACCGCCCGTCTGACGCAGGCGCGGCAGGTGGCGATGTATCTGGTGCGGGAAGTGACGATGGCCTCGCTCCCCGCGATTGGCGAAGCCTTCGGCGGGCGCACGCACAGCACGGTGCTGCATTCGTGCAACAAGGTGGCGGAAGAACTGGTGACGGATGACCTGCTGCGGCGGGATGTGAAGGTGCTGCAAGCCCGACTGAACGGCAACGGGGAGTAAATGCGGGACGCACGTTCCCATCCCCTTTCAAGCGTGTTTTCGTAAGGGCACGACGCGATGTCGTGTCCTTTTTGTTTTGCCCCCTTCGCTATAAGCCAACAGGCGGATTATTGAGCGCAGAATCCCCTCCCCTTTTTCCCCTCCCCATACATGGGGAGGGGTTAGGGGCGGGGACTTTTTTGGATTGAATGGATGTCTATCGGCGGGGGCTTTAATGCTTACAGCAGCACCACGCGGGCGCGGCCTTTGCGCGGCGGGGTGACGTGGCGGGTATCCACCACCAGCTTGCTGTGATCCAGCACATGCTGATAGTCCATGTTGCTGTGGTCGGTGACGATCACCACGCAGTCGGCGCTCTCCAGCAGCGCCTCACTGTACGGGGTGCTGCGCATGATCTCGTTGTGTTCCAGCCGCACCTGCGGGATGTACGGATCGTGGTAGACCACTTTCGCGCCCTTTTCTTCCAGCAGGCCGATGATGTCCAGCGCGGGGCTTTCGCGCACATCGTTCACATCGCGCTTGTAGGCCACGCCTAGCACCACCACCGTCGAACCGCGCACCGATTTGCTGTCGTCGTTCAGCGCGTCGGTCACTTTGTCCACCACATACAGCGGCATGGACGTGTTGATCTCGCTGGCGAGTTCGATGAAGCGGGCGTTGTAGTTCAGCGTCTTGAGCTTCCAACTCAGGTACAGCGGGTCAATCGGGATGCAATGCCCGCCTAGCCCCGGCCCCGGATAGAAGGGCATGAAGCCGAAGGGCTTGCTGGCGGCGGCCTGAATCACTTCCCACACATCCACGCCCAAGCGGTCGCACATGATCGCCATTTCGTTCACAAGGCCGATGTTCACGGCGCGGAACGTGTTTTCGAGCAGTTTGACCATCTCTGCCGAGGTGGGCGACGTGACCGGAATCACGCGATCCACCGCCGACTGGTACAGCGCCACCGTCACTTCGGTGCAAGCAGGCGTCACGCCGCCCACCACTTTTGGCGTGTTGCGAACGCCGAAGCGCGGGTTGCCGGGGTCAATGCGTTCGGGTGAGAAGGACACAAACACATTTTCGCCCACCGTGAATCCGGCTTCTGCCAGACGGGGGACGATCAGTTCTTCGGTTGTGCCGGGGTAGGTGGTGCTTTCTAGCACGACCAGCAGGCCGGCGTGGCAGACCTGCGCGATGGCCTCCACCGAATTGACGACATACGACATGTCCGGGTCTTTGGTCTTGGTCAGCGGCGTTGGCACGCAAATGCTGACCGTATCTACATCGCGCAGATCGGTGTAGTCGGTGGTGGCGTGGAACTTGCCATTGGCGACCAACGGCTTCAGGCGCTCGGTGGGAATGTCCATGATGTAGCTCTCGCCGCGATTGAGCGACTCGACCTTCTCGCGGGACACATCGAGGCCGATCACCGTGAATCCCGCCTCGGCAAATTCGACGGCCAGTGGCAGGCCGACATAGCCCAACCCGACGATACTCACGCGGGCTTCGCGCCGATTCAGGCGGTCAAGCAGTGTTTGTTGAATGGTCATAGTGGGCAGTTTTTATCCTCGCTCGGAAACAAACTGCCGCACATTATAAACCCACAAGCACGCACCCTCAAGCGTCGAAGGATGCCGCCGCCCCGAATGGGTGTTTGTACAGGAAGATAGACATCCCCCGCCCGTGTCAGAAGTCAGGCGGGGGAGACTGTACTTAGCGGATGGTCGGGTCGCTGATCCACACATCCTGCGAGAAGCGCGTCGCGCCTTCGATCAGCAGGTTGGAGGTGTACCCATACGGGAACTCGTACACATTTAGCCCGTTGAATTGCGACAGCACCGGTTTTTCGGCACCCAGCGCCTTATCGAACACGCGGATAACGGGTTCGCAATCCGACTGTGTGGTATCCGAGCAGATTTCCAGCGCCACTTGCGCGGTACGGGTCGCGGCGTTGTCCAGCAGATAGGTCACGCGCACATAGTTCCACGACACCTGCGCCTTTTCGGTCTGTTCCTGCGTCAAATCCGGCGCAGCAGGGGGTGTTCCGGCGCTCAACAGGGATTGCAGCGCACCGCCGCCAGTGGGGGTGGGCGTGGGGCCGGGGCCATTGCACCAGCTGGCATCGCAGAAGGTGAGGGGCTTCACGCCTTCGGTGGTGGGCAGGCGGTCAAAGATTTCGGTGGGGAGCGTCGTCCAGCGCATATCAATGTACAGCGCGAACTGGTCGCCGCTGACGAACATCATGGTCGAGTCGCCAAAATTGCGATACCACGCTTTGAACTGCGTGCCTTTGGGCATGATGCCCATGTACTGCGAGGCTGCTGAATCGAGGTAGCTGAAGGCGTAATTGGCTTCCGCCACAAAGCGATCTGCCTCGGTGGAGCCGCTGCCCTCTCCTTCGTTCACGGGCGGGTTTTCGGTGATGGCGTTGGCCTGACCGGATAACTGCCCGCAGAAGGTGTTATCAGCGGGTAGGCTGTCGGCGCTCAGGCCATACGCGCCGGTTGTCAGGTTGAACAGGCTTTGCAGCACCACATCGCAGCGCCCGACGGGGTTCACGCCCTGCCAACCGCGAGGCCGTGTGTTGTAACCCAGTGCGTCCGCCAGCAGTTCGATGTTGAAGCGCAGGTAGCGGGCGGCGAAGATCGGCGCACCCGGCAGCGTGGGCAACCATTCGGGTGGGCGCTGTCCCGCGCCAATTTCCGTATCCGCCAGCAGTTCCAGATCGAGGTAGTTGTCGCTAATCAGCGTGGGTGAGTTGCGATCTTTGTTGCCCACCCAGCCCAACGGACGGTTGTTCAGGCCGAGTTCTTCATCGGCGAGGCGTTCTAGGTCGCCGCGTACCGACAGCACTGCGTCCGGCACACCGGCTTGAACGTCATCGGCACTGAGGACGATGCGCAGCGTGTTGTCCTGAGCCTCATTGACGATGGCCTGACAGTAGTTGGCGGTTTCGTCGGCGGTGGCAAAGGTCACGCTGTAGGCGTTTTGCAGCACGCGCACCAGATTCATCACGGTACGGTCGCACACGAACAATGGTGAGCTTCCGCGCCAATCCTCCGGGCGGGTGCCGGGGCCGAATACCTGTGTCGCGGTGAGTTCCAGATCGTGACGGATATTCCGCGCCACCACCTGTACTTCTTTGGTGACGGGTGCGCCGATCCACCCCGGCGGGCGCTGACCGCTAAAAACGGATGCCGCCAGTTGTTCGTTGTCGAACCACAGGTCAGCGACATAGGTGGCAGAATTGACGTTGTTGATGTTGAACGTCCATGTTTCGGGGCGAACGCCGTCCCCTAGCGCCTCGTTGGCGGCGCGTTCCAGATCGGCACGCGCATCGAACAGGAAACCGCCGAGGTTGCCGATTTGTTGAGCTTGTGTGCTGCCTGTCACCATCAAAAGGATGCTAATCAGGAGAAGTGCATACCGCCGCATAGACGTTTCGCCTTGTGGAACGCTCACCGTATTGACGCGCATTATACTGTGACCCACCAGAATCCAAAAGTTATCCGGTTTTGTTCAAAATTGCACTTGCCCAAAACCCAAAAAGCCATATAGTAATGATAGGGGTGCATTTTGAAACTTTCCCGAATTTAAGGAGTAGCTATACATGAAGAAAAGTCTGCTGCTGGTCGTTCTTTCGGTGTTCTTACTGGGTTTCGGCCTGAGCGCGGTTGCCGCACAGGAAATCATTCCGCTGGAATTTGATACGTATGTGGAAGGCGAAATCACCGAAAGCGCCTTTGAAGTGTTCTACACCTTCACCGGTAAAGCGGGCGATCTGGTCATGATCGAAATTTTCAACAAGCCCGGCACCTATGACCTCTCGCCGTCGGTTGTTCTGCGCGATGCAGTGGGGCGTGAACTGGCGAAGGTGGAAACCTATTTCGCTGGCGTGGCTGTGGCGGAACTGACCGCCGATGGCAACTACACCGTCGTCGCCACCCGTTACGATGGCGCGGACGGCACCAGCACGGGGCCGTACTGGATGCGCGCCCGCGTGGTGGAACCGCTGGGCGTGGGCGCGAAGGTGGAAGCCTCGCTCATGAGCGACAGCGAAAAGCGGCTGCCGCAGTTCTTCGTTCTCAAGCCCGAAGCCACCGGCGCGGTCAAGCTGAGCATGACCCAGACGCTGGGCGGTCTGTACGGCGGCCTGCGCGTGGTTGACCCGAACCCGCCGGAAGATACCTTTATGAGCGAAATCACATTGCTCGAAATCCGCGAAACTGCGGGCGTGAGTAGCGCCAGCTTCACCCTCGAGATGGAAGGCGGTAAGTATTACATCCTTCAGGTTCTGGATGAATCCTACGTCTATGATGTGCCGGATGCGACGGTGACGATTACCGTCAGCTAAAGCGCGTCTATAGCGGGGTAGGGCGTGTGCCTTGCCCCGCTGTACGTTCCCCTTTCTGCCATCCTGTCGCTTCTGTATTCCTCACCCAATCAGCAACCCGGAAGCCCTGCGCTTGACCGACCCCAATCAGGCGATCCGTCCTATGGCGAAACAGCAGGCGTGAGTAGCGCCAGCTTCACCCTCGAACTGGAAGGCGGTAAGTTGTATATTCTCCAAGTCCTTGACGAGTCTTATAGCGAGAACGCCAAAGACACAACTGTGACCATCACCATCAATTAGGAACAATCTGCGGACGGGGGTAAAGCCTGTGTTTTGCCCTGTTCGCCCCGTCACTATGCCCACTCTTTTTCTTGTCCCTACCCCCATTGGCAATCTGGAAGATATGACTTTCCGCGCCCTGCGCGTCCTGCGCGAAGTGTCGCTGATCGCCGCCGAGGACACGCGCACCAGCCGCGTGCTGCTTCAGCACTACGATATTCACACGCCGCTGACCAGCTACCACGAGCATAACAAACTCGCCAAGCTGGACGCGCTGTTCGCCGCGCTGGAAAATGGCGATGTGGCGCTGATTTCGGACGCAGGGATGCCGGGAATATCCGACCCCGGTTATGAACTGGTTCTGGCTGCGCTGGAACGCGGGGTGCGCGTGGAACCACTGCCGGGTGCGAATGCGCTCCTGCCCGCGCTGGTGGGCAGCGGCTTACCCACCGACTCGTTCGTGTATCTGGGGTTTCCGCCGCGCAAGCAGAAGGCGCTGCGCGAGTGGCTGACCGCGCTGGCTGCCGAACCGCGCACCCTCGTCACTTACGAAAGCCCGAACCGGCTGGCGGACACGCTGGCGGCGGCGCTGGCGGTACTGGGGGATCGTCCGGCGTGCGTGGCGCGTGAACTGAGCAAAAAGTTCGAGGAGTACCGGCGCGGGACGCTGACCGAACTGGCGGCGCACTATGCCGCCGAAGCACCACGCGGCGAAATCACGCTGGTGATCGGCGGTGCGCCCCCTGCCGCGCCCGATGTGTGGGACGAAGCGCGGGTGAAAGCGGCGCTGGCGGAACGGCTGGCGGCGGGCGACCCGCCTAGCGCGGCGGCGCGGGCTGTGGCGGCGCTCTCCGGTTGGGACAGGCGCGAGGTCTATACACTCGGTCAGTCGTGAACGCGGCGCGATCACTTTTCACAGATCGGGAACTTATCCGCAGCCACGAACGTCTATAGGCATGTAGGTTCTGAATAGGCTTAGGAGATTGATCCATGAAAAGAACACTCTGGGGTTTGTTGACGGTTGCCGCGCTGTGTGCCCTGCTGGTGCTGCCCGTTGGCGCACAGGAGCTGGCCAGCGATGGCGTGAGCCTGACGATTTACAATCAGGGGACGGCGCTGGTACAGGATCGGCGCACGTTCGAGCTGCAAAGCGGTGTGAGCAGCATTGATTTCACCGATGTGGCCGCCAGCATTGACTCGACTTCGGTCAGTTTCAAATCCCTCACCGACCCGCTGGGGACAACGGTGCTGGAACAGAACTACGTCTATGATCTGGTGGGCAGCGAGGCGCTTCTCGCCCGTTATCTGGATGAGCGCATCGAAGTCACGCTCACCGATGGCACACTCGTCAGCGGGGCGCTGCTGGCGGGGCGCAACGGCGACATTATCCTCAAGCAGGATGACGGCACAGTGGTGGCGATCACCTATAGCAGCGTGCGCGATGTGCGTTTCCCCGCCCTGCCGGATGGCCTGATTACGCGGCCTACGCTGCGCTGGTTGCTGCAAAGCGCCAACGGGGGTTCGCAGCATGTCGAACTGACCTACCTCACCGGCGGGATGAACTGGACGGCGGACTACATTCTGCTGCTAGGCGCGGGCAATACGCAGTTGGATTTGAACGGATGGGTGACGCTGACCAACACCAGCGGCGCGACCTTCCGCGATGCCACCGTCAAACTGGTGGCGGGGGATGTCAACCGCGTGGCAGATCGTCAGCAGTATGCCGCCGAGGACATGATGCTGGCGCAGGTTGCTCCGTCAGCCGCCCCGCAGGTGGAACAGCGCGACATCTACGAGTATAAGCTGTACGAGATTCAGCGTCCGGTGACTGTGGCGAACAATGAAACCAAACAGGTCGAGTTCGTCAGCGGGACGGGTATCGCCGCCAATACCTTCTATGTGTACGACAGCAGCACACCGGTCTACGGCTACTATGGCCCGATTATAGACCAGATGTACGGCATGACCGGCGCGACCGATGTACAGAACTGGCTGGAGTTCAACACGGGCGAGGAGAACGGCGTGGGAGCCGACCTGCCCGCCGGACGTGTGCGCGTGTATCAGGAAGATGTGGACGGCGCGGCGCTCTTGATCGGCGAGAACCAGATTGACCACACGCCCAAAGGTGAGCAGGTCAAGCTGTATCTGGGCAACGCCTTCGATCTGGTGGGTGAGCGCGTTCAGACCAACTTCGTGTATCTGGGCGACAATGTGCTGGAAGAAACCTACCAGATTACGCTGCGCAACCGCAAAGACAATCAGGCCGTCGAAGTGCGCGTGCCGGAGCATCTGTTCCGCTGGTCGAACTGGGAAATCTTGAACAGCAGCGACCCCTTCAACAAGACCGACTCAAGTTCGATTGAGTTCCGCCTGATCGTGGAGCCGGGCGCGGAAAAGGTGCTGACCTATACCGTCCGCTATACGTGGCCTCGTTAGGCGAGCCTTCGCTTCCGTCACCCCGCAGGGGCAGGGTTATCCTATCCCTGTGGGGCGGCGCGTGTTCCTATCCCCCAACCTACACCGATACGTTTCAGTGCCCCGAAGGGTGGTTGCTTGGTCGCAACCCTGCATGCGTTTTATTGTAGCGCGGGTCTCTTTAGCGCAAGAATCCCCTCAACCATCACGCGGAGTACCGCTACAGAGAGGGGGAAAGAATCCCCTATCCCCTTATCCCCATGCATGGGGCAAGGGGGGAAATGCTCACACCCAGACTCCCTTCCTCTTTTTTGTATGGGTTGGGGCAAGGGGTGGGGACTCTGACACCCCCTCGCCTGTTACTACGGAGAGGGGGTTGGGGGGTGAGGTTTCTTGGGAATAGGTAACTCTTACAGAATATATTACTTTTTCCCTAAACCACGTAACTTATTTCAAAAGCGTATGCAAAACGTTTGTTTACGGTTTAAATTGGCTGTTTTCGCCCCTTTTTTGCAGTTCAGATTCTACCTATGCAAGTGCTGTATTTCGCAATATGCTCTTAAGAAGTGCAATGAAACGCACTTTGCGAGTCCCGCGAAAGAAAATCTCGGCGGGAACCAGAAGCAATGACAGTTACCGATATACAGAGTGGAGGTCAATGATGGATAGGGATCAAATTGTGGCAGAGTTGACGGACGTGAATGCTCAGTTGGCGGCTTTCAATGCTGAGATAGATGGGGATCCGGCGACTTTCCACGACTTAGAGATGCGCGACTATCTCATAGACCGAAAGGTGAAATTGGAACAAACCTTAAGGGATATTGATGCGGGATTGAATCCGCCGGACCCGGATGAGGATCAGCTAATAGAACTCCCGCCTCATTTCTAAAATTGACTTCCGCCTGATGGGCAATATAGTAGAGGGTCTACGGAATTCAGAGTAGGGAAAGCCCCGCCGCACGCCTCCCCTCCCCACGCGGGACTCCGCATGATGGGGGGGCGAGGGTTAGGCCGCCCCGATTTGCGTTATACTGGGGGACGCATATCGTGGAGGTGCTTGTGCGCGTTCCCGCCCTGTCTGTGACCCTGCTACTGGCGGCGCTGCTGGCGTTCGGTTCCGAAGTGCTGGTGTGGCAAAACCCGTTAGGCCGTGCGCCGCTGGACTGGCTGCCGCTGGCGGCGGGCTATCTGGCGCTGGCGGCGCTGGAGCTGGACTTCATCGCCCGTTACCGCATTCGTGACCTGTTCGGCCTGCTCACGCTGTCCGGCCTCATCAGCCTGACCGGGGCGCTCTGCTTGCATCCCGATACGGCCTTTGCCGATCTGCCGCGCACACTGGCGACGCGGGTGATGGGCGCTCATGCGCTGCTGGCGGCGGAAATGCTCGGCCTGTTCCTCGTCCTCACGGGCGATTCGGTGCGGCTGCGTAAGCGGTTGGGGTGGGGTTGCGTGGTGGTCGGGCTGGCGTGGGGGGTGTGGGCTGCGCCGTGGTCAGCCGAAGAAGGCTATGCGATCGTCAGTCTGCCGACGTTGCTGTTGTGGGGCGCGGGCGGGGTGCTGTTGCTGGTGCTGCTGCTGCGGTGGGCGGCGCGTTCCCGCGTGGCGCAGGACGATTTGTGCCTACCGCGTTTGGGGATGCTCGGTGCGCTGGCGGTGCTAGGGGCGCTGCTGGCGGCGCACATCCTGCGCGGGGCGCTGGCGAACGAACCGCTGATTTTCACGGCGCTGCTAGGGACGCTGTGCTGGGCGATTCTGTGGTATCGGGGACGTGCCACCGGCGCGACGCTGCTGGATGGTCGCCTGCCGCCACAGCCGCCGGGACGCGGGTTGCTCATCGCGGCGGGGGTGCTGTTCTTCGGCGCGGCGATCTTCGGCTATAACCTGCCAGCCTTCGAGGTGGGCGGCGTGACTCCGTTCCGCTTCATCGGGCTAGGCTTCACCGCTTACGGGCTGGCGTGGCTACCGGGCGTGTCCTTAGTGCTAGGCGTGGGCGGCTATTTGCGCCAGATGAGCGCCCAGAAGTTGTAGCGACGGTTACGCTTCCAGCCCGTTCCGAATGGTCTGCGCCTGCGGCAGATGCGAAAACTCGTGCCGCGCAAAATACGTCACCTGTGCCAGCACCGTTTGCTGACCAAACTCGCTGTGCCAGCCGCTACGCCACCAATCGGCAGGCGGCAACGCCCGCAACCGCGCCAGAATCGCCTCCCGCGAGTCGCGGTAGCGTTCCAGAATGTCGCCCACCGAGGCACTTTCGGGGGGCATACTCCACACCGCCAGCCCCTTCAGCGTGGGGTTGTCCTCGGTCAGCAGTTTATCCACCCGCGCCGCCAGTAGTTCCTGTGCGAACAGCCAGTGATTGAGCAGTTCGCGCATAGACCATTCCCCCGCTGCCGGACTAATCTCAAGTTGATAGGCGCTCAGGCTGTCCAGCGCCGCCTGCACCCCTTCCGCGCCAGCTTCCAGCGCGGCGATGGCCTCTGCCGGAGTCAGCAGGTCGAAGTACCAGATCGGGTTGAAGGTACGCAGTCCCAGACGGTGTTCGCCGATGGGCGTTAGGGGCGGCGGGTCGCCTAGATAAATGTCGCCCGTGCTGCGGCTGACGTACACATCGGGGATGTCGGTATGGGCGATGGGCTGATTGGCACGCAGGGCTGCGCGGCCTTTCGCCAGCGCCTCCAGCACGGCGGACGGCGTTCCCGCGTCCACCAGATCGGCCTGAATGGTATCAAGCGCGGTTTCCAGCGCGTCGCCACGCGGGATGTCGGTGCCTGCCGCTTGAATTTCGGCGCGATAGGCCAGCGCCCACAACAGTTTGGAGAGTCCGTAAAAACCGCCAGCTTCTGCGCCTCTGGCGGCGCGAATCAGCCGGATGAGATGCGCGTATGCTTGCGAGTCGTCCATCATGCCTCCATGCTGTTGAATCGTGCGCTTGATGCCAAGCAGTTCAGCCTGAAGCTGACTCAGGCGGTCAAGATGAGCGAGAATCGCGCCCAGTTTATCGGCAACGGCTTTCGGGTCGGTCATGCTTATGCGTCCGCGCTGCCCAGCTCATCGGCAATCGCCTGATACACCGACCGGATGAGCAGCGGATCGGCGGCCAGCGCGTCGGCATGGTTGAGCGCCGCCTGTGTCAGCAGCAGTGCCGGTTGTTCCGCACACGTCTCGCTGCCGCTGACCTGTTGCGCCACGCCGAAGGCTTTCTCGGCGGTCAGGCCGATCTGCGCGACTTCAACGCCGTTCCAGTCCACGCGGCGCAGGAAGGTGTCGGTCAGCAGATACGCGCAGGGCGCTTCCGCGATGGTCAGCACACTCACGTTGTCAGAGATCATCCGGTAAATCTCGGCGGCATCGTCACCGCTGTAGCCGCTTTCGATCACGGTGAGCAGTGTGCGCGTCAGTTCCAGCGGGATTTCGGCGCAACCCACATCGCTGCCCAAGCGCCGGAAGGCTTTGTAGACCTGCGTCACCACATGCGCGGCATCCATCGGTTGCAAATCGCCAATGGCCGCGCCGTTCGCCGCTTTCCAACTCGCCAGATACACATCCGCCAGTTCCGCGCCGCAGTCCGTCGGTTGCTGTGCCGCCGCCGCGCTCATCCCGAACAACAAACCCACCAGTACCACCATTCCAATAATGCCACGTTTCAACATGCCAATTTCTCCACACTTCACATCCTTCTGATTAGAGCGCAAACCGGGCGGACTGGCTATGAACACAAAGCGAATGTTCATGTTCGAGCGGGGTTTTGTGGTAATATGACCGTCATGACACCTTCTCCTGATGTCCCACCGAACTATCATTTTTTGCTGTTTTCGCCCTCATTGGGTGCGGAATGGTTTTTTGATGCTGCCCGCGCCTATTTCGAGCGTTTTCAGCCCATCGTTGCGAACGATCTGGAGTTGGCGCGGTTGATCCCGCCCGAACTGACGATGATCGTCACCGTCGTCACCCGCCGCGATCTGGCGGCACAATGGGGTGTATCGGTGGCGCAGGCGCTGCCAGAAGCGTTGTTCGACCCGCTGGTGTTCGACTCGTTTGACGAGATGAAAGCCGCGCTGAATCAGCGGACGCAATCCAACCAACCGTTCGGCGTGCCGCTGCTGCCCACCGCCACCCCCGCCTACCTGCTCAGTCCCACGCCGGGGCCGCTAATCGGCGGGCCGCCGCCTAGCCGCACCCCCGGCGGGTTTATCACCCAGACGCCCACACCGGGCGGCGCGCCGGATGCGGTCAGCACCCCGCCAGCGGTCAGCACGCCGGAAGCGCCCGCCGAGCCGATTTATCCCACCCCCGGCCCGATCATCGGAGGTTAGCCCGTGCGCCTTGACGAATACATCTGGTCGCACAATCCACGCGGCCTGCACGTTCAGCGAGTTCTCATCACCCCGCTTAATAGTGATCGCTGGTCACTGCCGCACATGGGCTGGGCGAAACTGGTGGACGCGCAGGGCGAATACATTGACGACGCGGCTACGTTCCTGTCGAAAGGCATCACGCCCGTCGTGCGCCTGTATGTGGAGCGCCCCGGCACGATGGCGTTCACGCCGTATATGCGCGATTTGACGCTGGCCTATTCCCGCGTGGGCGTGAAGTGGTTCGAGTTCTACAACGAGCCGAACCTGCCGATTGAATGGCCGCCCGGTGTGTGGATTGACTGGCGCAACTTCGACGGCATCATCCGCCCGATGATGGATAACTGGCTGGCATGGGCGGAGTTCATCGTCAGCATCGGCTGTTATCCGGGCTTCACCGCGCTGGCGGAGAGCGACGCGCCGGACTCGTCCGCAGTGCGCTGGATGGACGCTTTCCTGAACTATCTCGCCAACGCGCATTATGACCGCTTCGCTAAACTGCTGGCGAACGGCCTGTACTGCGCCACCCATCCTTACATCCTCAACCACTACTATCAGGAAATTCCCGGCGGCGGTGCAAGCAGCGCCCGCCCGCCCGAAACACAGAACGCCCGCGAAAGCGGTTGGCACTTCGAGTATCCGTATGATCCGATCTGTCAGGCGACTGACCCCGGACGCACGGTGTACGGCGGGACAACGCTCACGCCCAACGGCGATCCAGTGGGGCTGACGGCGATGGGGCGCATGTTCAACGAACGCTGCGCCGCGCTGTGGGGGGCGCAGGCCGTGCCGGTGCTAGGGACGGAAGGGGGGATTTTTGACTTCCCCAGAGATTCCTCCATCCCCACCTACCAGCAGGACAACCGCTACCCGCCTTACACCCACGAGAGTCAGGCCGAGGGCACGGTTGCCATGTTCGAGTGGATTGCGCGGCAAGCGCCGGCATGGTTCTTTGGCGTGTGCCTGTGGAAAGAAGATTCCTACTGGGACCCCGGCCCCGCCCGCGCCATCACCCGCCTGACGGAAACGCTGCCCATCCTGAAGGATGTCACGGCGGTGGAAGTGATGCCGGAACCGGTGACGATGGGGCCGGGGTCGGTGCATGGCGAACCCTCGTTTCACATCATCATCCTCGCGCCCGGTCTGGAACCGGATTGGTTCTTCGAGACGGCGCAAGCCTACTGGAACAACTTCCGCCCGATGGTGGCGACCATCTGGGATTACATCAACTACATCCCGTCTGATCGCAGCCTTGCCACCACCGTGATCGCCACGCCGGACATGGCGGACTCCATGCGCGAGATTATCCAGAAGCAGTACCCGAATGTCCTGTTCGATCTGGTTCTGGCAGAAGGCGATTATGCGAACGTGGCGGATGTGCTGAACGCCCGCGTATGGGGCAACCGCCGCTTCGGGTAGCCCAATAAAAAGCGCCGGACACTCGTCCGGCGCTTTCTCAAACACTTCGTTCAGCGGGTTACTGCGGGGGCAGCAGCACCGCGTCAATCACATGGATGATGCCGTTGGCAGCGTCCACATTGGTGATGACGATGCCCGTGCTGCCATTGATGACCGCTGCACCATCCACCACCGAGAAGTTCAGGCTCGCGCCTTCCAGCGCCGTCGGGACATCCAGACCTTCCGCCGGCGCATCCGCCAGCAGTGTGCCCAGATCGTCGCTACCCACTACCGCGCCATCCTCACCCGCCGGAATGACATGGTACTGGAGGATGCTGGTCACGGTGGCGCTGTCCGCCAGAACCGACTTCAGCGTGTCCTCACCGAGGGCGGCGAAAGCCTCATCCACCGGGGCGAACACGGTCAACGCGGCATCCGGGTTGGAGAGCAGTTCCAGAATGGCGGGATCAGCGGCCTGCACAGCGGCCAGCAGGGCGGTGAATTGCGGGGCTTCCATATCGCCCGCCATCTCGACGGCGATCTCGGCGATGGTGCGGCTTTCCGGCAGGATGACCGCATCAATCACATGGATCACGCCGTTGCTGGCTTCGATGTCCACCATGTCCAGATTCAGGTTCGCGCCGTTGACGGTGATGCCGTCGTCGGTCTGCGCGATGTCAATGTACTGACCCTGAAGTGAGGGAACCTGAAGCATGCCGTCATTAGCTTCCAGACCTGCGACCACATCCGCCGACATGACCTTGCCATCCAGCACATGGAACAGCAGGATGTTGGTCAGCGCAACCGGATCGGCCAGCACAGCGCCGAAGGCTTCCGCACCCAGTGCTTCCGCCAGCGCAGCGAAGGCCGCATCGGTGGGGGCGAACACGGTCAGCGCGGCTTCAGGGTTGCTCAGTGCTTCCAACACGGCGGGATCGCCAGCCTGCACAGCGGCCAGCAGGGTGCTGAATTCCGGCGTTTCCGCCGAGGCCGACGCCACCACGATGTCGGCAATCGTACCGGGCGCATCCTGTGCCATCGCAGGCAACGCCATCACCATCAGAACGGCAGACAGCAACAATACGAACAACTTCTTCATCTTCCTGCTCCTTACGATAAATGAACTCAATCCGGTTTTACACTAAGCCATGCTCGTGAGCCATTTTGGAATACCGTTCTGCCGCTTTTTTCCATTAGAATTTCGCAACCCGTTAGCGGTTCGGAACGTATTCCGTATGGCGTTTAACACAACTGTATAAAAGATAAATTGTTCGTATAAACGTTTGATGAAATAAAACTGAGATAACCTTAAGAGCCAACGCACAGTCAACTGGTGCGGTCATGAGCGAAAACACGGGAAGGAACTAGATGAGTATGAGCATAGAAGTGGGCTGGGATACGCCGGAACAGACGATTATTCACATGCGCTTCCTGCGCGGTTGGACGTGGGATGATGTGCGCGCCGCCGTGCAGCAGGTGGACGACTATCTGGTTGCCACGCCGCACACCGTTCATCTGCTGCTGGACATCCGCGAGGCGGGCGGGTTGCCGCGTGACTTCTCCGGCGTGATTGGCGAACTGCTCAAGCAGGGCGAGGCGCGTTCCAACGAGGGGCGGCGAGTGGTGGTGGGCGCGAACTTCATGCTGCGGACGGTGTTCAGCAGCGTGCAAAGCCTGTACGGGCGTCAGCTGAAAGACCGCGCTTTCCAGTTTGCCGATACGCCGGAGCAGGCGCACAAGCTGTTGCTCGGTTCCAACCGGTGATTGACGGGGAGATCGGCACTAGCGCCGCCGGTACAGGCGCATCCCTGTGCCGTAGAAGTCGGTGGGAATGTCGCGCAGTAGCTCGTACTGTGCGCGGAAGTCCGCGTCCTGTTCCAGCCCCAAGCGCACCATGCTCTCCATCGCCACCAGATAGGCGGGCTGATTGTCGAGAATCAAGCGCGGTGGGATGGCATAGTTTTGCCCCGGTGGGATGAGATCGGGTGAAATCGGATAGTAAGCCGACATCGCCGGAGTCACCAGCCCCACCGTATCGAGGATCGTAGCGCGGCTGAAATAGCCCACCGCGCCAATATCGCCGGACGCGACCACCGTTTGCGGAGTCACGCCGTAGCTTTCGCGCAGT
>CAIPFY010000405.1 GCA_903864435.1 uncultured Chloroflexota bacterium | reverse complement strand
CCCAACTGGTGTTGTGGAATCTGGAAACCGGCACCGAAATCCGCCGGATAGAAACCAGCGCCATTCATGCGGGTTGGATCAACGGCATCACCATCAGCCCGGATGGTCAGTGGGGGTTATCCGCTTCGGATGATCGCACACTGGTGCTGTGGAATCTGGAAACTGGGAAACCGGCGAAAATATTCCGGGGACACGAAAGTGCGGTACTCGGAGCCATATTCACGCCCGACGCATTGCAGGCCGTCTCCTACTCGATTGATTCCACCAGCCGTTTATGGGATTTAACGGCAGGGAATGAAATCAGCCATCTTCAACTGACCGATTTCAACCAGATGAATGCAATGGCGATCAGCCCGGATGGGAAGAAGGCGCTGCTCGGTGTGAGCAACGTCGGCACAGCACCGTATGCGGTGATCGAAATTGATCTGGAGACGAACACCGAGATCAGGCGCATCGGGTCAGGATACGAGGGCATTATCAATTCACTGGCCTACAGCCCCGATGGACGAAACGCGGTTCTGGCATCGTCCGGCACATTGATCGTTCGTGATCTGGTGAACGATCAAGAAATCTACCGCCGCACCGACACACCGGGGGCTGCGCTCGTCATGGTCTATAGTCCTGATGGCAGTAAAATCGCGGTGGGCGGCGGTGGCATGTCCCTGATGTTTGTTCTGGATGCCGCTTCAGGGGAATGGCTGTACTCGGACACCGTGACCGCCACCGGTGAACTGGCCTTTACGCCCGACAGCAGCGCCTTGATTTTCACAACCTTTGAAGGCGAAATCGCCATCTTTGATGCCCGGACGGGTCAAAGGACGCTCAGATTGACGGGTCATCGTGCCGCAACCTACGGGGTGGCCGTCAGCCCGGACGGACAGCAAATCCTCTCCGCCGGACTCGACCAATTCATGATTCTCTGGGATAGGACAAGCGGGAGCGAAATACGCCGTTTTCAACTGCCCACACGCGGGAGAATCACCACAGTAGCCATCTCTCCTGATGGGCAGTTGGCGCTATCCGGTTCGGATGATGGACAGACTATCCTGTGGGACATGAACACGGGAGAGATTCTGGCGCGGTTTGAAGGGCATACCGCCACTGTTGCCAGTGTGCGTTTCAACCGTGACGGGCAGACCGCCTATTCCGTCAGCACCGATGGCTCATTCCGCCAGTGGAAACTGCCACCCCGCTCGGCGCAGGAATGGCTGGCTTGGACGGCTGCCAATCGCTATGTGCGCAACCTGTCGCCGGATGAGATGTACCGTTACGGGTTGACCGACAAACCCGCCGCCGCCATAAGTCTGTCCTTACCCGCCACACCTGCGCCGAGCGTGCTGGCAGATGAACCCGTTATGCCTGTCATCCCCATGCCCTCTCACCAGCAAACCGCTTCTCAGGGCGAAAACCGGGGTCAACTGACCTCCGGCAGTCCGCAAGTATGGGGCTTCGAGGGTCAACAAGGCACTCTGGTAGCGATCTATGCCGCTGCCTATCAGCCCGCATCGCTCGACACCTGCCTCACCGTCTGGTCGCCAGATGGCAACGTGCTGGCGCAAAACGACGACTTCAAAGGCAGCGCGGATACCAACGCCCGAACCGATGTCAGCCTACCCGTTGACGGAACGTACACCATCGCGGTTTGCGGGGTGGAAGGGCGCGACCAAGGGCAGTACACGCTGGACATTGAGCCGATTGCGCTGGGCACGGAGCTATACCGCCAGACGTATGCCGATCGCGGGGTGTGGTCGGTCACGCTGAGTCCCGATGGGCGCTATGCGCTCAGCAGTCTTGGGCCGAAGGACAGCATGTACAACGTCTATAATACCGGCACGCTCAGCCTGTGGGATTTGGCTGAACCCGCCCATCCTCAGGAGATGCGTCGCTTCAACGAAAACTACCAACTGCACGCGATGAGTGTGGCCTCCCTTTCTTTCTGCCCGGATGTACATTCGATGCTCTCGGCCTCATGGGATGCAACGCTGCTGCTCACGAATGTGGATACCGCAGAGAAAACGTTCCAGATGGAAGGCCATTGGAACGCCATCTGGCATCTCGACTGTTTACGCAGTTTGGGGATGGGCATTTCCAGCGGGTGGGATGGGGAAATGATCCTGTGGGATTTGAAAACAGGTCAGGCTGTTCGCCACTTCCGGCATGGCGCTCGCGTCAGCAGTTCGGTCTGGTCAGTCGCGGTAGGGGCGAACGATACGCGGGCGATTTCGGCTTCTGTAGATGGTCGTGCCATCGTCTGGGATATTGCGACAGGCGAGAAACTACGCGAGTTTAACCAACATCACACCGGCTTGATGAGCGCCGCACTGAGTTCGGATGGGCATACCGCCGCGACAGGCGACATCAGCGGCGGCATTGTCATCTGGGACATCAACACCGGACAGATCATCCACCGCCTAACGGGACACCGGGACGGCGATTGGGTGAACGATCTGAACTTCACGGCAGATGGGCGCTTCTTGCTCTCGGCTGCTTTTGACGGCACGGTTCGCCTGTGGGATGTAGCCACCGGGCGCGAAGTGGTGCGCTTTGTCGGTCACACCGCGCACGTCTGGTCAGCCGTCATCAGCCCGGATAACCGTACCGTCGTATCCGGTTCACTGGATGGCACGATGCGGATATGGGCTGTTCCTGACCTGCCAGCAATCAGTGGGGAATAGAAGACAAGGTACTCATCATGTCGCCATCCACAACCAGCAGTTGCCCGGTCATGTAGCGGCAATAACGGGATGCCAGAAAAACCACCGTGCCGGACACATCTTCCGGCAGTTCGGTGCGGCGCAGCGGCACTTTGCCACGCTTGACGTACCACTCTACAGAGTCCGGCGTGGTGGTTTCATCCACGCCATCAATGAAGGACATCGGGGTACGCATGAAACCGGGCGCAACGGCGTTCACCAGAATGTTGTAACGCCCCAATTCCACCGCCATAGACTTTGTGTAGGCGATGATGCCGTCCTTCGCGGCGTTGTACGCCCCCGCGTCCTCGCCCCTGTATCGAGGCAAAACTGATGATGCGCCCGTACTCCCGTTCAACCATGCGCGGCGCAACCAGCTTTGACCCCATATACACGGCTTCCAGATTCACGGTGATCTGCTTGCGCTTGGTTTTTAGGTCGCGCACACGCTTATAGACCTCAGCACTGGCGATGTGGAAAAAGGTGTGTTGTCCCGGTTTTCGCTCGCGCCTTGCAGGTGCAGGCGCGCAATTCAGGGGTCTTGCCATAAAATGGCTCATCATTATTCACTAAGTTTTGATGTAGATTCTCGGCATTCCCTACTATCTTATACACCTAGTTCCGCTTCTATCAGATTATTCTCCTCAGCCTTTTCGATTAAGTCGTAGTGTGAGAACTATCGGCTCTACCTGAATTGGCTCTTTTATTTAGTCGGTTTTATGCCCCACTCTCAAATAATTGGCCTGTATATCTGAAACTTAAGCACAACGGAAAAGAATCCTAGTTGTGCTTGTTATACGTACAAGCTGAATTTCTCCTCAGATCACTTCTATTTTGTGCATTTATACACACAAAATCTAAGAAATTTTGACATTCCATTTGATCAAGTTGTATTTGTTGAATTTTTATGAATAGGCCGCAGAAACATTATCCACTATTGAGATGCTCTGCGATTAGCTGCTTTTGTACACTCCTCGGTATCAACCTTATTTTACATCGGAGGGGTGGGGATGAAGAAACGTAATCGGTTATTGCGTCGCTGGTTAGCGGTTGCGATTGCTTCCCTTGTTCTAGCCGCGTTTGGTCTGCCAGCACATGCGCAAGATGCCGCTGTGCCGATGGCTACTCAATCTGCGGTAGATACAACATGGGTACTGCTGACTGGTTTCCTCGTCTTTTTCATGCAGACCGGTTTCTCAATGCTGGAGACTGGCCTTATTCGACAGACGAGTGCGGTGAACGCACTGCTTGAAAACTTCATTGATGCGGGTGTCACCGCAGTAGCTTTCTGGGCGGTCGGGTTTGGCGTTGCTTTTGGGACGAGTGCCGGGGGATTTATCGGGACATCCAACTTCTTCCTGAGCGATGCAATCAATTTCACCGGTGGCGTGGTGACATACGCCAAGACCGGCACGATTGACACCTTGACCTTTTTCTTCTTCCAATTCGCGTTTGCTGCGACGGCCAGCACGATCACCACTGGTGCGATGGCTGAACGTACCGACTACATCGGCGATCTGATCTACAGCGCGATTATGGGTGCGATTAGCTACCCGATCGTGGTGCATTGGGTGTGGGGCGGCGGGTGGCTGTTCCTGCAAGGTTTCCATGATTTCGCGGGTAGCACCGTTGTACACACCGTTGGCGGTGTGACGGCTCTGGTTGGTGCTTACATGCTGGGGCCGCGTGCCTTCCGTTGGGGTAAGGATGGCAAGTGGCAACCGCTGCCCCCTGCCCACAATCTGGGGCTGGCGGCGCTGGGAACGATGATTCTGTGGGTGGGCTGGTACGGTTTCAATCCGGGTTCCACGCTCGGTACGGGCAACACCGGTCTGATCGGCCTAGTAACACTCAATACCACGCTCGGCGCTGCGGGCGGCACATTGACGACCATGTTCTACCAGTACATGCGCTCTAAAAAGTGGGATCTGGTGTACACGCTGAACGGATCGTTGGCTGGTCTGGTGGCTGTTACGGCTGGTTGCGCCTTCGTTGCGCCTTGGGCGGCGCTGGTCATCGGCCTAGTAGCGGGTGTGCTGGTGGTGCTGGCGGCGGATTTCATCGAGAGTCTCCATATTGATGATCCTGTAGGTGCGTTCGCAGTTCATGGCGCATGCGGCATCTGGGGCACGCTGGCGGTGGGGCTGTTCGGTCAGCCCGGTCTGACATTCGCTCCAGCCGGTGTGGATGCGGCGACGCGAGTGGGGCTGTTCATGGGCGGCGGTTTCGGGTTACTGGGCGTACAGATTGTGGGTTCGCTCGCTACGATCATCTTCACTGCGGTCTGCTCAGTCTTGATGTTCGGCGCTCTCAAGGCCGTCAATCGGTTACGTGTCAACAAGATTGTTGATGATGTCACCGTGTTCATTGACGACTTCGAGCATGGCGCGTCCATTTGGCCGGATGTTCGAGAGGCTGAGGAAGCTCTGGGCATTGATCCGCAGCACAAAGGTGCGAAGGCGGGTTCCGGCGATTAATTAACTTCAACCCATCTCACTATCTAGCACATGAAATGGCGGGAGAAAACCTCTCCCGCCACTGTATTTGGTGGAGCTTGTTTTGTTGAGTTTAGCTGTTGTCACTTTCTTCCCCATCATTGTTGCGCTGCTGCTGATTTTTGCAGGTAATCTGTTATCGCGCCGGATGGTGATAAGCGGAATAGTGGCACTTCTCGTTGTTCTCCTGATCGCCCTCGTTCAATATGTGCCGGGTATGGAGGAATCCTCACGCTCCAGTTCGGTAGATTGGGTTCCTTCACTGGGACTGAATTTCTCACTCTACTTGGATGGCCTGTCCTTATTATTCGCCCTCGTCATCGTGGGAATTGGCGTTGTCGTAGCGCTATATGCTGGTTTTTATTTTGAAGCTGTTCACGACTTATATCGTTTCTACCGCTTGCTGCTAACGTTCATGAGCGCGATGCTGGGATTAGTGCTGGCCGGTAATGTACTCACGCTGTTTATCGCGTGGGAACTCACCAGCGTGGTGTCTTTCCTCCTAATTAGCTTTGAAGGAGCGACATCCCCGGAAGCCCGTAAGGGGGCGCTGCAAGCCTTAATCGTCACTGGCGGCGGTGGGTTGGCGCTGCTGCTCGGTTTGGTGTTGCTTGGTACAGCCTCCGGTTCGATGGAAATGCAGCACATTCTGGCTGATAATTCGCTACGTACTCATGCGTGGTATCCGGTTTTTACCGTCCTGATCCTCATCGGTTGTTTTAGCAAGAGCGCCCAGTGGCCTTTACATTTCTGGTTGCCCGGCGCGATGTCGGCTCCCACGCCTGCCAGCGCCTATCTGCATTCCGCGACGATGGTTAAAGCGGGGATTTATCTGCTGCTGCGGTTGCATCCCGTTCTGGGGGAGACTCCACTCTGGCAATCCGGGCTGATGATCTTCGGTTTGATTACGCTGCTGGTAGGGGCGTTGCTGGCGCTGCATCAGCACGATTTGAAAGCGGCTCTGGCTTATTCCACCGTGAGTCAACTGGGCGCACTGGTTGCTTTGATTGGTCTACCAGATGGTGCAGGTGTGAAGGCTGCACTGGTGGGTATTCTGGCACACAGCCTGTATAAAGCGGCCTTATTCCTGACGGCGGGCGCTGTAGATCACGCTACCGGCACACGCGATCTGACCAAGCTCGGCGGTTTGGCGAAATGGCTACCCGGATGGGCAGTGGTGGCGGGCTTGGCGGGTCTCTCTATGGCAGGCATTCCCCCTCTGCTGGGCTTTGTGGCGAAAGAAACCCTGCTGGATGCGATGCTGGAGTCGCCATTAGCTTTGCTGGTGGTTGTCGTCAGTGCTGCGCTGACGGTGGCGATGGCACTGATCTTGGTGTGGGATGTGTTCATGGGAGAACGGCACGACTCTACACAGGATGTTCATGCGCCTGATCTCGGAATGCTGGTCGGCCCGGCTGTGCTGGTGTGCGCTGCCCTGATTGCCGGAGTGGGTGTGGATCATCTGGTGAAACCGCTGGTGCAGCCTGTGCTGCATAAAGAAATTCATCTGGTTCTTTTCGCGGGCTTCAATTCGGCATTCTGGTTCAGCCTGCTGGCGATTGGTGTCGGCATCGTGGTTTTCATGACACGCTCGCAGTGGCGTGCTTTTACCATGCCAGAGACACCTTCTGGGAAGCAGATTTTCGAGGGCGTGGTAGGTGGCGTGGAGCGAGTCGGTGATCTGGTTCTCCGGTCACAGAACGGACAGCTTCGCTACTATTTGTTCGTCATTCTGGGTACGGTTGTCTTGCTGCAATTGAGCGCCGGCCTATCCCATATCACCGAAACGAGTTTTCAATTCGCATGGAATGATTCAACCGATATTTTGCGCGGGTTGTTGCTGCTGGTGTCTTTAGGCGCGATGGTTGCCAGCATTGTTATCCGCCAGCATTTTATGGCGGCGCTTATCCTCGGTGTAGCAGGGTATGCGGTGGGGGGACTGTTCCTGCTTGAACCGGCACCAGATGTGGCGCTGGTTCAGTTCATGGTCGAAACACTGGGGACGGTACTCATCATCATCATGCTGGCAAAAATCAGTGCCCCAGAACGGCAAGCCGCAATGCAGAACTTGTGGGGGCAAAGTCGTTCTGGCTTGATTCGGGATGGAGTGATTGCGATTTTGATCGGGGTGGGTGTGGGGTTGTTCGCGTTGGCTGCTGTGAATCATCGTGCCACGCTGCCGAACACTATCAGCGTGTGGCATCTGGAGAACGCCTTGCCGCTGTTGGGTTTCCCGGATGTGGTTGGTGCGATTGTGACCGATTTTCGGGGTATGGATACAATCATCGAGATCACGGTCTTTAGTGTGGCAGCATTAGGTGTCTTGACCTTACTATCTACTCCTGACACCGGTTCGGATTGGCCACGTCATTTTAAGCGATTGGCACATGGTTTCCGCTCAAATGTGCTTCGCCACGAGCTGAAAACCAGCAAGATACACCACGCTCATGATAAGGCATTTGCCGAACCTGAGATCGAAACGGTGTTTCAGTCTCATTTTTCGACACCGTTAACGCGCTCCGTTTCGGCGATTGTGCTGCCATTTGCCCTTCTGGTAGCTTTGTCGCATCTGCTGTATGGCGGCGAGGGCCCGGGCGATGGTTTTACAGCCGGTGTGATTAGCGGGCTGGGCGTAGCTTTGTGGTACATCGTCTATGGTTATAACGAAGCGCAGCGCCGCTTGGGATGGCTGAAACCTCGCTATCTGATCGGAACAGGTTTGACGCTGGTCATCGCCAATGCTGCGTTGCCATTGCTCACCAGTCAACCGTTCTTGACGCACATCAGCTTCGATGCGATCCATCTACCAGCGAATCTTCATCTGTCTACCACATTGTTTTATGAAACGGGCATCTTCTTGACGGTGTTGGGCTGTACCAGCACCGTTATGGAAGCAATTGCTTATCCGGGGGAGGTTGAACCGCTATGAATGTGATCTACGCTGCTGCCACCGGAATTATGTTCGCTCTGGGTGTTTTCCAATTGTTGCGCCGCGACATGATTAAGTCGGCAATGGGCTTTTATATCCTGTTTACCGCTATCAACCTGTTTTTTTTCGCGGTGGGAGCGTTTAACGGACAAGTTCCGGCTTACAGTCAAAATCTACCGAAGGGGCAACCGAGCGACCCGATGGTACAGGCGCTCATCCTGACTGCGATTGTGATTAGCTTCGGCTCATATGCCATCTTGCTCGGTCTGATAGCGAAATCCGCCCGTCGTTATCGAACCGCCGATTTGGATACCTTGAATCACCTGAAGGGCTAAGGGAATGCCGAATAATCCACTGGTTCTAGGCCCTATCTTCTTCCCACTCAGTGCGGCTGCTCTGTGCGTCTTGTTCGCCCGTTATCGGCGCTTGCAGCATGTGATTGGCGTGGGCGCGACGATACTCGGATGGCTGTCCAGTGTTGCTATTTTGCTCCTGAACTGGAGTGATGGGATGCAACTGTATCGTCTGGGGGGATGGGCGCCGCCTTATGGGATTGTTCTCGCTCCCGATATGCTCTCAGCCATTTTCACGGTTATGGCCTCTACGGTCGTGGTAGCGGGGGCGCTTTATATCCTCGGTTGCCGCGATAAGTGTGTGAGTTATCCCGCATTCATGCCTTTGTACCTGTGTATGGCAGCGGGTTTGCATGGTGCATTCTATACGGGCGATATCTTCACGTTGTTCGTTTTCCAAGAACTGATGATTATGTCATCGGTGGTTCTGGTAGCGATTTCAGATAATCGCTTGGGAGTAGAAGCGGCAATCAAATACCTACTCATCAGTGCGATGGGGTCTCTGTTTTTGCTGTTGGGCATCGGGGCAATTTATGCGTCCTTCGGAACTTTGACGATTGCGGATATTGCGCGTCTTTTAGAGACGGGGGAGCGTCCGCTGCTCGCGCAGACCGCCGCAGTGATGCTGATGTGTGCATTTTTGCTCAAGAGTGCTGTATTCCCATTCCACTTCTGGCAGCCGGATTTCCATACTGCTGCGCCCACCCCCGTTCATGCAGTCCTATCGTCGGTGGTGGTCAAGGTAGGGGTATATGGCCTGTTTCGGCTGACCTCGCTGCTGTTCATCGCCGAAGCGCCACTGGTTCGCAGTTTGCTGCTCCTGCTGGGCATCATCGGTATTTTCTTCGGCAGTCTGGCCGCGCTGCGCACCTATGATGCGAAACGAATGCTGGCATATTCCACATTTGGGCAGGTGGGTTTCATTTTGTTGGGGATTGGATGGGGCACTCCACTGGCCTTGATCGGAGCGATTGTTTATGCCGTCAACCACGCCTTCATCAAATCTTCCCTCCTAATGATTACCGGGGCGCTTGCCAGCCGGATGCCGAACAAATCGGCTCGCCTGTCTGATATTGCCGGGGCGGGTCACAAGTTGTCCGTAATGAGCGCACTATACCTGATCGGCGGGTTAGCTCTGGCTGGTGTGCCGCCGCTAAATGGTTTTATCAGTAAGGTGGCGATTATTCGCGGAGGGATGGACGCACAAAGTTGGCTCATCCTCGGTCTTGCGGTCGCTGCGGGACTAATCACACTCTTGTATGTTGTGCGGACGTGGCAGCATGTATTCCAACGTGCCCCTGAAACTGAGCTTGTACTCAAACCGGTGGGCGATAGTCTGGTCGCGCCGCTGCTGCTGGTTGGTCTGTGTGTTCTTCTGGGTTTGTATGCTGTTCCTGTTGTAGAAGCAGCGACAATCGCTGTCAACCGGATGGCTGATCCTGCTCTTTACATTCATGCGGTGTTAGGAGGTTAAGCAATGGGTCTGTTTCTTTTGTCCATTCCATTAGCCTTGTTGTGGATGATGCTCACATCGAATGTGTCATTTAGTAGTTTTGGGGTGGGCTATGTCATTAGTCTGGCGGTGATGCTGCTCGTTCATTCGGAACGGAAGCAGTTTCAGTGGCGGCATCTGCCCAATCAAGTATGGGCTTTTGTGGTTTATACCGTGACGTTGGGTCGCGATATTGTGCTATCCAGCGTAGATGTATCCCGCCGGGTTCTTCAGCGGGACATGCCGTTGAGTCCGGGAATTATCGCTGTTGCGACTCAAGATGCGGATGAAGACGAAGTGATTGCAGCTTTTAGCGCACATGGTATCACACTCACGCCCGGTGAATTGGTTCTGGATTTTGATGGCTCGCATACCCTGTATGTGCATTGCATTGATGTGGATGCTTCGACGCAAAATGCGCCACCTGCGCAGACCAAACGCCTGCGTCTGTTGAAGCAAATTCTGGGGAGGCCAGTGAGATGACTGACTTTGTTCATCTAAGCATTAGCGCAGCTTTGCTGGCGATGATCGGTCTGCTCGTGCCGTGCATTTACCGCTTGTGGCAGGGGCCAACATCGGCGGATCGTTTGCAAGTGATTGATACAGTCACCACCCTGCTGATCGGGATCATCGTCGTTCTGGCTTTGCGTCGGAATGATTTCATGTTTGTGGATGTGGCTATCGCTCTGGCTGCTTTTGCATTTATCAGTACGCTGGCGCTCGCTCGCTATATCTCAGAAGGGAGAGTTTTCTAAAATGGAACTCGTAGGCATCGTCTTTCTGTGGATCGGGGTTGGTTTTAGTGCGATTGGCATTCTGGGACTGGTACGGTTGCCTGACCTGTATACGCGCTTACATGCTTCCGGCAAAGTTTCTACCGTTGGGCTATGCAGTCTGCTGCTAGGGGCGGCTTGCCTGATGCCCTCTGCATCGCTCAAGCTGCTGGCGTTGACCATTTTCGCGCTGCTCACTCTCCCTGTGAGTACGCATGCAATCGCTGCCGCAGCGTACCGTTCTGGCTTACCACTGCGGCGAGTTGTCCGTGATGAGATGGCTGATCGGATGGAATATACGCAGGCTTCCCGTTTGGGTAAGGATCGTGCTGCTTGAGAATGCGTTTGGTGACTGTCTATATCTAGTGGATTGAACTAGCAGCATCGCCCAATAACATGAACAGCGCCGCCAGCAGGATTAGGGTATTCTTGAGAAGCTGACTGGCGGCCTGTAATTTCTTCGGGTTGTTGAATACAATTTCTAGGATACTCCGAATTGTTTTCTTGAGAGCCGACATCTCGATGTGAAGGCTTTCAACCGCCGCTTCACTTTGATTGAGTATGCTCACGGTCTCACGTTGTTCGTAGAGTCTGGGCAGGTGAATCAAACTTGTCCCCAGCATGTTCTGCTGCCCATTTTCCGGGTTGAATACTTCGCGCACCGGCTTGTTCCATCGCAAATAGTAATATAAATAATCTCTATCTAAGACTTCGGGTTGAGGGGTAAGCACAAGAGTCTTTTTGGAGGATTCGCGTTTTCGAATGTGGTCGCGTGTGATTTCGCCTGTTGAAGACCAGAATACGTGATACCCCTCCGTGAATTTTTCTCCGACTGTAATGAGATCTGCCAAGTGATGCTTTTCCCATGTGGGATCAATCTGTTGAAAACGTCTCTCAAGAAGCGTATTTTGCAGCTCAACCATGCTGCTAGACATATTTCTGGTGTGCTGTTCCGCACCCTGTAATTCTTTCCAAATACTGATGATAAGTTCTTGTTCTCGCAAAGAGGGGATGGGAATCGGGATATTCTTGAATTTTTGTAAATAGAGTCGTCTGGTAGGCCCAATTGCATTTTGATAATGGCGCTGAAAGGAATGGGTAGTCGTATAGGCTTCAAAATAATCTGGATGAACCTCAGGTAACAGATCAAAAACAAGATACCCTTTTAGTACCACCGCCTGATCAAGTTCCGGCGGAATGACCCCGAAGGCGCTTTGCAGGGCATGAAAACGTGAAACGATAACTTGCCCTGCGCGTACAATTTGTGGGTCTGAATCGATGTAATCCAGCCCATTTCGGATGGCTCCTGCTGTGACCCCTTTAGATGTCGTGATGACCTGACGGTAAAAAAGATGCCCAAGCAAAGGGGCGAAAATCGTGCTTTGGTGAAGAATATAATTCAGCGTTGTCCAATGCCAATTCAACGGGGGTTTTCCTCCGAATATTTCCAGAGTTTTCCGAGTGAATCGAGCAGTTGGGCCACATTTCTGTTACGCTGCTCAACGGCGGACTGGTAGCGCAAAATGATCGTTTCAATATCCATAGTAGAACCGTCTTGTTTTGCCCATTCCATATAGCGTGCCGGATTCAAATTGTAATTTTGTTCCGCAATCCGATTGATGGGAACAATATGAGCAAGATCAGGCACATCGCGCCAACTGGTATAGGCTTTGACGATTTGCTGAATGTCGTCATCGCGTAATGTGGGATGCCATGCAGATGCCGCACCTTTACCCGCCAACTGGATAAATTGCACCTGTTGTTTCCGTTCCTGTGGTTTCTGTTTGTTGATGATGATGATGCAGGCGCTGGCACTTGTACCCTGTAACTGACGTGGCGGAATCCCTATGACACTTTCCAACCAGTCATGTTGGAGTACCTCATCCCAGAAAATACGCATATCCGTTTGCTGGATGTGTGCAGGAGAAAGAATGGCGGCACGTCCGGTAGGTGCGACGACTTCGAGTATATGATGAAGATAGTTTGTGTCCGATTGAATTTGTTTCTTTTTGCCATCAGATACAAGCGGGAGGTTTTGTAGAACAATATCGTATTGTTCTGCATCAGCATGGAGTACACGGAGTGGGTGGGCACGTTCTATACGACTATTCAGAATCATGCCATGTGCATACAGATTCATTTTGCAGATGGCCCAAATTTCTTCAGATGGTTCAAACCCAATCAAATTTAGCGTCTGCGGTGCTTCCTGCTGGTTCAAAAGTTCATAAACACAGCCTAACAGCATGCCACCGGTGCGGACAGAAGGATCATAAATGGACATGCCGGGAGCAGGTCTTATCAGTGCGGACAGGAGGCGAGTGAGGCCGCGTGGAGTGAAGAAGTCTACATTACGGCGACTGCTCGCCTGTGCAATCTGGACAAGCCAATTTTCATAGGCCAATGGAAAGAGTTCGGCATTGGTGAACACACCCGTTTCCCGCTGAAGTTGACCAAGCAGATCCCAGCATCGGGCTAAGTCCTCATCAGAGACTATTTGATCGGGAATACCAATGCTCAAGACCCCTTCAAGTGCGGGACTCAAGCCTTCGAGATCAAGCAACGCATCACGTAGTTTGGATTGAATGCTGTTTGTGGGGGTATCAAAAATCTCAGTAATTGACTGGGTGATCGAGTCGGTGATCGTTGCCGGCGAGAAAATACCGCTTTGATGAGGCGATACGATTACACGACGAAGAAAAAATAATGTCAGAAGCAATTGACGATACGCAACATAAGGCAACGAGGGTTTGAGAACTTGAATACACTCAAGAAGTATGTTTCTGAGCAAGGTTTTTTTGATTTTAGGCATCGAACATCATAGTACAATGTATACAAAATCCATTAAACAATATCATAATAGATTTTGATGACTGTTTGATACCATAGAATCTACAAATTTAAGGTGAGGATATTGGCAAATTCACCCAACAAACCTTAGCTAACCTGAGTTTGATACTGTTGGCGAACTAGGGAAAAAGAGGGATAAAAGAGCAGAAAATGCTCAGTTGCAAGGATAGAAGGGATGTGTAAAATCAGTGGGCATGAGCCAAAAACGAGAGAGTAAATACGTCCGGTTTGCCCGACTTGCGTATGCCATTGCCCAAGCGAGCGTGCCGCGCTACGCCCATCCCAAAAGCCCGCAGCGGTTCACGCAACCGCAAATCGTGGTGTGCGTGCTGCTGACGCAATACCTCAACCTTAGCTACCGCAATACCGAAGAATGGCTGCTGGCGAGTGCGGAAGTACGCGAGGTGCTGGAACTGAGCGATGTTCCCGACCACACGACGATTTCCCGAATGCTCAAGCGGTTGACACTGCCACGCCTCGAAGCGATGTTGGCACAAGTCCTCAGCCAACTTGAGGGGAAGGAGGACGTGGTCGCCCTTGATGCGACCGGGTTTCGCTTCACCCAAGCCAGCGCCTACTACACGACCCGCAGCGGAGGAAAGCACCGCGACTGGGTAAAGGGCGTGTACGCAGTCGGGACAGACTCTCAAATGATCCTCGCGTGGGCAAGCGCCCATCACGTTGTGCATGACACGCGCTTTCTCGCGCCCCTGAAGCAGCGCATTGCCCGCTACGGCAGGCAGAAAAACGGCAAACGCGACTGGCTGCTGTTGGCAGATGCCGGCTTTGACTCCCCTACACTGACCGACCGTGACCTTGCCCCGCCCATTCGACGCGGTGGCAAACTGGTCGCTCCCGACCGAAAAGCACGGGCAGAGTTGGTGTCTCAAGCACGCTTGGACGGTTTGTTTGGGCAGCGCTGGAAATGCGAAACGGTACATTCGGTCATGAAGCGTTTGTTTGGCGATGTCATCCGCTCGCGTTCTTGGCGGCTTCAGCGCCGTGAACCCATGCTCAAGGCGCTCGTCTACAACCTACACCGTTGACCATTGCTGACTCTTACTTTATCTTTGCAACTGAGCAACCTCGTATCACTTCAGCAATCATGGGGTAGGAGCTATTCGGGCTAATCGCTAGTTCAAATGTGACCATAATCCATGCATAGTGCATTGTCGAATCAAACGACTCGGCAAGCTAAGAAGCAGGATTCATTCATCGTGATTGTTTGGTGAATCGACCCCGATAGATACTCCCTTGCTTGCCTGATTCAAGTTTTTCTGCCAGCGTTCAGCAGAAACCAACCATGTAGTCATCTCATAGGGTCATTTAGTCACTGCCTAGAAGAAACGTTTTGAGTATTCATGTCGCCCCATTTGCTCCTGAAATAAATATTGTTCATAATTATTCCCGATCATCATCCCGTTAATTGAGTCCTCAAAAGGGTACATTCATGAAGCGCACTTTTATCTTTGCGTTTGTAGTGCTGCTATTCGTCGCCTTCATTGCGCCGCTTCATGCAGCACAGTCGTCCGCTGAACTTACTCAAACACATATCTCACAGCCATTGGAAGTCGCTTTTAACCATCCCGAAGGATGGTCAGGAACTG
>CAIPFY010000404.1 GCA_903864435.1 uncultured Chloroflexota bacterium | reverse complement strand
TGGCTGCAAGAATGGCGTCCAGACGTTGCTTGAGATCGGAACGGGTGAGCAGTCGTTCGCTCAACTGTTGAAGTTGGGCAAGCTGGTCGTCATCTTCACCGGAGTAAATCAACCGTTTTTCGAGCCACGGGAGCGCCAGCGCAACTGTCCATTGCCACAGCAGCACGATCCCCACCACCGCGAACGGCATGAAGGCCGCCCCCGGCAGGCCGAGAATTTGGGTTACGGGGGTGACAAAGATGATGACGGCCAGCGCCAGCAGTCCGGTGGCGGGGCCGCGCAGGACGAATCGCAGCAGATCGGCTTTAATCACCCGGTCGGGCAACTGTGAACCGAAAAACGAGAGCGGATAGGCCAGAAAGAGCAGCAGCAGAATGATGATGAAGTTCGATAGGTTGACCAGCAGCAGCATTCCTACCGAACTGGTTTCGTTCAACCCCAGTAGGACAGAGTACGGAAAAATGCCGAAAGCGGGTGTGAGTAGCGCGAACTGCAAGTAGCCCATGCGGCGGCGTGTATCGCGGGTGAGGCATCTCTGCCGCGCACGTTGCACGTTGATAAAGGCCACGCCCGTCCCCATCGCGAAATAGGCCAGATAGATCGGGAACAGCGGCCCGCCCACGATGTTATCCAGTGTGCGCCCCTGAATGATGGGGTGGATCAGAATATCGCTGAAGGCGGCAGACAGCACAAATATCGTGCCGATCAGGTAGAGCATCCGTGTGACCCGCCGCCGCCGCCCGCGTGAGGGCAAGCCGGTGGTTGCCAGCAGCGCGTCGGAAATATGGAACATGGCGGCGGGCATGAATCCGATGCCGATCCACTGCATACGGACGACAGCATCCACTGTGCCGCGAGTGGGTTGCAGCGCGACGAATACATCCGCCACCGCAACCATCGTAACGCAGGCCAGAATCACCGCCGATGTTCGCGCCACGCGGTTGCGCAGATTCCGCGACAGGTTGTAGAGCAGCAGCGAGAATGCCAGCACTGTAATGGCTGCCGTTAGGATTTCATTGGCGAGATTCAAGAAAGCGGCAATTGCGTCAAACACGGATTCAACTCCCTAACGGAGGGATTGGCTGAAAAATACGGCAATTTCTTGGTTAGGGAAGTAGTGGTCGTTGTAGCCGCAAAAGTGAAAGCCTGCGTTTTGCAGGAACAGCGTGGCCGGATAATTTTTGGTCTGGTTTTCGGCGCACAGGGTGAGCAGATTGTGTTCATTGGCCCACTGGCGGGCGGCGCTGAGAAGGCGCGTGGCGATCTTGGCGCGGCGGTACGGGCGCGAGATCACGATATCCTGCACCAGCGCGATCTGGTGGGGCAGGTTGGCGCGGAGCGTCAGGTAGCCGAGCAGAATCGGTTCAGGCTTGGCGACTGCAACGAGGAAACATTGGTCGGACGGCAGGGCTGCGCGGAGACGGGCTTCGTCCGGCGCGAAATGGGTTTCCAGCGTGCGCGGTAGGCGCTGGGGCTTGAAACTGATCTGCCACTCCCCCGCCGTGTCCGATACGCTCATCTGCCAGACAAAATCGGTTGAGTAGGAATGATCCAGTTCGATGCAATTCAGGATGTCGTGTTCAGAACCATCTCTGATGAGAAATCCAGAGGCCATGATGGGTGTTCGATTAGGTCAGGTAGGCGTCACCGAAGGTGCCGCTTAGGAAGATTTCAATTAAGGGTGCGTCGTCGTTCACATCTCGCGCCACATACACCCCATCGTCAAAGGTTTCGTAGCGGCGTTCGTCCGCATGAACTTTGAACAGGCGCTTTTCAGGTGCGATGATTCGGACTTGGTAGCCAACCGGCGAGATGAAGTGAATGCTGCCTAGTGCGGAACGAACATGCAGCGGGTTCAAGGCTTCCTGCGGGGCGATTATACGGATGTCGCCAATTCCAGAAGCGATCCATGTGTCCTGAACGATGAGCGCGGAGAGATCCACATTCACCTGTCCGAGATGGGTGCTGACCCGAATTTGCCACGGCAGATCCCGCGCCAGCGCCATTTCCCAGTCCGCGAAGGAAATCCAGGGCGTGGCGCTCCGGTTCATTCTCAGGTTGGCGTGCGTGTCGTTCACCTGCATCACAGGACGCGAATTGAGCGCGTACTGGCCTGCGATCAGACGGCCTTCCTGTTCCAGCCCGCGAATTTGCACATCAATTTCGCCTGCGCTGATTTCCAGTGTGGCCGATTCGACGCTGCCGCGCGTGACGCCGAAGGTGCGCCCTTCGGTGGAAGGTGTCCAGTCCCCTTGCAACAAAACGACCGCGCCAACTACGACGAGCAGCAGCGGCCATAGGGTGGTCAGGTTAAAATCCCCAAGCAGCAGGAAGTTGTTTAACAGCAGCGCCACGCCCGCTGCGGTGAGCAGCAGCGGCCAGAACCAAGGCCCGCGAGAACCTTTCAGCGGCAACGTGGTTACTCCTCGTACAGGTAGTCACGCAGGATGACATGCGCGGAGGACTGCCGCAAGCGGTTGAGTGCCTGCGCTTCCAACTGCCGCACTCGTTCACGGGTGACGCCGATGGTCTGCCCGACTTCTTCCAGTGTGTAAACCCGTCCATCTTCCAGACCGTAGCGCAGCTTGAGGATTTGCGCCTCACGCGGGGGCAGGCGGTTAAGCGCCTTGTCCAACTGCTCGTGGAGCAGGTGCGTGGCGACTTCTTCGCTCGGCGCAGGGCTGGAAACATCCTCGACAAAATCGCCAAAGGTCGAATCGCCTTCTTCGTCAATCGGCGTTTCCAGACTGACCGGATGACGGGCAATTTCCAGCAGCGTTTCGATCTTGTCCGGGGTAGTTTCCATTCCCTCGGCCAATTCTTCCATGCTAGGTTCGCGCCCCAGCTCTTGAATCAGGTTCAACTGAATGCGGCGCATCCGATTGAGCTGATCGCCCATGTGGACGGGAACGCGAATCGTGCGTCCCTGATCGGCCACAGCGCGGCTGACCGCCTGCCGAATCCACCATGTCGCGTAGGTGCTGAACTTGTGTCCGCGCTGATACTCGAACTTGTTGGTGGCGCGAATCAGGCCGATGTTGCCTTCCTGAATCAGATCGAGGAAGGGCACGCCGCGCCCGATGTACTTCTTGGCGACGCTGATGACCAGACGCGCATTGGCACGAATGAGATGTTCTTGTGCCGCTTCGCCATCTGCGACCAGTTCGCGCAGTTCATAGGCGGCGTCCATGCTCAGATCATCTTCGTATTCGCCCAACTGCTCTTTGGCAAAGACCGCCGCTTCCATGCGTTTCGCCAGCGACACTTCCTCGTCGGCAGTGAGCAGCGGGACGCGCCCGGCTTCTTTCAGGTAAAGCCCGACGACATCATCGGTATCCAATGCCTGCTGGTAGCCGGCATCGTCGGTGATGTCCTCGTCCAGATCGAAGGCACCGAAGGCGAGGTCGTCGTCATCCAGCAGATCATCCGGCAGGGGAGGCGGTGTTTCATCTGGAATCGAAATTTCCATCTGTTGCCCGGCGGCCACTACCTCAATTCCTGCGTCAATGAGGTTATCCATGATATCGTCCAGCAGGGCGATATCTCGTTCGGCTTCGGGCAGCAACGAGAGGATGTCGTCGTAGGTGACGACACCTTGTTCTTGCGCTTTTTTCGCAAGCTGTGTGCGAAGTTGTTCTTTCTTATCCTGTGCCATTACCATCAACATACGTTATTGAACCAGACCTTGCCCACATTCAGCAAGGATAGAGATTGAACGATGATACCTTCTAAGCGTGATTATGGCGAAAAAAGCTGCCGACGTTTGACAAGGCGACAGCATGAGAACGTTGTGTTGTGTTCCAACCTGTTTGTTGACACTCGTATTTAATACAGTAGCGCGGCGCTGTTCGCTTGTCAAGTTAATGGTGGTTTGTTTAGCTGGGTTGCCAGATAATCCACCGGCGCACGCTCCAAGAATAGCACTTCCGCCCGTTCATCTACGAGGGCGTAGTAAGTGACTTGAGAAGCGGACAGGCTGCCGATGGCGATGCTGTGTCCGCTGCCGTCAAGGAGTACAACTTCGATGGCAAACTGACCTTCGGGGTTGAAGCCAAAATCCGATAGTTTGGTGGAAGCATCAATCGGTGAAGTGTTCATGTAGGGCAGAAGCGCCACTGTTTTAGCAATGATTTCGGCAGCGCCGGTGTTTAGCGTGCCGCTGCTGCCGGGTGCAGTCCACACGCCGTTGCCGTCGCGGGCGATGATGAACGAACTGCTGCCGCGTGGGTCACGCAGGCGTACCGCTTGAATATCTTCCGGCGTGAAACCCAGATCACGCCCGACCAGATAAAAACTGTTGAGCGTTCCCGCCACATCTATTGTGGACTGGGAAGCGGAACGTGTTTGCAGCAGGGCGATGCCTACCAGACCGAACAGCAGCACCCCTAGAAAAACCATAACACGACGATTCATGCGCGTATTCGCCTCGTCCAAACTATAAAACCAGTGAGCAGAACCAATCCCGGCATGAGGATGACCGTGACAAAAGCGATGGCATCCAGCGTTTGCCCGGTCACAAACATGAGGGGTAGACCGGTGCGGTAAGCCTGTGGCGCGTAGTTGATCTGATCGCCATAGCCGGTGAGCCATGCGACTCCATCCGTGAACAGGATGCTATTGCCCCCGGTGAGTACCTGTCCATTGGTGGCGAAATCACTATCCCCGACCAGCAGAATTTTTGCGCCTGTTTTCTGGTTATAAGCCCATGCGACGCTGGTCAACGGCCCCTGAATGTCTTCTGGATCGAAGGCATAGGTGTTGGTTTCGCCGAGTTGTTTCAGGTTGGTTTCGCCGTAGCTCTGGGGCGAGGATAGGACGATGCGCCCGTTGGGGGTGTTGGCGGGCGGGTTGCTGCTGATTTCGACGGCGCGTGCCAACCGGAACAGGGTGGGGGTATCGCCGGAATCCAACCGCGCTGCGATGGCGCTGTCGGTGTAGACTGCCGCGCTGACGATATCCAACGGTGTGTCCTGGCTGGAAACGGGGTCAACGATGGCGGCATCCAGCGCCCGCAGGCCGTAGTTGTTCCATAGGAACTGGTTGAACTTGCCATCCTGCCGTAAGAACGCATCCGCATTAAACAGCACATCGCTCATGATAAACAAGGCGCCGCCGCGTTTCAGGTAGCGGTCAATCACGGCGATTTCGCTATCGCTGAAGTCGGTCAACGGACGGGCGAGGATGAACGCGGAGGCATCGGTTGGCAGATCGCCGCCCACGCTGGCAACCTGCTGCAAATCAAAGGGCTGCGTAATCAGCCCGCTTTCCTGAATGCCGCCGTTGATGCCGGACATGCCTTCCTGCGTGCTGTCCAACGGGTCGCGTTCGCCGTGACTGCGCTCGAAATATACGGTGAGCGTGCCTGAAATCAACTGACGGGCGATGGCGCCGGTCATGTCGCGTTCCTGACTCTCGCTAATCGGGACGCGGGTGGTGGTGCTGAAATCGGTGCTGCCATCCGCATTGACATACGAGAGAAAGATTTCGCCGTCAAAGGTGACGCTGTACCGCTGCGCCAGCGCCGGTTGCTGTTCCGGGTCAATATACTCGCGGGTAATTAGCCCGTCGGTTTCAACCTCGTAAAGCCGGAAGAACTGGTCGTCAATTTCGCGTTGAGAGAGCAGGCGCGGGGAGTAAAAGCCGGTGATGCGCATGGGGTACACCACGCGATTTAGTACGGCGCGGGTTTCGGTACTTAGCGAGAAGCGTTGCCCTTCGGTCATGTCCAGCGTAATCACGGCTCGCTGCAAGATGACGTAGGTGAGGGCGACCACGCCCAGCAGCAGCAGTGTTCCGAACACGGCTCCTGTGCTGTAGCGCATCTGCCTGCCAGAGACGAAGGCGCGAAAATCGGCAGGTGCCAGCGCCGCCCAGAAGAAAAGGCCGATGAGTCCGATTGTCAGCGCGATCCCCACAAATTCGGTCAGGCCACTCTGCGCGATGAAGCCGACAAGCGCCGCCATCAGCCCCGCGCCGCCTGCATAGCCGAACCACTGCCCGACTTGTGTCTGCCGGATGATGATTTGTTTATTCACGGTTAGCGCCACCGATTCGATTCGACTACGCGGATAGCGATAAACAGCATCAGTGCTGTGATGCCTGCGTAATAGGCGATGTCCTCTGCCCGTATCAGCCCGACGGCAAAGGACGAGGTGAAATGCCCGATCAGAGTCAACTGGCGCACGACTTCAGCCAGTTCCAGATTGGTGATGATCTGCCCGATCAACTCGCCCATCCACAGGATGAACAGCAGCGCGATGCTCAAAAAGGCCGCGACAATCTGGTTTTCGGTGATGGCGGAGAACAGAATGCCCACTGCCAGCGTTGCGCCGCCATAGAGCCAGATGCCGATGTAAGCCGCCATCGTATGCCCCATATCCGGTTGGGTGATGGAGACGAGGATGATCTGGTAGATAAAGGTTAGCGCCAGCAGGATCGTGTAATAAAACCATGCGCTCAAGAATTTGCCCAGCACAATCGCGCCGTCGCTGACCGGAGCCGTGAGCAGCAGTTCCAGCGTCCCTTCGCGGCGTTCTTCTGCCAGCAAGCGCATGGTGAGCAGCGGGGCGCAAAACACCATCGCAAACGAGAGAAGCAGGGGGATGAGCGCCGGTTCAGCGGGCTTTGTGCCGACGCTGAAGGTCAGATCGGCGTTGAAGTACAACCCCGTGACCAGCAGCAGCGCGGCGGCGATCAAATAGGCGATGGGGGAGGCGAAATACTGCCCGACCTCGCGCCGGAATACAACCCATGTGCCGTTCATGCGCCCTCCTCGCGTCCGAGCAGGTCGAGGAAGATGTCCTCTAACGTCATTGCTACAGGGCGCAGTTCTTCCAACTGGTATCCGGCCTGCACCACGCGCTGCGCGATGTCGCCGCGCAGGTTGGCGCGGACGGCGGCACGCACATGGAAACCGATGCCTTGCGGTTGTACCTGTTGTACCCCTTCGATTTCGGCGAGGAGGCGTTGACCGGCAGCGGATGAAGCACCGCTGATCTGAACGTACAGGTGATCGCCGGGTTGAAGTTGCTGGCGGAGGGTGGCGGGTGTGCCCTGCGCCAGAATGCGCCCGTGATTGATGATAATCACGCGGTCACAGACCTGTTCCGCTTCGGACAGGATGTGTGTGCTGAACAGCACCGTATGTTTTTCGCCCAACGCCCGCACACTCTGTCGCACTTCAATCACCTGTTGCGGGTCAATGCCAATGGTGGGTTCATCAAGAATGACCACCGGTGGGTCATGCACCAGCGCCTGTGCCAGCCCCAACCGCTGCCGCATCCCTTTGGAGAGGTTGCGGATGAGTGTTTTGCGCCGTTCGAGTAGGTGAACACTTTCGAGGACGCGCTCGGTCTGGCGGCGGGCATCGCGCACGCCGCGCAGATTCGCCCAGAACTGGATGTAGCCCTGTACCGTCATATCGGGATAGACGGGGACGCGCTCCGGCAGATACCCCACGCGGCGGCGCACTTCCAGCGAGTCGTTCAGGATGTCGTATCCGGCGATTCGGGCGCTGCCTGCACTGGGGGGCATGAATCCGGTGAGCATTCGCATGGTGGTGGTTTTGCCCGCGCCGTTCGGCCCCAATAGGCCGACCACTTCCCCTGCTTCGGCTTTGAAGCTGAGCCGGTCTACAGCGGCGAATGTGCCGTAGGTTTTGCTGAGATTTTGAACATCAATCATGGTTATTCCTGTGCTGTCCACGCGCTCGCAGCTTGCTGCATCCTATGCCCATGCCCGCTTGCCCGTCAAGGAGATGTAAACGCTTGTAGACAAGGATTCTCAATCAGTGTGCATTTCGCCCGGATGGTAGTGATGCAGGATTGAGCCGCCGATGAACTCGCGCAGGAGCGATGTGTCCGGGATCATGGCCTGTTGCATGGGCGAAAGCGGTTGCACCCAGCGCAGAAACGAGAGCAGGCGATTGGCTTCAATATGCGGGGGCGTGGCCGGTTCCACTTGCAGCAGCAGCGGTTCCGCCAGCGGACGCAGCGCCGCCAGTTCATAGGCCAGCGCCGAGTTAAACATGGCGTCTGCATTCTCCTGATAGGGGAAGATATTGAGCTTTTCGCCGTTGCGAACGCTGCTCCACCGCTGGAGGGTGTCGGTGGCGGAATAACCCCGGTGTTCGGCGTCGCGCACGATACGGCGGATGAGCCGTACATCGGTAGTCGGCACACGGTTGTGCGAATCGATATTCAACTGGGTGAGGGCGGAGACATATACGCGGTAAATCTTGTCCGGCGGAATATCCGGCACTAACCGGGGATTCAGCCCGTGAATGCCTTCGATGATGAGAATCTCGTTGTGCTTGAGATGGGCGATCTGTCCGTCCATGCTGCGCCCGCTGACAAAATCGAAGCGCGGCAGTTGTACCTGTTCTCTACTCATCAGCCTCAGCAAGTGCTGGTTGAATAGCGCCAGATTGATCGCATGAATGTTCTCGAAGTCATACGCGCCATGTTCATCTCGTGGCGTGAGTTCGCGGTTGACGAAATAGTTGTCCAGTTCCAGCGTGAAGGGGCGCAACCCATGCGCCAGCAGTTGAATCGCCAGCCGTTTCGAGAAGGTGGTTTTACCGGATGACGATGGCCCCGCGATCAGCACCATTTGGACGCCCCGTGACTCGTGGCGCGTGCTGATGTCGTGAGCGATATGGGCGATGTGCTGTTCGTGGAGCGCCTCTGCCACCAGAACCAACTCGCTGACCTTGTTGTTATGCACCAAGCGGTTCAACTGACCGATGTCCTCGACCTGCATCCGATCCAGCCATTCGTCCGCCTGACGGAACACCTTCACCAGTTTGGTGTTGGCATTAAAGTGGGGCAGGGTGTGCGGTGTTTCTTTGTGGGGATATTGCAGGACAAAACCACTGTTCATCCGCGCCAAGCGGAATATTTGCAAGTAGCGCGTGGAAGGCAGCATGTAGCCGTAGAAATAGTCCTCGCGGTCATGCAGTTTGTAAAGCGTGAGGGTGGCGCGGGTGCGGTGTTCCAGCAAGCGCACTTTGTCAAGTTCTTCGCGGGAGGCGAACAGGGCGGAGGCTTCTTCGAGGGTGGCGCTGCGTTTGGAGATGGGCGCATCTTCGGCACAGATGGCGTGCATTTGCTCATCGAGGCGGCTGAGTTCTTCGGTGCTGAATGGTTCGCGGTTGAGCAGCTTGCAATAGAACGCGCCTTCCGGCAGGGAATAGCGCACGCTGACCCGTGTTCGCGGCCATAACTCATCAATGGCGGTTGCCAGCAGCATGACCAGTGATCGTCGGTAAATGCGACTGCCGTCGCTGTGCGTGAGCCACACCGGTTCGAGCTGACCGTCGCGCTGGATGGGGTAGGCTAGTTCGCGCAACCGCCCGTCCAAAATGCCTCCCATCAACCCGTTGGCTTCCCATTGCGTTTGCTGTTCTGCTGCCACCGTCAGAAATTCGGCTACGGTTGCGCCGATTGGGCCTTCGAGAACCAGCCCGTTGTTGATGGTGATCTGGATGGTCTGGCGCGGCGTGGTGTGGGAAATGCGTTGGGCGGGTAGAGAGGTCGTCATAAGATGTCCTTCAAGCTGTCGTTAACGGACGGTTACGCACCGTCTTTCGATTCCATTATAAACGCGGTATGGTTCATCCAAGCCTGAATTCTGACCGAAAGTGCTATAATCAGCACACTATTTGCCAGCGAAGGAATCTAAGCACCATGCCGCCATACGAGAAGTTTCTTCAGGAAGTGTTGATTGATGCGCCCACCTTGCAAGCGCGTGTGGCTGAACTGGGGCGGCAGATTAGCGCGGACTATGCCGAAGTCAGTGACCTGCTGCTCATCTGCATTTTGAAGGGCGGCATTATGTTTCTGGTTGACCTGACCCGCCATATTGAAGTGCCGCATGAGATGGATTTTCTGGCTGTTTCCAGTTATGGAAAAGGGGCGCGAGAAACCAGCGGCAAGGTGCGGATTGATATGGATTTGAGCGCCGAAGTGACCGGACGACACATCTTGATCGTGGAAGATATTATTGACAGCGGCCTGACGCTGCGATTTGTGATGGATGTGTTGAAGGCACGTCGCCCCGCCAGCCTGCGCTTGTGTACGTTGCTGAACAAACCCTCTAAGCGGCAGGTCGAAATTCCGATTGACTACATCGGGTTTGACATCGAGAACAAATTTGTGTTCGGCTACGGTCTTGATCTGGACGAAAAGTACCGTAATTTGCCCTTCATCGGGGTGGTCAACCTCGATATGCTCACATGACCGATCTCACACCGCATGTCCCGCAACGGCCTCTCATTTGGCCTGAATTTGTACTGGATTTGCAGGCGTTTGTGACCACGCTGCCCAATCCGGTTTATGTCGTGGGGGGCGCGGTGCGCGATGCGATGCTGCATCGCCCGACCCACGATATTGATCTCATCACCCCGCAAAATGCGATTTCGCTGTCTCGCAAGATTGCCAATCATTATCACGGTGATGTGTACGTGCTGGACGCCGAACGGGATGTGGGGCGAGCCATCATCGAGATAGACGGTGCGCGGATGGTTGTGGATGTGGCGCGTTTTCGCGGTTCTGACCTGCTGGCTGATCTGGTAGACCGCGATTTCACGATGAACGCGATGGCGGTAGACCTGAAGGGCGATTTGACGTTTCTGATTGACCCGCTAGGCGGAGCTGTTGATCTGGGCGCTAAACGGATTCGCCGCTGCTCCCCTGCGTCACTGGCGAGCGATCCGGTCAGGGCATGGCGGGCGGTGCGTCAGAGCGCACAATTCGGGTTTCGCCTCGAAGCCGAGACGCTCCGCGATGTTCGTGCCGCCGTCGCTTCTACGCGGGAGGCTTCTACGGAACGCTTGCGAGATGAACTGGTGCGGGTGCTGAGTTTGCCGCGCCCGACTGCCGCTTTACGGGTACTTGATGCGGTGGGGCTGTTGAGCGCCTTGCTGCCGGATATAGGCAGTCACCGGGGGACAGAGCTTTGGGACGGGGCGCTTACCCGCGTGGAGCATCTCACCGCAATTATGAACACCATCAGTTACATGCGTACCGACAATACAGCGGCCTCGTTCAGCTACGGCATGATCGCCATTCAATTTGACCGTTACCGGCGCTTGTTGATCGGTCATCTGGAGGCGATGTGGCCCAATGAGCGTCCGCATCGTGCGCTGCTGATGCTGGCGGCGCTGCTGGTGGATGCTGTGCCTGCCGGACAACCGGGCGAGTGGGTGGATCGTGTGACCGCCAGCCTGCGCCTGAGCAATGCGGAACGGATGCGCTTGATGCCGCTGGTGGAGTATGTTCAGCTTCCGCTGGCGCTGGCAGATCATTCGGTACGCAGTATTCACCGTTTCTGGCGGCAGGTGGGGGATGCTGGCGTTGACCTGTGCTTGCTGACGCTGGCGACGTATTTAAGCGCCGAGGGAACCGCCTTGAAGCAGGGTGCGTGGCTGGTTGCGGTTGAGCGAATCCGGGTGCTGTTGGAAGCGTTTTATGAAAAGGCCGATCAGTTGATTCATCCGCCGCCGCTGGTGGATGGGACTGTCCTCATGCGCGAACTGCGGCTGAAGGGCGGCCCGCTGATCGGAGAACTGCTGGAATATTTGCTTGAGGAACAGGCTGTTGGCACGTTGCAAAGCACCGAGGCGTCGCTAGAGGCAGCCCGTGTGTATCTGGCAAATCGCCAGCAGTTCTAAGCGTCCGCTTGCGAGATCAATGTTAGAGGCTATCCGTGAGTTCGCTCAGGCGTATCTTGGCGTCGTCCTCTGGCACCTCGAAGTGCATACTCATTGTGACGGGCGTTCGTGCGCCGACGCTGAGTGCTTTCACCATCGGCGCGGGCATAATTAACATGCGGGCGAATGACCGCAAAAGTTCTTCGTTCTGGTCATTCTTGAGCATGTCGCGCAGCCCACGCTTCTCGCCCCATTCGCTCTGGACAATGTGCCGCGCCAGCAACCGCGCCAGCGACATGCGCGGGGAGAAATGCCCGCCCGTTTTGAGGAACCCCACCGAAAGCTCGGTGATGTCCACTTCTTCCCACATATCCGGTTTGGGGCGCTGGAGCATGATTTCAATAGGGATGGGTGGATTGGTGATGGCAAATGTTTTGATGAGTTCGTTCGCAATGGTTTCGAGTAGGTTCTGCTTGCTCATACCGGCTCATTCCTCTAATGATGAGGCAGGTTCCAAAATAGTGTCCTGTGTCTGGAAGAACCAGAGCAGGGTGTTGCCATATTTGCGCTCGTCGTGCCGTTCAAGGCGTTTTAGCGACGGCGTGCTGCTTTCGGTCGGGTCAATCTGGACGATCACCTCGGTTTTGGGCGGCGTCCAGTCGGCGTTTTCATCCAGCAGGCGCAGCACTTCCAGCCACATGCCTTTGTACTGTGGCGGCGCGACGTAGATGAAATCGAACACACGGGGCGGTGGTTGCCGCAAAACTTGGAAGGCGTCGGCGCGGCGCAAGACCGCTTTCGATTCCAAACGGGTGAGTTTCAGGTTGGCTTCAATCGTCTGAATCGCCTTGCGTTCGAGGTCGTAAAAGTACGCGACTTCCGCGCCACGACTGAGCGCCTCGATGCCGACGCTGCCCGTCCCCGCGAACAGGTCGAGGAAAATCGCATCGTAGATGTTCCGTCCAATGATGTTGAACAGGGATTCTTTAACCCGATCCATGATGGGGCGGGTTGTTTCACCGGGAACCAGTTTTAACTGGCGTCCTTTGGCTGAACCGGCAATCACACGGAGAGGCATTCGCCTAGTTTCCTTCGACAGATTCGCGGACGGCGCGCAGGTTGGAAAGCGGTGTCGTGACCATCGTCACGCATCCACTGGAAACGATCAAGCGGCGGTTGTTGGTCTGGGTGATTGCGGTACGCACCTGTTCGCGCACGGTGGCCGGTGTGCCGTAGTGCAGATGCCGCCAGCGCGATAGGCCGCCGCACACCGCGCCATTGAACGCCAGCTTGCCCTGCGCCAAGTCCGTATCGCAATCCTGGTCGTGCCAGTTCACCGCTTGCACCGGTAGCTGGTGTGCCAGTTTGAACATGGGCGCTTCACCGTGCAGGTGCGCCATGTTGAACCACCACTTGTCCGGGACGGCTTCCAGCACCTTGCGATCGTAGGGCAGCGCGAAGGTTTTGTATTCTTCTTCCGAGAACACATCGTAGCTGGCATGTTGAATCGCGTAGTAAATACCCGCGATGGGCAGCTTCTTGAGCGCGTCAATAAAGCGCAGAGTCGACTCGGTGAGCGCGTTCAGGCCGGTCTGCACTCGATCCGGGTGGGTGCGCAGGTGGCGGATCAGGAGATCGCGCCCGGCTAGATTTTTGGCCTGCGCCATCGGGCTGAATACCGTTTGCAGGATAGGAACCTGATCTTGGCTCAGTCCTTCGGTGATGAGGCGCAAACACTCAATCTGACGGGCTAACGCGCCCCGTGAGGGTTCCAGCGGACGTATTTCTGTCCAATCTAGCGACCGGAAGATGGCGCGTTTGGTGTAGGTGCGCGTGCCTTCCAGATCGCCCTGCCACTCGTCCTGTACACCGTAATCGGTGACGCAAAAACTGCTGGCCGGCGTCACCTTTACAAAATCCCAGTCATACGTGCGCTGGAATTCGATGGTTGAACGGGCGAGATCAGCGGCGCGCTGGTCATCCCCCGGCCAATGCCGCCACAAAGCCACCGGCGGGCGATCCGTCGGTTCCCCTGCCAGAGTCTTTTGAAGGCGTTCTTGCTTGTTCATCAGATGCCGCCATTCGTTTGTAGATGGTCTGCGCGATCCTGTTTTGTGTTCGCCCAGAATAGCGGTGGTGGTTAGCGTCCGCTTTGCGATTCGGCAATGCGCTGCTTGAGCATGCGAGTGAGCATCATCAGGCGGTCATCTTCCGGCGTGTTGCGAATACGGGTTTCGCTGACGGCAGGATGGCGGGCGGCACTGGCGGTTTCGACCTGTTCGAGCGCCTTCTGAAAGTAGGTGGCTGCTTCCGCAAACTGACCGGCACGCCGCTGCGCCATTCCCATGCCATAGTTGGCGTCAATATGATTTGCGTTTTTAGCGAGGACTTGATTGAATGCGGCGATGGCCTCTTTGCTTTTGCCATCCCGTTCCATCCGCCAAGCCTGACCGATTTGCGAATCCAGAATATCGCTAGGCATCGTAGCATCTCCTCAATGATCTATTCTATGATGTGCGAATTGTACAAAGGCGGGAGGGTAAACACAAGCACTTCAGCCTTCGATACGAATTAAGGTGGGTAGCGACAGCCGTGCGCCGATGGGCTGTCCGGTGCCATCGAAGAACGTGACCGGAACCCCGTCTATGCAGGTCGGGGTGCAGGTCACAACTTCAAGGTTGATCTGGTAATTGCTGTTCGGCAGGTCATCCGGCAGGGTGATTTGATACGGATCACGCACGTATTGGCTGGAATTCCAACGGCTGGTCGGGTAGTAACCCGGATGGCGAAAATCCGTTGTCAGCCAGTGAGTGCCGGATTGGTTGTCCGTCAGGCGCAACCTGATCTGAAGATTGCTGGTGATGACGCGCTGTGCCTGCCAGAAAAGAACCAGATTGAGCGAATCGCCCCGCCGGAGGAGATTCCGGTCGAGCGAATAGGCGATCAGGCTCAGGCCGGCTTCGGTGCGGTTGGGGAGGCGAACGCTTCCGTCCAGCCCGTAGCCGGGGCGGGCGGTGAGGGCGGTGTTCAGCGGCGTGAAGGACACCAGCAGCGTAGCGGCGCTGATGATGAGGAGTACCAGCCCGTTCAGGCGGATTTCGGAGGCGCTGAGGAGCGCGATTTCGGGCGGGTGAGGCCGCGAACGGCGCATTTCCAGCGCGAGCAACAGGCCGAGTCCTAGCACCGAAAGCGCGGTGATCGCCCATCCCGCATTTTGTTCTGGCGTGTTGCGCAAGCCCACCACCAGTTCCCGGCTTTCGAGTGTGGTGGGAATGTCAATCTGAATCAGCCCGGTTTCGAGGTTCGGGCGCAGGGTGATGGTGCGGTTGTCCATCTGTCCCACCCAGCCCGGAAAATAGGCGGTCAGTAGGTTCAGGCTGACGGGCGCAAGCACACGCCGCACCTGAAAGCGGTCTTGCTGGCTTTCGTGCGTCAGCAGACCGATTTGTGTGCTGCTGGTGATCTGTCCCGGCGCGATTTTGTTCACGTTTCCAGACTGATAGCCTTCGATGAGTGTGCGGTTGAACGACTGCGGCCAGCGCAGCGATACCGGCACCGGTTGACCGGCTGGCAGCGCGGCAATTCCATAGCCTTGCTGCTCATACTGTACCTGCGCGGCAGCGTTGGTACTGCCGAATACATCGTCCGTAACCGGCAGCAACCAGATCGGGTTGGAGCCAATCCAGATCAGGATGAGCAGCGTTGGCAGCAGCAGGCGGCGGGTGCGCCGGGGCAGCGTGTCGCGCAGCCTGAGCGCACAGCCCGCGATCACCGCAAGGCACAGGCAGAGTGCGCTGCTCAGCCCAAACTGCTGCGGGAACACGAGCAGCGCGGCAGTTAGCGGTAACAGGCTGACGGCGAAGGGGATGCACCATCGTTTGAGGGCGCGACGACGGAACAGGCCGATGCTGCCGAGCAGCGCAAATCCGAGTTGCAGCCAGCCTACCGGCATCTGCAAGGTGGGGAGTAGCGCCTGCGGGTCAACCGGTTGCAGCGGACGCAGCAGGTCGAGCAATCCTATGTTGAGCAGCGGCGCAGGCATGAGTGTGGGAATCCACTGAATAGCGTTTTGTTCGAGCAGGGCAGGTAGCCAGAAACAGCCGGCTACGCAGACTCCGAGCAGTATGACCGCCAGCAGCTGAAAGCGTTTGCCGGCTGACGTTTGCTGCCAGAGGCTTGTTACGATGACCAGTGTTACGCCGACGAGAAGATGTGCGGGCGCTGTAAAACCGAGCGCGGCGGTGGTGATGCTCACAACGAACAGGTCAAATGGATGATCTACAGTGCGCATCCGGTTGGATGACCACAGCAGCAGCGGCAGCAGGGCAGAGGCGATTACGGCGGGCAGATCACCGCGCAGGTGCGGGGCGACCAGCGCCACCGGCGGGCTAAACACGTAGAGCGCCGCCGCCAGTATCGCGCTTGCTGCGCCGAGTGGGGCGAGACAGAGCGCGTAGACCGCCAGCCCCGCCATGATGAGCGAACCCGCATACAAGATGCGCACGGCAGCCAGCGGGTCATCGGTGAGGATGGTTTCGAGTACGCCGACTGCGTAGGCCGCGCCAGTTGGCGTATAGTTGGGAATGGGTGCGCCGTAGCCGCCGAGCGCGTTGGCTGACCAGCGCGGGTACAGAAACCCTTCCTGAATGGCCTGCGCCGTATCGGTTCCCCGAAAGACGTAATGCTCGGTGTCGTTGGTGCGGGGCAACTGTGGAGAGCGTATGAACGGCCACGCGGCGATCATGCCCAGACCGATCACAATGAACAGCGCCAGATCAAGGCGGCGGCGTGCCTGCCGCATCCAGTCTGGCAATTCGAGGATGGCAAACTCGGTAGTTTCTTGCATATTGCGATTTTACCGCACCATCTTGCTTTGCGTGTGGGGCGGTGCTATCCTGTTTTGACCGAATATGACCGATACCCATGACATTCGTCCGACCTGCTTCTCATTCCGACCTACCGACACTCTCCGCCATCTGGCACGAAAACCGGCTTTTACAGCAGCAGTTTGATTCGCGCCTGCGGTTGGCGACCGATGCGCCTGCCCGCTGGCAGTCTGCCGCCGCTGCGTGGATACAATCGGAAACGGTGCAGATGCTGGCCTTTGAGAAAGAAGGCAGGTTGTTGGGGTATATCGTCGGGCAGATTGAACCGGCTCCCCCCGGTTTGCTGCCGGAGTGGGTGGGCGTGGTGCTGGAATTGAATGTAGATGCTCATGCCCGCGAGAACCGCGTCGGACGTGATTTGCTGATCGCGCTGCGAGAATGGTTTGCCGGACGGGGCATTCGTCAGGTTGCGGCGCGGATCATCGGGCATTCGGCGGTGGAACAGGCTTTTTGGCGGTCACAGGGTTCGACAGATTGGATGGCATGGTTGTGGCTGAAATCGTAATTCGTGAAGCGACACGCGATGATGGGGATGCAATCGGGATGATGTGGCTGGATTTAGTGGCCTATCATCAGTTGTTGGATTCAGAATTGCCGGGAGCCGCAGCTGGTGGCGAACACCGCTATGCGCGGAACATCCTCAGCCGCTTAAACGATTCACACACCCGCGTCTTGATCGCCGAAGATCAAGGCCGCGCTGTCGGCTATGTACTCGGCATGATTGTGGATTTGATGCCGGATATGTTCGCGCAGGAGCCAAGCGGTTTCCTCGCCGATATTTACGTCGAACCGGCATACCGGCGGCTGGGAGTCGGCAGGGCGCTGGTGCAGGATTTACGGGCGTGGTTTGCGACGCATGGCATCCTGTCTTTCGATTGGAACGTATCGGCTCGGAACCCGGATGGCGAAGCCTTTTGGCGTGCGGTGGGTGGACAGCCGATGATGATACGGATGCGGGCGCGTGTTTAAGGAGGGAAGATGACGGCGTTACTCTATCATTTGGACAGTAGTATTCGTACTTTCGAGGCGGTGGTTACGGGTTGCGACGACGAGAAGCGTGGTGTGTTGTTGGATCGCACCGCTTTTTACCCCGGCGGCGGCGGGCAGCCGAACGATGCGGGGCATCTGGTGGTGGGCGGCGTGACCTTGCCCGTCGTGAAGGTGGAACGCGGGAACGTGCATGTCATCGAGGGCGAATTGCCCCCGGTTGGGACGGCGGTGCAGGGCGTTCTGGACTGGGAACGGCGCTATAAGCTGATGCGCACCCACACCGCGATGCACATCCTCTGCGGTGTGGTCTGGCGGGATTACGGCGCAAGCGTGACGGGCGGTAATATGGAACCACTGTCCGGGCGAATGGATTTTGAGTTTGAACGCTTACAGAAGGAACTGGTGGGCGAGATCGAAGCGCGAATCAACGCGGAAGTCGTGGCTGCGCGGGATGTGCGGGTGAAAATTCTCCCGCGTGATGAAGCCTTTGCGATTCCCGATCTGATTCGGACGAAGATCAATTTGCTGCCCGAAGGCATCAGCGAAGTGCGCACGGTGGAGATTGTTGGTCTCGATTTGCAGGCCGATGGCGGGACACACGTCGCCAACACCCGCGAAGTGGGGACGATCCGCATCAGCGATTACAAGAGCAAGGGCGGCATTAACAAGCGCATCTACATCGAACTGGGCGACCCAATCACCTGACGATTGCCCCGGTACGTGGCGTGCTTGTGGTAGACTTGACCGCTAGAGTGTCGGTTCACCTGTGAAGGAAATCATGCGCTTCGGGCGCAGCCATTCATGATCGGAAATCTGGTTCAACGCATACAAATTTTCTTGGGGCCAACCGGGACGCGGGTATTTATCGCGTGGTTTGTTATAACCGGCCTAGCGAGTTTGATCCTGAACTCGATAGTCAATCAATATGATTGGGTGAAGCCGGTTCAGACGGCAATTTCGCTGGTGTTCATCGCCGGGGTGGTCGTCATCATCATTGTTCGCCTTCCCCCATACGAACGCGGGCGCTGGGTGGCGATTCTGCTGCCCTCGGTGATCGCGTTTGTGCTGGCTGTCGCGGTGATCCCCACATGGAGTGCGGTGCTGGTGGGCGGCGGGTTGGGCTGGATTGTCGCGGGGACGCTGTTGGGGCGCAGCCGGACGCCGATTGAGTATCGTCAGGCGATCAAGCACCTGCGTAAGAGCGAGTACGATCAAGCGGCGAAAGTCATGGACGGCGTGATCCGCGCTGAACCCCAGAATGCCCAGCATTACCGGTTCCGCGCCGAGGTTTATCGGCTGTGGGGCAAAATGAAGCCGGCTGTTCGCGATTATCAGAAAATGGCCGAGTTAGAGCCGAAGTCGCCGCTGGCCTACAACGGATTAGCCGAAGTGTATCTCCAGAGCCGCGATTATGCCGCAGCGCGGGATGCTGCCGAAAAAGCAAATCGCCTAGCGCCGGATGATTGGGTGACGTTCTACAATCTCGGCATGATCGAAGATCGGATGCAAGAAGCGGCTCCCGCAGCTGAACATCTGGAAAAGGCGCTGGCGCTCAAGGTGAAGGATTCCCGCCACCGCCTGCTGATTCACCTGTATCTGGCACGGGCGTATGTGCGCTTGGGGCAGACCGGACAGGCCGAACAGCAACTGCTTGCCTTGAAGAAACTGCAAACTGGCCTTGAAGAATGGCAGACGATTCTCAAAAGTGAACAGGCCGTGACGCTGCGTGCCGTGATTGGTACGGATGTGGATGTGGCCGGTGAACTGATGTCCGGGGCGCTGCCGCTGGCAAAATTGGGACGGTCAACGTGAGAGTGCGATTCCGGCTTTTCGTCATTCGGGCGGCGCCGACGCTGGCGTTGCTAGGCGGCATGGTGTTCGCCATCGGGCTGCTGGTGGAACTGCTTTCCGGGCGGGTGATCGGTGCGGCGCTGTCTCCAGCCGTTCAAATCGCGCTGGCGGGTTTGTGCATGGCGGCGGTCATGTTCTTTGTGTGGTTCAGCGTGATCGGGTTACTGCTGCTGCGCCAATCGCGGGCGATGGGATCGGGCTACGGCGAGGCTTACCGACTGATCGAATCCTTCCATTTTCGAGAGGCGATTCCGCTGCTGGAACGTTCGATTGAGGAAGGTAAAGAGAATGCGGATGTGCTGATGCTGCTGACCAGTGCCTATGCCTATGCTGGACAACTGGGAAAAGCGCAGGCAACGGCTGACCGTGCTGTGCGCCTGTACCCGGATAACTCTGGCTCGTACATCACACTAGCGAATGGCTACCGCATACAGGCGGCCTATGAGGAAGCGGCGCGGGCGCTGGTGAAAGCCACCGAACTCGACCCGAATCAGCCGATAGTCTGGGCGGAACTGGGTTTTACGGAGCATTTTTCGGGACACCGTGAGGCGGCATTTCAGGCGTTTGAACGGGCGGCGCAGGTCGTCATGCCGGCGATGTACGGGGTGCGCGTGTTTTACCATCTGGCGCAGGCTTATGCCGCCGCTGGCAAAACACAGCAGGCGGTGAGCGCCACCGCCCGCATGATGAGCGCCCGCGATGGGTTAGCCATCTGGGAAAGCGGACTGAACGCGCTCGAAGGCACTGCTTACGGTCAGGCGCTACGTCATGAAATTGATGCCATTCGTCAATCGCTGGCGGATGCCGATTCAGCCACGATTGGTTAGGGGGATGTATGGGACGGCTTTCAAATTATGTCCTCCGCACCTTTTTTAGCTGGGAACGGTCTGCGCGGGTCGCCTTTTTGATGGCGATTGCGCTCCTGATCGGTTCGCTGCTGGTGATGCGGTTTGGGCCTGAACAGGTGCGGCAGCCCGCGTTGATCGGGTTTATCGGCCTGCTGTTCGGCACGCAGATTATTTTCATGTGGGCGAATCGGACGATGGTGACGGCTTACACGCTGGCGCAACGGCACTATCTGGAAGAAGATTTCGAGGCCGCCCGAACAATTCTCGAAAAAGCCGTCGCGGAAGATAAGGCTGACGCGAACGTGTTTACGCTGCTCGGCAACACGTACCGGCAATTAGGGCGGCTGGATGAAAGTGAAGAAGTTGTCAAAAAAGCTATAGCGATTCGACCAAATGACCACTTTCCCCGTTATGGCTTTGGTCGTACACTGCTCATAAAGGGGCAGTATGCGGCGGCGGCACAGGAAATTAAACGTGCGCTGGAAGCGGGAGCGCCCTTTATCGTTCACATTGATCTGGGCGAAGCATATTACCGGCAGGGCGATTTTCCGGCGGCGCGGACGGCTCTGGAAGCGGTGAGTACGGATGAGCCGCAACGTGCCGCGTTGAAAGCCTATTTGCTTCACCGGATGGGCGGCAATCCGCCGGATGAAGCGGTACTTCGGGAAGGTCTGCCATACTGGCAGGAAGTGGCGCGGCGGTTTGCGCCAACGCCTTACGGCTATGCTGTGTCCGAAGATGTGGAGATTATGCAAGCCATGCTGGAGGCACAATAATGGGTATATTTGGTCGGGATGGCAATATCTCTATCATTCGCGTAGGCACACTCGCGGCGCTGCTGGGGGTGGTGCTGGTTGTGGGTGGTATCGTGCTGTTCTATCTGGATCGTGCGGCGCATCAGGTGCCGCTTGATCTGGAGGCTTATCCGGGTGCTGTTCAGGTGGGTGTGGCGAATCGCTCGGATGTGTCGCGCAGCGTGGTGTTTGAGATTAAGAACGCCACTGCCGAAGATGTGAGCGCCTTTTACCAGCAGAAAATGAACCAGTTTTACGGCAACAGCGAAGAAACGTGTAAACGCTTCCCGCAGGCGGGCAATTACCCGGATTATGATCGCGGCGTGCCGGATGTGATCCCCTATTACTTCGCCTGCCTGTTTGATCGTTCCGGTTTCCAGATTACGCAGTATACCCGCGTGAATATCCAACCCGGCATTAAAGAGTACGTGGGTTCGGTTGTGGTGGAGTATGACCAGAACTGGCAGCGATAATTCTGTGCCTGCGGGTGATGTGCCGCCAGATGCAGGGACGGTGACGGCGCGGCCTGTACCGCTTAAACTCATCGCCATTGGCATCGCCGCGCTGGTTTTCGCGTTATTCGTGGGAACGCAGGTGTTGGGGGTGCTGGTGGCGATTTTGCTTCCCCCCGCGCCGCCCGTGCCTGCCAATCTAACTGAAGCCACGCACAGCAGCGCCGCCTATGGCGTGGATGAATGGCTGTACGAATCCACCGTTCCAGCCTGCGATGTACTTGCTTTCTATCAAGCACAGCCGGATACCGTGTGCAGTGTGGCTCCGTTGTGGTGTGGCGATAATAGTGACCAGACTCTTTCGGGCGCAGCGGTTCCGGGGCAGCATGTAGCACGCTGTCAGGGGATCACGCGGTTTTCGTTGTTTGCTATGCGCTGGCAAGCGGTGATTTCGACGGCGGATACCCCCGGTTATCAGACTGAATT
>CAIPFY010000403.1 GCA_903864435.1 uncultured Chloroflexota bacterium | reverse complement strand
GCAAGCAGCAGACTCTTTCACCCCTCTCCAAAGCGGTACTCCGCGTGTTGGAGAGGGGTCGGGGGTGAGGGCGCATTTCCCCCCTTGCACTATGGTTGGGGAAAGGGGTTGGGGGATAGGGGATTCTTTCGCTCGCCCGTGCTATAATAGCCGCATTCATACATGCCCCCACTGGAGGCCGCAACCGTGCCCGACAACACGCTCTACTATGGCGACAACCTGACCATTCTCCGCAACCGCGATTATTTCACTAACGAGTGCGTGGATTTGATCTACCTCGACCCGCCTTTCAACAGTAGCCGCAACTACAATGTGCTGTTCAAGGATGAAAGCGGCGCGGAGAGCGACGCGCAGATCGTGGCCTTCGAGGACACATGGCACTGGGGGCCAGCCGCCGAACGCACCTATCACGAACTGGTGACGGGCGCGCCGGAACGGGTGAGCGCCACCATCGGGGCGCTGCGGACGATTGTGGGCACGAACCAGATGCTGGCCTACCTCGTGATGATGGCGGCGCGGCTGGTGGAACTGCACCGCGTCTTGAAGCCGACGGGCAGCCTGTACCTGCATTGCGACCCGACGGCAAGCCATTACCTGAAAGTGATTCTGGATAGCATCTTTGGTGGGGAAAACTTCCGAAACGAGATTATATGGAAACGAAGTAGCGCACACAATGATGCCAAACAAGGTAGTAAGCAATTCGGACGCATCCATGATGTAATTCTATTCTACAGCAAAAGTGATACTTGGCGATGGAATACTCTCTTTGTTCCCTATAATGATAGTTATGTAGGTTCTGAATATCGGCACGAAGACATTGACGGGAAAAAATACAAAGAAACAGACGTTACAGCAGCGAAACCGGGTGGTGATACCTCTTATGAATGGCCTGTAAAGCGACGTAATCAAAAAGGGGAGCGTTGGATTGCTGATTTGGCAGAGGAATACAAAGTACCTATTGATGGCTGGGAATACAAGATGGTTAAACCCTACGAGGGGCGTTATTGGGCTTATTCAAAGCAAAATATGCGAGAGTTTGCATCACAAGGCAAATTGATTCATCGTCAAACGGGTATGCCGCGCCTCGTACAATTAGCAGATGACATGCAAGGTATCACCGTACAAGATATTTGGACTGATATATCTCCTATAGGTGCTCTAGCCACCGAGCGCCTGAACTACCCCACGCAGAAGCCCGTTGCGCTGCTCGAACGCATCGTCAGTGCCAGCAGCAACCCCGGCGATGTCATCCTCGACCCGTTCTGCGGCTGCGGCACCGCCATCGCCGCCGCGCAAAAGTTGGGGCGCAAATGGCTGGGAATCGACATCACCCATCTGAGCATCGCCCTGCAAAAGTACCGCCTGAAGGATATGTTTGAACTGGAAGCCGGACGCGATTACCGTGTGATCGGTGAGCCGGGGGATGTGGGCGCGGCGCGGCAACTGGCGCAGGATGACCGCTACCAGTTCCAGTGGTGGGCGCTGTCGCTGGTGCGGGCGCGGCCTCTGGGCGGGGACGCGGGCAAGCGCAGCGGCAAAAAGGGCAGCGACAAGGGCATTGACGGCGTGATTACCTTCATTGACGACAAAACGGGCAAGCCCAAACGGGCGCTGGTGCAGGTCAAAAGCGGGCATGTGAAAAGCGGGGATGTGCGCGATCTGAAAGGCACGCTGGAACGCGAGAGTGCCGCGATGGGCATTTTCGTCACCCTCGAAGACCCCACCCGCGACATGCTGACGGAGGCGGTCAGCGCCGGATTTTATCATTCGCCGGGGTGGGGGCGGGACTTTCCGAAGGTGCAAATCCTGACGATTGCCGATTTGCTGCGCGGGGTGGGCGTGAATATGCCGCTGTCGCAGGCCACCTTCAAGCAGGCCGAGCGCGTGAAAGACGACCCCACCCCGCAAACCTTCATGAAGGATATGTTTGAGGGGTAAGAGAGTCCCCTATCCCCCGTCCCCTTATCCTGACCTTACCCCGATTGAACGGACGGACAGAATGTCAGAGGCGGGCAAGCTGCTCGAAGGCAGCAGGGCTGAGATAGCCCAGTGCGGAATGTCGCCGCTGACGGTTGTACCACACTTCGATGTACTCGAAGATCGCTTGGCGTGCCGCTGCCCGTGACGGGAAGGGACGGTCGGCACATTCGGTTTTCAGGGTTCCCCAGAAACTTTCCTGCATGGCGTTGTCATAGCAGCGCCCGACATCGCTCATGCTGAGGATCACCTGGTCTTGCTCCAGCAGGCGTAGATAGTCGTCGCTGGTGTACTGGCTGCCTTGGTCGGAATGATGCAGCCGAGGCACACCGTGCTGGCCAATGGCCAGCTTCCAGGCGTCACAGACCAGCGCTTTGGTTGGGCGTTCACTCATTGACCAGCCGACAATCCGCCGTGAAAACGCATCCTGAATGCCTGCCAGATACAGCCACCCCTCTTGGGTCGCGATGTAGGTGATGTCGGACAACCATTTTTCATTGGGCTGGGTGGCGCTGAAATTGCCCAGCAGCACGTTTGGCGCATGACGATGCTTCTCGTCACGCTGGGTAGTGGTTTTGAAGCGCCGCCGCCCTTTGGTGACTAAGCCCATTTGCCCCATCAGGCGCGCCACCCGATGCTTCCCCACCTGCTCCCCGTGCGCCCGCAGTTCCGCATGCACCCGCAGGTAGCCATATGTCTGGCGACTCGCCTCATGCACCGCCCGAATCCGCGCTGCCAGCGCTTCATTCGCTTCCGTCCGCCGACTCGGCGTCCGCTTCAGCCATTCATAGTACCCGCTCACCGACACCCGCAGCACGGCACACAACCGGCGAACGGGGTAGACTGTCCGCTGCGCGGCGATGAACTGGTAGCGATTCACGACTCCCCCCGCGAGAACACCTGAATGGCTTTTTTTAAGATGTCCCGCTCCTGCTTGACGATCTCCAGCTCGCGCTTCAATCGTCGCAGCTCCGCCTGCTCGGCCCGCTCGGCGCTCGGCTCAAGCTGCTCATCCTGCACCCGATACCGCTGCTGCCACTTGTAGATCAGCCCCGACGTGATGTCCAGGTCACGCTCAAGTTGGGCGATGCTGCGGCTGCCTTCCGCTGCCATCGCCAGCACTTCCCGTTTGAATTCTGCCGTGTACTTTCTGTATCCCATGCCTCACTCCTTACTCTCAGTCTATCGGACATTTTTTGTGTCCGCCAAACTGGGGTAAGGTCATCCCCATACATGGGGCTGAGGGGGAAAGACGGGGGAAGGGTATCTGAATTCTTCCCTCTTGTTCCCCTCCGCCATGTATGGGGAGGGGCTAGGGGTGGGGACTCTTGCCCCCTCTCCGAGCTGTACTCAGCGGTTGGGAGAGGGGTTGGGGT